>JBDRLB010000078.1:0-2952 GCA_043813365.1 Microcaldota archaeon | reverse complement strand
ATCCTCACTTTCGCTAAAATCTTTTTTTCAGCTTCCTTGCCGCCCTCGAATTCTACCTCCAAGGTTCCCTTGTTGAAGTACATATCCGCGCGCTTGATCCCATCCATCTTCCGCAGCGCCCTTTCGATCGTTGTGCAACATGCCTTGCAATTGATGCCCAGAACGATGAACCTTTTTGCGGTGATTGTCATATTGGATTGATCGACCATTTATTTTTTTAGACATAGGCATTGGCAAAGAAAATGTGCTTCCCTGAAAAATAAAATAAGTTCAATTGGCCAGCACCCTATCCCTTGGCTTTGTTGTTATTCCGTGCAATTGCCTTGTTCAACAGCCATGGGATGATAATCGTTGTCAGGAAGGCCATGGATGCGATTATCGAATACTCCGATTCAGTGAGTACCGGTGCGCCAGTTGCGGTCACTGCGGTAAGACCGAAAAGTGCGATGATGAGTGCAATCTCTCCTCGTGGGACCATTCCGATTCCAACAACGACCGCCTCTTTTAGCTTTGTTCCCGTCAATAAGGCGCCGGCCCCGCAGCCCAATATTTTGCTTGCAATCGCCACAATTGTGATTATGATTATCGGGGTCAAATTATCGAAAAGGGCGGGAATGTTCACGAGCATCCCCAGGGAAATGAAGAATACCGGCGTGAAGAAAGCCTCAAGAGGGTAAAAGAGTTCGAAGAGTTTTTCCGTCAATCGGCTGTAGTTCAAAGTTATTCCCGCAATGAATGCGCCAACGATTGCCGAAAGCCCAATGAATTCGGCGATATATGCGTAAAGAAGCACATAAGCCAGGACGCCAAGGAAGGTCGTGTTTGCGATCTTGTCATCGATGAGGGCCTTGTCAAAATACCTCTTCACCACGTATTTCCCGACAAGTATTCCGCCCACCACGAAAATGAACGCGGTTGCAACCACTGCAGCTAGGGGGGATAGTGTTTCAGCTGTAAGCTGCTCGGGGAAATCATTCAGAAGGCTCAGCACCAAAAGAGCTAGAATATCATCTATTACCGCGGCGCCAAGAATCACCTTCGCAAATGGCTTTCCAAGCACCTTAAGCTCTTCTAGCACTGCGACAGTTATCCCTACGCTGGTTGCCGTCAATGCGGCGCCAAGGAACATGGAGTAATTGATGCCGTGGCCCGTAAGGGAGCCATAGTAGAAGCCAGCCAGGAAGGGGATAATGATCCCAAGGAAGCCCACGATCAAATTCTTGATGTTGAAAATCTGCTTGATTTCGGAGTGGAGGCCGATTTTGAAAAGAAGGATAATCGCTCCGAGCTGGGCAAATATGCGAACCATCCCTTCGGTGGGGACGAGGCTTGGGATCTTTGAGGGAAGCGTGTATTGTATGCCCGTTGCTGAAAATAGCCATGACAATATTCCCGAAACGAATGGATAGCCTATCTCCAAAGCGCTAGGTGATATTGCAACGCCTAGGAGAAGCAGCACCATTACGGAGGGCTGCTTAAGGTATACTACAAGAAGCTCCGCAAGCACCGCGGCAAGAAGAAGGAACGAGAGCTCGAACCAGATTTTCTTCTCCTCGGGCACGTCCGTGAAAAGGCTTGCCCTCAGCACGGAAAAGAATAGCAGGATGGCAAGCGCGGTTATCAAAAGGCCGGTAAAGGGAGTCAAGGTATCTGAAATTTTCTGTATCCTTGTCGCCATTTCGTTATTCCCCTGCGTTTACGATAGTATTCCAAGCCGACAATTATTTAAGGGATGCGCTCCCATAAGATCGTTAGGTTCCGATTAATTTAGGTGGCGATGGCTCCGGATGGATGGTATGCGGGGAATTTTCGATTTAAGCTTCGCTGCCGGAAAGTTGGTGCATTATGCATACGTGGGTTCCGCGAATTAAAAAGAAGGTCAAGTTCACGATTGGGCAGCTGAAGGCAGCTATGGCCAGAAAAAACAGGAAAGGGAAAAAATAGCCCGCCATTTTCATTGGGGAAATTCGGATTATTCTCGTATTTTCAGCAGCAAGAGCAATGGCCGCAGCCCTTCATCTTCTCCTTGGTTTCCTTCTTCTTTGTTTTTTTTCCTTTCATATCGCTCACCCTAATTCCTGATGTATAATTGAATATTGCGTATGTTCTCCGTTTCGCCGGCATCATTGGCAACACTTACCCCCAGCCGGTAAATTCCATTTTGATATTTGCGCGTATCCAATTCCTTGGTCACTTTGGCTTCCTTCGCATCCACAATCATGTTGAGGGGCGGGCTTATGTTTCCTCCGCTCAGCATGAAATTTACCGTAGCCGGCGGCGATATTTTCATCTCGTAAGCAAGCATAACCTTGCCGCTAACCTCCTCGCCGCTCATTGGTGAAATCGTAAGCGATCCCCCATTGTCGCTTTTGAAAGTTTGCGTCTTCCCGTCTGATGAGATGCAACCAATTGCAAATACTGCAAGGAGCAAAATTATTAAAAAAAATCCATTTTTCACCAATTATTCACCACGGCTCTATGTGTATGTTCTCCGCCTTGAATCCCAGCTGCGGCAGCATGCCCTTGACGGCTTCCACCATGTTCTTGTTCCCGCAGATGTAAACGTCCGTTTCCTCCTTCCCCTCCAAATCATATTCCGGCAGGAAATCGTTGAAGATTCCCTTCCTTCCCTGCCAATCATCCCTCCCCTCATCGGTTATGGTCGCCTCCAGCTTGAAATTGGGGTGCTCCTTTGCCATTCTTTCCAGTTCCTCCCTGAAAATGTAAACATCCGGGTTCTTGAAGCCAAAGAAAAGCGTTATGGGAATTGTTGATCCCGCCTTCAGCAAGGTGCGGATGTGGCTTATCAGTGGCGCAATCCCGGTTCCCGTGCAAAAGTAAGCGAGCCGTTTCGCATCCGGCTTTACGGTGAATACTCCCATCGGCCCCCTGACATTAATTTGGGACCCGACCTTGGCGTTCAATTTCAAATGGTTGGTGAAACCGGGCGTA
>JBDRLB010000077.1:0-14796 GCA_043813365.1 Microcaldota archaeon | reverse complement strand
AGCAATATCGCACCTCCTACTGCCTCGTGGCCGTAATGTGTCCTTTTTCCGTTAATCGTAATCGTGTTGTGGTGGATTTTCGCATAGGATACGCTCTGCACCAAGAAAAAGCCCCAATTATCCGAACCGGACATGACCATATTAATATGGTCGATTTCAGTCCGTTGGTTACTATATTGGCTCTGAATCCCTGCAGCGTAAACCGATTTTGACTGCCCCTGAACTATATTGCCGTTAGTAACCCGGACGTTTTGAAGCCCGCCGGCAATGTAAACTCCATACGTATTTGAGTCAGAGTACATGTGTTCAATAATCCTATTGGGTGTGCTTCCACGAACAACCTGTATCGCATCGAAATACACATCATTGCTGCCGACGCCTCCACTGACTCCTAGTTTTACGCGCACATATTGCGATGTCCTCGAAGTGAGTAAGCAGTTATCAGCGGACCAGTGGGTGAGGTCCGGCCAGCTATTGTCCGCTGCATTGCAGGAATTGCCGTTCTGATCCTCAAGGGATGCGACAATTATGCCTTTGTAATTAACAGGCCTGACAATCAGGGCGGATAGCATGTAGTTGTCATTGTCTTCTAACCGTATCCAGTCCGAATAAACATATTGTGCCGTTGAGGGTGCGGTGAATTTCAATGCATGGGTTTGAATTTCTGCAGGTGCCCAGCTGCCTTTTGCAGCAGGGAATTGACCGGTAGTGACAACTTGCGCGTTCGGTGCATTTGAGAAATCCCAATTTACCGTTCCTGATTCAAAGCCGGCGTTGGGCTGGTTTACAGGTACAGCATTATCAAATGTGACGGTTTTGCCCCCCAGATCCAATGTAATCCCGCTAGCGGTTATTTTGAAGCAGGTTTTTGCTGCGGAGACATCATTTTGAAGAATATAGGTTTCGCTGGCTTTGGAAAGCGTCCCACAGGCGGTCACAGGCGTTAGCGCATTGGAAAAAGGCAGGGCAAGAAGAGCGAAAAGCAGCAGCCAGGGGAGGGGTTTCATCGAAATCACCATGCGGAATTGGGTACAAAATACTTCTATTTCGGGGTTAATAAATCCCCCCCGAAAAATCGGAATAAAAGGCGCATATTAGTGACATTTGCCGCTCCATCGCCCAGCAACATGCGAATTGCCCCCAAAGGAAGTAATAAATACCGGGGAATGCACAATTCTGGAGGGTGGCGGGTGGATGGCTAACCTAGCTGAAAAGCAAAGGAGGAAGTTCTCCCCGTCGGGATAGAATATGTCTTGCATAGGCTGCAATACGCCTTGCCTAAGGCAAAGGAGGGGAACAGAAACGATATCAGCTTGCAAAAGCAATGATGAATAAGAGCATTTTTGCAAGCAGGAGTGAAACGGCCCTTTTTGCAGGCGCAGAAATGCGCTCGACGCAAGAGTTTAGCTCGCTCAGACCAATGCCGTCGGAAACAGAAGGGAGACTACGGCCCGCCGCCCATTTTGTTGATTTCTATGAAAATAGAACCGTTCACTGTCAAGCAATTTCGGGAGCATATAAAATATATCGAAAGATTAATCGACAAAACAGCAGAACTCGAGACAATGGCGAAGAAGGGTACAGTGGATAGAATCGGCGAGGATAATATTCCCGGAAACCTGATGGATTTTCACAATATTCCCGGGAATAAAATCGCAGTAGCACATGACGGCCAAAGGCACGAGTTCAGGCCTCCGGTGGAATTGATCGCAAAGGCAGTCAATTACAGCAGGGCAAGGCAAGAATTGCACCAAGTGGTTGCGGAACAACTCAACAAACGGCTTAAACCCGCACAGTGGGAAGATACGAAAGAAATTGGAAGGGTTGAGAGAATGATAGTTGCCGAAAAATCGCAAAAAGTTGCATCCCTATTGGTGCAGCGCAAGGAGATCGAAACCGGATATCGTTCATTTTTGCTGCAACATTACAATAAAATCCTCGGAAGGACGAGTGGAAGGTAAACTTATTAATTTGCTTTGAGTAAGCCGTTCATGCAGATCGCGTGGATTTCGGACACATTTGAGCAGAATAACGGGGTTGCCACTTATTTGCAGGAGACGCTGCCGATGCTTAGCAGGAAAACGGATGTCACACTATATACCGGAAGGGTAACGAAGAAATATGATTTCAAAACCGTCTCCCTTCCTTTTTTGAAGGACCCGATGCTGCCGCAATACGATGTGATAATCCCGCCCACCAAACCCATAAAATGCGACGTGGTGCATGCGCATTCGCAGTATACGATGGGATTATTTGCAACAGGTTTCAAAGTCCCGAAAGTGATTACGGCGCATTTCATCCCGCTGCATACTTTGGAGGCGATGTTCGGCTCCAGCCCCCCCAAGACGCTGGAGGAGGGGATTTGGAAGTATGAAATCTGGCTGCTGAACAGGTTTGACAGAGTGATTACGCAGACGGAGGCCGGAAAAAGCATGTTCCAAAAAAGGGGGCTGAAAAAGAAAGTCGAAGTCATTGCGAACGGGATAAATTTGGATAATTACAGGGGTGCAAATGGGGAGAGGTTCCGTAAAAAATACACTATGGATAAGCCGTTTGCGCTTTTCATAGGGAGGCTGGATGCGAGCAAGCAGCCGGAATGGATCATTGAAATCGCAAAGCAGATGAAGGAGATGCAGTTCATAATTTCGGGGAACGGGACAATGGAGGCGCAGCTGAAATCCATGGCGCCGAAGAACGTGCAATTCTTCCCGAGGCTGCCAAGGCAGGATTTGCTGGATTCGTATGCGGCTTGCAGCGCACTGATGATGCCGTCGTTGGTGGAGACGGAAGGGTTGGTTGCGCAGGAGGCGATGGCGTGCGGAGCGCCCGTGCTGATTTCTGACTTAGATATTCTTGAGGAGGTTGTTGGGAAGGGCGGATTCGCATGCAAAACCCCGGAATTGATGAAAATAAAACTTGAGGAGATTGCGGGTAGCAAAAGCCTGCAGGAGGAGATGAGCGAGCGTGCGAAGGAGGAGATAAAGAAGCGGGACATCAATATTTCAATTGAGAAGCTAGTAAAGCTGTACGAAAGCCTGCTTTGAAATTTTGGGAATGGACGGGAAAATTTTGAAGGAGGGGGAAGGAATGGATGGAGCATGATTTTTATGAAGGGTAAAATCAACAGGAAATTAATTATGGAAGGGGGAAGGATGGTTGAGAGGAGGGTGGTCGCGATTTGCGACAAGGAGCTATTGGGGAAGGTTTTCGAGGAGGGGGAGCTGGTGCTTGATTTGCAGAAATACCGCTCCTTTTACGAGGGGGAAAGTGTCACGGTTGCCGAGGTCGGCAAAATGGTCGAGGGGGCGGGGAATATCAATCTGGTGGGGAAGAAGGCAATCGCTGCAGCATCAAAAAACATTGAAATCGATAAAAGGATGGTAAGGAAAATCGGCGGCGTTCCGCACCTGCAGATTTACCGCATGTAAATATTCCTACAAAGCGTCCCTGGGCTTCACGGGAGGAACCTTGATTTCAGGCAGCAGCTCCATTTTTTTCATGTCCTTGTGCTTCTTGTTCACGTAGAAAATCGCTCCTGCTGCAATAAGAATAATAACTAGAACGCTGATCTGCCAGCCGAATCCCGCCTTGGTTTCCTTTGTTTTCTGCACTGCATCGTTCAGCCGTGCCCTGGCCTTTTGCAGTACTAGGAGCGCCTGCGAATCATTGCCCTCTCGTTTCAGGCGTTCAGCCTCCTTAATGAGATCCTGTATGTCTAACTGGTCCTGTTCGGGCAGATCTTGAATGCCGTATTCGAGTTCTTGCTTCAGATCAACGAATTGCGATGAGGAGCCCGAAACGGTCGGTGTTGCGTTTCCAGCGGGTTTTGCCGAAGGCGCAGGAGTTGCGGTGCCGGTAATCCTCGGGGCGCTTGGGGGGCTGTAACCGCCGCCTCCACCACCGCCGCTATAAACGCAGGTATTGCTCTGGCAGGAATAACCTGAAGGGCAGGAAGGATTGGAATAGGCGCAACCGGCTGGAAGGGGATTCGTAATGAAATCATATTGTGCGGATTTTGAGCAGCCTCCAATGGAACAGCTGCCCACACGGTAATAATAATGCGTCTGGGGCGAGAGCCCTTGAAGGGTTATTGAGTGCAAAAGCACATTGTCATTCAGTGAGGAGTTCCGGTCAAGGTTCGTGTCATTGGTGCCAAAATAGATTGTTGAATTGCTATTGATGTCGGTGTTCCAACTGATTATTTCCGAATTATAACCCGTAATGTTTGTAACATTTGAAATTGCCGGTATAAGGTTGACGGGCACGGAGGTGACGTTGACCGTAACAATTGCCATATGGAAGTTGGAATTCGGCTGGGAGAAATTAAGCAGGACCGCATGCAATCCTTCAGGAAGCCCGTAGGTATTGTATTGGGACGTTACCAGTGTGGAATTTCCGGGTTGGAGGCCAACTGGGCATCCGATGATGTTGACCCACGTTTTATCCGCAATGCATGCGAAATTTGAGAGGTATTGGTTGCCCGTGTTCTGCAAAGTGAACGTGCGTTGGGTAATGGTGTCGGGATCGTTCCTGGCCGAGAAAATGTCCTGTGCCGGGGCAAGCGTGAAATTATAGACGCGGTTTATCAGGGAGATGGAATAGTTCAATGCGGACCAGCCGGCATTGGTAGCGTTATCAGTTGCACGGCAGTTCCATTTGTAATTCCCTGCAGGGACGGATGAGAGGTCGATATTGAAGGTGCGGGCGGCCCCGGTGCCCGAAACGGAATAATTTGCAATCATGCTCCATTCGCCGAAGAAGTCCCCGAAAAGCTCCAGGCGGGTTAGCATTGCATCATCGGTTGCGGAGCAATTGAAGGGCATGCTCTCCCGGTATGCAGTTGTTCCGGAGGAGGGCGAATTCAGGAATACGGCTGGTGAGAGGTCCTGCAGGGGCTGTGCGATGCTGAACGTGATGAGGTAATCGGAATTGTTGAGGTTTCCGGAAGTGTCATTGCATCTGGAATAGTAGGAATATGCCTGGCCGTTCTGGAGGGCGATCGCAGTTGCGGAATGGCTGTTCCCGGTTGCGGTGAAGGGATTGGCCATTGAGGCGAATGGCGTGCCGGGGGAAGTGGAATACCTGCAGCTAGCTGGCTCGTTCGTATCGAATCCGAATATGACTGAAGTGGTTCCGGCAGGGTAAATCGTGTTTGGCGCGGGCCTTGCACCGATTAGGATCGGCGGGGTTGTGTCAGGTGCCGGGCTTGTCGTGCGCGAGGCGATGTTTGAGAGCGGCGACCAATTGTTGCGCTCATCTGCGACCTTGATGGCAAAATAATATGTTGTTGAGGAAGACAGGCCAGTTACTGTGTACGTCTCCAAATTGCCGGCTGATCGCGGCACGGGCTCTCCAGGAATCTGCACCGCGCTTGCCCAGTTTGCATCCGTGATTGTTGAGATAGAGTATCGGATGTCATATGAGGTTGCTGTCCCTACGGAAGCATCGTCTCCGGTAGCGGTCCATTGCAAGGAAACTTGTACATCGGTTGAGGAGGAAGCAATCAAATCCGCAATTGCAGCTGGGGGAATCGCATCGGTTGCGATGCTGAAGGAGGCCGTGTAATCAGCAGTGTTCGGATTGCCGGAAGCGTCGATGCATTTAATGTAGTAATTGTATGTCTGGTCATTCTGCAAGCCTGTTAAGGTTTGGTTATGGGAAGTGCTTCCGGTTGTTGTGAATGTGTTGGTCATCGAGGAATATGCGACATTGGGGGTTGTGCCGTATCTGCATGTTGCGGCTTCGTTGGTGTTTAGGCTGAGGGTTGCGGTTGTTGTCCCATATGGGAGGGTGCCGGCTGGTGCGCCGTTGCTTAAAAGAGGAGGAATCGTGTCTGCTGAAATGCTGAAAATGATGGAGTAATCGGCGCCATTGAAATTGCCGGCCGTATCGTTGCATCTGACGTAATACGGATAAGTGCGGCCGTCCTGGAGCGTATAAAGGTTCCTTGAGTGGGTTGTTCCGCCCGTTGTTGTGAAGATGCCTGTCTGGGAGGCATATGCGACGTTGGGAGTGGTGCTGAAGCGGCAGGTTGCAACCTCGTTGGTGTTCAGGGTTAGGGTCGTGTTGGTTGTGCCTTGGGGAAGCTCGCCTGTTGGAGCGCCGTTGCTAAGTGCCGGAGGGGTTGTATCGCCGGCAATAGAGAAAGTGACCGGGTAATCGATGGGATTCGTGTTTCCGGCGGTGTCGTTGCATCTAACGTAATAATAGTAGTTTTGACCGTTTTGCAAACCCGCCAAGGAGTACGAATGGGAAGTGCTTCCGGTTGTTGTGAATATGTTGGTCATCGAGGAATATGCGACATTGGGGGTTGTGCCGTATCTGCATGTTGCGGCTTCGTTGGTGTTTAGGCTGAGGGTTGCGGTTGTTGTCCCATATGGGAGGGTGCCGGCTGGTGCGCCGTTGCTTAAAGTAGCAGGAGTGGAATCAACTGCTACAGAGAAAAATATGCGGTAATCGGTATTGTTCAAATTGCCCGCCGTGTCGTTGCATTTCACATAGTAATAGTATGGTTGGCCGTTTTGCAAACCCGTTATAAGCGATGAGTGGGCGAGGCCGCCGTTGGTAGTAAACAAGGTCATGCTGGAGAATGCCGAAGAAGGAGTTTGGCTGTACCTGCAGATTGCGGCTTCGTTCGTAATGGCATTAAGCCCGGTTTGAGTCGTGCCTGCGGGTATTGTCCCAGTAGGCGCATGGCTCGTGATTGTCGGGGGGGTCGTATCCGGCGGGGCGGTTGTTGTTTGGGAAACGACATTTGAGAGGGGCGACCAGTTGGGAGCTTCGTCGGATGTTTTAATTGCGAAATAATATGTTGTTAAGGAATTTAGCCCTGATACTGAGAAGGTCTGGGATGTGCCCGCAGCAGCTGGTGCGGGTTCGCCTACGACTTGGGTCGCGCTTGCCCAGTTTGCATCCGTGATTGCTGAGGAAGAGTAGCGGATATCATACGAAGCTGCAGTGCCCGTTGAGCCGTCATCTCCGGGAGCGTTCCATTGGAGGGTAATGGCGTTGTAAGTGAACGAGGGGATTGAGAGGGAATTTATGCCTGCGGGAGGGGTCAGGTCGTTGCTTATAATTACGCCCACAAAAGAACTTGCAGCAGTAGCTCCCGCATTGTCCCTCGCTATCGCATTAATTGCCCTGTTTCCGTTTGCCTCCAACGTCGTACCCCACGGGATGGAATAAGGCGGGCTTGTATCTTCTGGACCAAATGGCACCGTATTAATTTGGAACTGCACGCCCGCTATTGTGCCGTCGGAGTCCGATGCGGATGCGGATATTGTGATGGTGCCTGTTACGGTTGCACCATTCGGAGGGGAGGTAATGCTTATTGTTGGGGGCTGGTTGTTTGAAACGGTCACCGGAATGGGGAGGGATGTGGTGTTTGCACCAGAATTATCCCTTGCAGTTGCTGTAAGGGTATGGCCTCCATTTAAGTAGGCAAGGGTGTTCCAGGAAATGGAGTAGGGAAGGGAGGTATCCTCGGCTCCATAATTTGTGCCATCAATCGCAAACTGCACGCCTGCAATGGCACCATCAGAATCCGATGCACTTGCAGCGATCGCGGTTGTTCCGGATACTATCGCGCCTGAAGTTGGGGAGGTGATTGTAACTGAGGGCGGAGTGTTCGTCGGCGAAGGGGACGGGCTTGGCGATGGTGAAGGGCTTGGAGAGGGGGATGGAGAGGGAACGCTTGTTGTCACATTGGCGAAAATAGTCGCATTGTAAGTGCCAGTCCATTGGCCTGCTGAAGTGAAAGGGTTCTCGAAACTCAGGACGGAATTGCCGCGCATGACTCCTGCAGGGGCATCGAGGGCAGTATATCCCCAGTCGCCGTTGCAAACTACACATAAGCCGTACTGGCCTGCAGCAAGGTAAAGATTGGGGAGGGATTGGGTATGCCAGGAAGCAGTTGAGCTAGTCACGGAAAAGCTGCTGCTGGAATAGAGAAGGGTTGAGAGGCTATTGCTCGCTGCCTGGTAAATGCCTAATGCGCAGGAGGTTCCGGAGCTGCCGGCAAAATGCGCATTGATTGCTGTTGCATATAATGGCAAGGAAGATGTGAACAAGGTGCATCTCTTGGCTGCGCCGAGGCCGCGGATGTTTCCTATATAGTTGATATTCCCAAAAATATTTCCTGCAGGGGGTTGGGGCGATGGGGACGCGCTAGGTGAAGGCGAGGGGGCAATTGATGGGGAGGGGCTGGGTGATGGGGAAGGGCTTGCTGAAGGGCTGGGCAAGGGGGAAGCTGATGGCTGGGCGGTAGTTGAGACTTTTTCGAACATAATAGCTCCAGCCGCATCCCAAATAACCGGTACGAATGTTGATGATGGATTGACAGCTGCGGGCCCGTGCGGGAATCCGTTGGCGACTCCGGTTGTGGTTGAGAGCATGGTTGCAGCGCTCCATGAACTGGTAGCCTTGTTCCACTTGCGGTACATCACGGCGTTGTTTCCGGAAGTGCTCGTAACCTGCCTAATGTAAAACAGGTAAAGGTCGTTGCCGTGCCTTGTAAGGGAGGGATGCCAGGCGGCGGGATTGTAGGGAAGCGTTTCAACTGTAATCTGGTTCCAAGAGCCGGTTCCCCCATTGTAGGGCTTCCATGAATGGAGCAGATGGCCGGAATTATCCACATATATTACATGCATGTCGCCGTCAACGAAATTCATCCCGTATTCCCTCCTGTAGATTTTTGAACCCCAGATGATCGTTGAGTCGGGGTTTGCGACGAATGAATTGCCGTTCCAGATGAAATAGCGGTACCCCCAGCCGGTTGGTGAAGAATCGTCGCTGTACCACATCACTACAGCAGGCTGGCCGTTCACGAGAATTGAGCCGATCCTCACATTGTCATATCCGGTATCGGAAACCCATCCTTGCTGCGGAAAGGTAACGCCACCATCAGTGGAATGGAAATAACGCACATTGCCGACAGTATTTACGGATGTCCGTGCAATGACGAAAATGCTACTTGTGCTTTGCGCAATCACGTTGTTGCGGGTGCCCACCCCCGAAGGGATGTAGGCGGAAGTGAGGTGCATTTCAGGCCCGAAATCGGATGTGCTGGCCCCCGGGTAATTAATTTTGCGGAAATAAGCGGCGCCCGAGTCGGGATCAGCAACGTATAGGTTGCCGGCCGAATCGCCATCAAGGGAGGCATGATAATCGAGGTAATACCTAATTGTAAGGGGAGTGCTCCAGGTTGTACCGCCATTGGTTGTTTTGATGAAGTTGTTGCTATTTCCAGTTCCGGGGCCTTGGAAAATCGCCCAAATTTCGTTCGGGTTCGTCTGGGATTGGAATATTTTATGCCGCGGTATTGTAAGGACACTTTGGCCGGAAGCGATCTGCGTCGGAACCGCGGCAATTTCAATAGAAAGGGAAAGCAAGAGGATGAAAAAAAGCAATCCTTTTACGTTCATAATAATGCAACCATGAAAGGGATAACGCTACCCACTTAGGGATAATTTATGGAGGTATAAAAACCTCTCCATTAAAAGGGTTTTTTGTTGATTATCAGTCAACAATGGTAAAACTGAGCGGCTCCCCCAGGTTGGAGAACGCACGGGTGGTTTGGGTAGTGTGAGGATAGGAGGAAATGAAATGGATGCGGTAATGCCTTGAAAAGAGGTTAAGGTCCGCCCTCGAGGGACGGGGCGTGCCCATGCTCGGATGGGAATGGTAGGTAGCGACTATTGTGGGATCCGTGGGAATCGCATAAACCGGGAAAGTGGCAGAACTCTCATCTGAAATGGTCAATGGCGCAACAAGGAGCTCGCAAAGAATTCCGTTTTTCTCCCGGAAAAGGCCAACGAATTCGTGCGGGTGCGTGCTCTTGGCTGCATATAGGGCGCTTTCAAGCGCGTTCAGGGATATCAGAATTTCCATGTTGATCCGTCCGTTTTATATTCGGGGAAGACGTTCGATAATTATGGGATCGCTGACTTTTAATGATTTGGTAAAGGAGTTGAAATCCCTGAAAGGAAATACGGCAATTACGTTCCATTCAATAGGCGACGTGGATGCGGTAGCGAGCGCATTCGCATTGCAGCATCTGGTAAAAGGCGCGGAGGTCCGCAGAATTGACTCCGTAAACTCCCAGGCACGGAAAGTATGGGGAAGGCTCAATTTGAACCTGGATGCTTTCGGGGAGGGGGAATTGGAAAAGTATGATAATTTGATTTTCATGGATGTGAGCACTCCGGCACTGCTTGGGAACTTGCACAACGAATTCGGAAAGTTCAAGGGGAAAATCATCGCCATCGACCACCACTTGCATAATCACCCAATGAAGGGAGAAATTTATTGCGACCCGAAAAAAACTTCCTGCAGCGAAATAGTTTTCGGGCTTTTCGGCGCAATGGGGAGGAAAGTCGAGGATGGGGATGCGATATTGATTGCCCTCGGAATTGTTTCCGATACGGCCGACCTGAAAAGCGCAAATAATTCCGCCATAGAAGCGCTGGGCGAATGCCTGAAAGGAAGCACCATGGATCTGCAGGAGATTTACCAATTGCTGGAGGTAAGGGAAGACGCTGCGGAAAAAATTGCAGTGATGGAGGCGGTGAAGAGGGCGCAGTACGAGAGGATCGGGGAATTGCTGATAGCATCAACGCAGGTTTCTGCTTTTGAGCTGAAATGCGCCTCCGCTCTCATAGGTTTAGGATGCGATTTTGCTGTTGTTGCCAACCAAAAGGAAGGGAAAATTTCAGCTGTGAAGGGAAGGGCAATGGAACTTGGGAAATTCAACGTGGGGAAGGAGATAGACGCTGCGGCAAAACGGTTCCACGGGAGCGGCGGTGGGCACGAGATGGTGGGAGGCGCAAACTTCCTGCACGGGCTGGATGCGATTTCCGCAGCTGACAGGCTGATGGCGGAAGTAAGGGAGCAGATTGGCTGAAGGGCGGGAACCGGGGTTGATGGCGGGGGGGGACGGACGATTTTGGTGGGATAATGGAAGGGAAAATATTACGGGCAAAAATAATCCGGATCAATAGGTTGCTGGATAAGGAATACGGTTCGGAAAAGCCCTGGAAATTGCCTTCGATTGATGCGTTGGTGAACGTGATACTTTCGCAGAACACCAATGATGTGAATTCGGGGAAGGCGTTCAGAAAATTGAAAAGGCGGTTTAAAAATTGGGATGAATTGCTAAATTCGCCTGAACGTGAAATCGCAAAAGCGATCAAGGAAGGTGGCCTCGCAAATATCAAGGCGAAACGGATCAGGACCGTTTTGAGGCAAATAAAGGAAAAAACAGGCAAATTGGATTTGGATTTCCTTTCCGATTATTCCCCCGCTGATGCACGCAATTATTTGATGCAGTTCGATGGGATCGGGCCGAAGAGCGCAGCGGTAATTGTCGCGTTCGCTTTCGGGAAGCCGGCGTTCCCTATAGATACGCATATTTTCCGCGTGATAAAAAGGATCCCGCTGATACCGGAAAAAATGAGCTATGGGAAGGCGCATGAATTCATGGAGGAGGCGGTTCCGGACAAATTGAAAATTCCTTTGCACGTCCAGGTCATTATGCTCGGAAGGAAAATCTGCAAAGCGCAAAAACCGCTGTGTTCGGAATGCGTATTAAATGGGATGTGCAAGAAGATAGGTGTGGGAAAGCGAGGGTGATTTTATGGAACAGCAGAGATACAGGAACCAGCTGAAATTCTACAAGCCGAACAAGGCGATGCAGGGAAGCGCGTGCCAGTTCGACTTTGCGGTTGAGAAGGAGAGCATCTTCTTTGAAATTGCAAGGCAGAAGGAGGAGCGCGCTTTTGATTGGGGGAGCAAGCTGAGCTTCAAATTGGCTGATGTGGATATTAGCAAAATATTATTGGTCTTGAAGGGACGTTCCAAGATGGCAAACCTGTTCCATGACCCGAATAAGGGGGAGTACGCTTCCTCGGCTGACACGAAAAACAATGCGCTCGTGGTCACTAAAGGGGATTTCGGGTATTTATTCAAACTATCCTCGCAGAGCAAGGATGGGCAGGTAAATGCAATGCAAATAAATCTGAGCGATGACGAGGCGATGCTGCTCGAGATAATGCTGGAGGAGGCGATAAGGAAAATCTACAAATGGTAAATCGAGGTCAGATGGCCTTTATCGGCTCCGGTGCGCCTTTCCGAATTTTTGAGAATTCAAACCGCTTATCCTGATCCTCCTGCATCGCCGAGTAAGCGAAATTCTGCAGTATGTTCGCGATTTTCAGTGCATCAGCCGCCTTGAAATAGATTGCGTTTCTAGTCACACTTGGATCCGCATCCTGCAAGCGCAAGGAGATGCTCGAGGGCATCAGTTTCCCTTTTTCGCTCATCCTGCTTTCCCAAAGCGCGAGGTCGATGTTCGCCTGCGAATAAGGGAAATTCAGTTTCAGCCCCTTGATCGGCCTCCTTTTGGGAGCGGTTTTGGGGCGGCCTTCCTTTGTTTCTTCCTCCATCACGGAGGCATTTTCCTCATATTCCATTTCCATCACCTATTTTGCCCCTCCACGACCATGAAAAGAAAAAAAGTAATAAAAATCTCACTCGGCGTCTTCTAGTCCTTTTTCCGTAACTCTGAAAACGCATTCCCCATCAGGCATGTTGGGGGAGTCCACTATTTTCGCAACCCTCCGGTCCTCCTTGCTCCTCCGGAAATACAGCCTGTAAGTGCTCTGGTGTGCCAGAACGTTGCCTCCGATAGGCGCCGTGGGGTCGCCGAATAAAATGTCGGGCCTGTCCATCACCTGATTTGTTACGTAAACCGCAACGTTGTACATGTCGGCCAGTTTTTGAAGAGTGTGGAGGTGCTTGTTGAGCTTTTGCTGCCTATCCGCAAGCTGCCCCCTTCCGACATAATCGCTCCTGAAGGCGGATGTGAGGGAGTCCACGATTATCAGCTTGATGTTGTGCTCCTTGATTGTGTCCCCTGCTTTGTCAGCGAGGAGCATCTGGTGGTCGGAGTTTTGAGAGCGTGCAATATGGATGTTTTTCAGGATTGCATCCGGGTCAAGTCCTCTTGAAGCTGCAATCTGCGCAATCCTTTCCGGCCTGAAAGTGTTTTCCGAGTCGATGAATAAAACACCTCCCCCTTGGCCACCTTGTTCAATCGGAAGCTGGGTGTTCACGCAGAGCTGGAATGCGAGCTGCGATTTGCCGGAGCCGAATTTTCCGAATGCTTCAGTTATTGCCTGCGTTTCAATTCCGCCGCCTATCAAATTGTCGAGCTCCTTAGAGCCAGTTGTGATTTTGGAGATTATTTTCCTTCTTTCAAGGACTTTGTCGCCGGTTTCGAAGCCCATGTCGAGCGCTTCGCGTGCGGCATTAATTACTTTTATCGCAGTGCCCTCGCCGATTCCTGCAACTTCCGCCAACTCAACTGGCATGGAAACTGCGAGCGTCATAAGCGTATCGTAGCCCGCATCCTTCAATTTCGAGGCGATTGTGCCGCCAACACCGGGGATGTCCTCAATGGAGGTGATTTTCTTCCCCTTCTTCTCCTTCATTTTGGGCTCGGAGAGCTCCGGCTCCATCTCTTGCATAAGTTCCTCTTTCATTCCTACCACCTAACGCCACAAGCTTCCATAATGGAGGCATTTTCGGCATATCCGATTTTGCGGTTGATCGGGAAAACCTTTTTTCAGATGAAATAGAATCGCAGGGGAGGTTTATATATGAAACGGGGGATGGGTTCGCCTGATATTAAATACGTTGTTGAAGCTATAATGTTATGATCGAAAAAGGGATGCCGTTTACATTATGGCTGACGGGCATTTCAGGCTCAGGAAAAACAATCCTTGCAAGGGAACTAGAAATAAAGCTCAAGGAAATGGGCAGAAGGGTTCAGGTTGTGGACGGCGATGAGATCCGGGCAAAAATCGGTAGGGAGCTAGGATTTGAAAAAAAGGACCGAATTTCGTCCATCATCCGGGGAGGAAAAATTTGCAAGAGATTGAATGCGAGGGGGATCATTGCAATCGCACCGTACTTTTCTCCTTATGAAGAGGGACGTATCGTTGTGCGGGGCATGGTGCCTAGGCATGTGGAAATATTCGTGAACTGCCCAGTTGAAATATGCAGAAAAAGGGATCCCAAAGGGCTATACGGGAAGGCGTCCAAAGGGGAACTTAAGAACTTTGCTGATATCGTGGATGCTTATGAAAGGCCAAAAAATCCCGAAATTACGGTAAATACGCATGAGATGAACGTCGAGGAAAGCGTGAACCACATATTGGCAAATCTCCGTGAACGTCGGCTCAACAGATAAATATCCTTTCCACATATCCCTTACAAATAATCGGGATTAATGCGAAACCCGGAATAAACCCGAGCAAAAAAATTTGAAGGCAGCATTTTGTCGACTGTAGGCACCCGAACCCACCCTCCGAAAAAGGCTTTAATTAGAATTCGAATCCTATTAGTTTCCGGAAGGGCTAAAACCACGAAAACATGCCTTTTTAATATCATTTTGGTATTAATTTGGTATCAATTCGTGGGTGATGGTTGTGGAGATGGTCGTGAGGATGGATGGTGCTTTGGCAAGGATCGTTGATGGGCTGATTGACATGGGGTATTTCAAAACGAAAGCGGAAGTGTTCCGTGCGGGGGTGCTGATGCTTGGAAAGGAATATGGGGGGGTAAAAACGCACGATGAAATCATTGATGAGCTTGCCGTCAAAAAAATGATGAAAATAGATGCGGAAATCAAGGCAGGGAAGCGCAGGACGGTTACGCTCGATGAGGTATTGAAGGAGGCGGGAATCAAAAGAAGTGACCTTAAATGACATTCCAAGTCATTTTTGATGAAAAAATCAA
>JBDRLB010000076.1:0-20694 GCA_043813365.1 Microcaldota archaeon | reverse complement strand
CCCTTTTCCCATTCCCTTCAATTATCCTCGAATTTATTTCAGCCGAACAGGTTCGCGAAGAAGCTTATAATCTGCGAAATTATATCCTTCGGCTTGTCAACGCACGCGCCGTATTCGCATGCATCTGGGCAGGTATATGCCTCCCCTTGGGAAATTACATTGTTGCAGGAGAATTCAAATAATATCTTATCAGATCTGCAGGAATCGGTAAGTGGCGTGTCCCTTCCCAATAATACGGTACCTTTCGTATAGTAATTAACCCCTCCATCCGTATCCGTGCAAACCGGTGGGGTCGGGTAAGGGGTCGGGCTCGGCGTCGGAGTGGGCGATACGAATGACGAAGCCCTTCTTGCCGGTTCCAGGATGCTCCTGTTGAAAGGCGTCACATTGCAATAGCCGTCTACACATTGCCCTCCGCAGTTTATTGGTGCATATTCATATTCGGTGCCCATGCAGAAATATTCCGTGAGCAATGTCGCATTGCTGCAGTATTCCGCCATTTCATATGCATTTCCGTTATGCATGCCCGCAATTGTGCCTTGTTTGTATATGTCAAAGCCCCCATCGGAATCCTTGCAGCTGTCCTGCAGGAGTTGCACCGATGGGAAAACGGACGCAGATACGGATAAGGATCCATTATAAGATGAATTGGCCGGATCAGTGGCATTTGGCATCATGGTCAAATTCGCCTCGATAAGGGCAACCTCGTTCAAAACTACAGTTACGGATCCTGTTTTAACCCCATAACCCTCCTTGGCAAAAAGGTATGTGTGCGTTCCGGTCCTGATCAGGTTTACGCTAGCAGGAGTCAGCCCGCTGAAATACCCGTCCAGGTAGAAATATGCGCCCTCGGGGGTTGTGACTGCACGTATGCTGCCAACTCCATTTTGAACTGATGGCGCAGGAGTGGCATTTTGGGTTTCCATGCATTTCCCATCAATGCAAAACGGCAAACCATCGGGGCATCTTGCAGTGTTTTCCCGGTAGCTTCTCCCAAAGCAGGTGTATTCGACTATGTCCCCGTTTTCGTTGCATTTGTCGGTTTTGGAATATTGCACGGAATTGCTCATGCCGCTCACCGTTCCTTTCCTATCGGGGTAATAGCCGCCGTCCGAATCATAGCATGAATCCGGAGCGGGCGATCCCATGGCGGTGGGCGAGGGAGCTGTTCCGTTTGATGTGCAAGCCCCATTAGAGCATATTGGTTTTGAAACCGGGCAAGTGATAAAGAAACGTTCAAAATCATACCCGTCACACACATATTCGATCAGCCTTGAGCTCGAATCGCAAGTATCGGAATGGGAATATGCGATGCCATTCGATAGCCCGCTGACGGATCCCTTCAGGTAGTAGTTTTCACCGCCATCAGAATCCGTGCAGGTGAAGGGGAATTGCGAAACAACCGGCGTGGGCGATGGGCTCGTAGTCGGGGTTGCCGTTGGAATGCAGCTCCCGTCAACGCATTTTGGCCTATCGCTTCTGCATTGTTGCGACATTTGGGCCATTTCCATGCCTACACAATAATATTCCAATATATATGTGTCATCCAGGCAAGTATCTATTCTGGTATATGGCATCTCGTGGAAAATCCCGCTTACCGTGCCCTTCGCATCCAGATTAATGCCATCTGAATCAATGCATGAATTTGGGGCAGGCGTTGGTGAAGGCGAGACGCCTAAAGTTATGCAAACGCCGTTTGCGCACCCGTTGAGGCAGGTTTTTACATCGGTATAGGGTATTTGGGTAACTGGGTCGCAATAATATTCTACTAGGTTGGATGCATTCGCATAAGCGCAGGTGTCGGTATAATAGAATGGCGTTTCGCCAATATAGCCGGAAACAATTCCGAACGTATAATAATTTTTCCCGCCATCGGAATCGCCGCAGGTTGCATCTCCCGTTGCATTTGCTAGTGCAGAAAAGGAAATCAGGAATATTGCCATCAGAAACTTGCGGAAAAGGCTCATTTTATCACCGGCTTTCGAGGGATGATAATAACACCTTAAGCCGATATTTAAAACTACCCGTAGGCATTTTGGAGGCATGAAGGAAGAAAGCGCGGAGGGCGGGATGTCCGTGCCTTGCTTTTCTTTTCCCAGAAAAGGAAAGCGTAAGGCGCCGCAAAAGAAAAGGGAATTTGATTTGCGAATCAAAGTAATTTTTTTCTTTCCAGCGGCGACACCGCCGCTTTCTTTTTTCTAAAAAGAAATGGGCAAGTCGGTTCGAACCCGCGCGACGATTACTCAACAAAAGCTTTCATCCCGGAATGACCGGAAATTCAGCGGTTCCAGATAGCAGGCTTGCGTGCCTCAATTTCTTGATTCGCAGATCAAAATACCTTTCTTTTTCTCCCAAAGGTCTTTTTCTTTTGTGAAAGAAAAAGAGGCTTGCCGCCATAGCCACTAGGCGACCTCCGCATAAACCTACGCTTTTGGGAAAACAGGGTTATTAATATAGCGGTAAATTACCTTTGAGGATGTTTTCATGAAATACCTCAATTGGCAGAACGGCCTATTCCTTGCGGCCTTAATAGCAGTGGTTTACGCCCTCCTTACGATTTTTGAAGCGGATCGGCATATCAAGGACCTGAACCTCGGAATAGCTGTACTCTCCGCCTTAATTTACATTGCCTCGATAACAATCTGGAACATTGCATGGGGAAGATATTTCAGCCTTCCGGCTTCCGAATCAATCAAACTGGGTTTTGCTTCGCAATTGGGCGGCCTCACCCCGCTTTCCCTGGGGGCGGATTTCCTCAGGGGATATTACTCCAAAAAGGCAGGGAGGAAATTTTCAGCCGGAATGGCTGCCTCCCTGGCATCAAAATTCCACAAAATCCTCCTCGCGCTGGTGTTTTCCGCCATCGGGATCGGCCTTCTGATATACCAGCACTCCGATTTGAAGGGTTCGCTGCTATTAGGTGCGGGGATCCCGATAATCATGCTTGCAGGCGTATTCTTCCTCACACGCAACTACTCCCCATGGCTGATTTCCAACATCACGCTTAAGCGCATAGGGAAGGAGGATACCGCCGAATTCTCCAAAACCCTCCGGAAATTCATCTATTCGCCCTCGAAATCCACTATCCTGTTGCTCTTCATATCGCTTGTTTTCGAATTCCTTGCATTCCTGTTTGCATTCTCCGCATTCGGCGTTTCCCTTGACTTCCTAAACGCCTACCTCGTATTCGTCCTCCTGTTTTTCGCATCCAAGGCATTTTTCGTACCCCAGGGGCTGGGGATCACCGAATTGGTTGGCATCTTCATCCTTTCCGGCACAATTCCAGCATCTTTGATCGCTGCCGTTCTGCTTCTTTGGAACATCGTAAGGATCTGGATACCGATCGTAATTGCGGGCATTGCCACGCTTTCGCTGGGCAAGGAAAATGCTGAAAAATAAACTAGTTGTTCTCCTCTTCCCCCGAATCCTTCTTCGAGAGCTTCTTCTTCGTGACTTTGAGCGCGTAGAAAGCCTCGCTCTCCAGCCTGTTCAGGTGCGCCTGTATCTCCTTGATAGTCTCCTTCAAATTCGGCTGGATGTTGAACTCAAGTGCATTGACTTTGCGATTGGTTTTCTCGATTTCCCGGAGCAGTCTCCGCAATGCAGTCTCGAATTCCGCAAGCTGGATGATCATGTTCAGTGCGTTCTCGAAATGCTCTACGGCCGCATCGAATTTGGCGGATGAGCCCCTGATCGAATAGCCGCGATTCATAAGGCTCTTCTTAACATCTATTCCCTCAATATCCGCGATTTTCACTCCCATGATGTTGCGTGTTTTCACATTGATTTCAGGCACTTTTTTCGATCCAAGTGCGGCAGTTTCAACGAACAGGTCCCCGTGGAACGCTTTCGCAATTGCCAGCGCCTTGAACGCCTTTGCCATCTCCGCATCCACTTCCTTCCTGAGGTTCCTTGCCTTCTTCACAAGCCTGAAGAATTCCGGCACAAGCGCATCCCTTTTCTGCTTCAATATGAAATGCCCCTTCGAGGCGAGCAGCAGCTTCTGCTTCGTATTAAGCATCTCCATCCTTGTCGGCCTTACCGATTCCTTGCTCATTGCAATTCTCCCCTAACAATTGAAAACGATAAAATCAGGAAATATGTTGAAGCAAATAAAATTTATAAATGCAATCAATGACCAGAAAACGAATGATGAGCCGATTGGGGAGATTGCGCATTCCCACTCTATCAGAACGGAATCTCGAAGAATTTGCTCGCATTCGCCATATCCGCGGCGGGGGAAGTTTCCCCCTTGTCCGGATTGGACGCTCCCCCTCTAGAACGGCAATTCGAAGAATTTGCTCGCATTCGCCATGATTGCATTGTTGACCTCATCAACAGTCGTATCCTTGATTTTGGCTATCCGTTCGTATACATTTGCGACATTAGCAGGCTCATTCCTCCCCCCGCTCCATAAATAGGGCGAGTCGGTTTCCGTGAGCAGCGAATTAAGCGGCGTTTCCTTTATGGCCTTGTCAACATCCTTGCTTTTCAGCGTGGCAATGCTTATCCAGTAGCCCCTCCTGAGCGCTTCCTTCAGGTACGGGGGCTTGTTGAAGAAATGCAGCATTACCTTCTGTTGGGGGAAATCCGCCAATATCAGCAGCAAATCCTCCCAAGCCTCCCTGCAATGTATCACAACGGGAAGCTGCATCTTCTCCGCAAGCATGAGCATTTCCCGGAATACCTGCTTTTGCCTCTCATGCTCTGCCTCTTCCTTGAAATAATGGTATTCCAGCCCAATTTCCCCTATTGCAACCAAATCCTCTGAATTGCGCTCGATGAACTCCACTTCCTCCATGACCCGCGTCTGCATCACAAAATGCGGCGATACCCCGGCAACAGCAAGCACGAACCCCTTGTTCTGGTGCTTCAACGAAACCGCATCCTGGTTCTGCTCGAGATTGCCGCCGACCTCAACAATCGCCTGCAGCTTCTTCTTTGCCCTCGAAAGCACTTCGTGCCTGTCCGCGTTGAACTGCACATGTGAAATATGGCAATGCGCGTCTATCATATTTTGATTAGGGGGATGACTATTATATAATGTTTGAAAAGGCAAACGGGAAAAAGCCCATGCTTAACAGCCATCCGATTCCTTGGGCTTTAAAAGCAACCATTAAAAACCTTTTTTCCCTTTAATCATCACTTCTGATATCGTCGAAATCTTCCCTTACGCTAATTGTAAACGCTTAGCGGATAAACCTGATTTCGAGAACGAGGTTAGTGATTATGGCCAATGGAGCAGTGCTTTCGAAAATCTCCGGGCCGGTCGTGCAAGCGACTGGAATGTCCGGGGCGCAAATCAATGAAATCGTCCGGGTGGGCGATAGCGATTTGATGGGAGAAATCATCGCCTTGAGGTATGATCGCGCCTCCATTCAGGTTTACGAGGAAACCTCCGGCCTGCGGCCAGGCGAGCCAGTCAAGAGGACATATGCGCCATTGTCATTGGAACTTGGCCCGGGATTGCTCACATCCATATTCGACGGGATCCAGCGCCCACTAGAGGCAATAAGGGAAAAATCCGGCGATTTCATCGCTAGGGGGATCACTGTACCTGCGCTTGACAGGAAGAAGAAGTGGAAATTCGAGGCGAAGGCAAAGAAAGGTGATGATGTTGTTTCCGGCGATATACTGGGGACCGTACAGGAAATGGATTTCGAGCACCGCATAATTGTCCCTAATGGGATTTCCGGAAAAATCCAGTCGCTTTCAAGCGGCACTTACAATGTCGAGGATGCGATCGGCGAAATCGGGAAAACCGAAGTCACATTGGCACAAAAATGGCCCGTGAGGACCCCTCGCCCTTACAAGGAGAAAATCCCGCTCGATGTTCCGCTTATTACGGGGAAGCGCATCATGGACACCTTCTTCCCCATAGCAAAAGGAGGCACCGCAGCAATCCCCGGCCCGTTCGGTTCGGGGAAAACCGTCAACCAGCAGGACCTGGCGAAATATGCGGATGCGGACATCATCATTTACGTTGGCTGCGGGGAAAGGGGGAACGAAATGACCGACGTGCTTACCGAATTCCCAAAACTAGTTGACCCTAAAACAAAAAAACCGCTCATGAACCGCACGGTATTGGTTGCAAACACTTCGAATATGCCAGTTGCGGCGCGTGAAGCATCTATTTACACCGGGATTACGCTCGGGGAATATTATCGCGATATGGGTTATGATGTTGCCATGATGGCCGACAGCACCTCGAGATGGGCAGAGGCAATGCGTGAAATTTCAGGAAGAATGGAGGAAATGCCCGGAGAGGAGGGCTATCCTGCCTACCTTGCAAAGAGATTGGCAGAATTCTATGAAAGATCAGGAAGGGTGCACACCCTAGGTTCGAAGGAACGCACTGGCTCTGTTTCATTGGTTGGAGCGGTTTCGCCTCCCGGAGGCGACCTTTCAGAACCGGTTTCACAGGCAACCCTCAGGGTCACGAAAGTTTTCTGGGCGCTGGATGCGAACCTTTCAAGAAGGAGGCATTACCCCGCCATTAATTGGCTGAAATCCTATTCTCTCTATTTGGACAATCTCGAAAGCTGGTACGGCAAGAACGTCTCCTCGGACTTCTTCGGATTAAGGAGCAAGGCAATGGCCTTATTGCAGAAGGAGGCAGAACTCCAGGCAATAGTGCAGCTCATCGGCTCCGATGCGCTGCCCGACAAGGAAAGGCTGGTACTCGAGGTAACTAAAATGCTCAGGGAGGATTTCCTGCAGCAGAACTCCTATGATGAGGTCGATGTTTACACTACGTTAAAGAAGCAGCATGGAATGCTCAAAGTGATCCTTCACTTCTACGACAAGGCGCTTGCTGCACTTACAGCGGAAATGCCTTATGAAAAGATCGCAAATGCGAAGGAGAAGCAGCAGATCGCGCTCATGAAGCGGCAGGAGGAGGGGGAAGCGCTTAGGAGCATCTCCGAAATCATCAAGAGCATCGATTCGACATTCAAGAAGTAATTGGAAAAATCCGATATGGAAAAAAGGTAATCAATATGACTCGCGAATACCAATCTGTCAAGGAAGTCTTTGGCCCCATCCTAATTGTTGAAGGGGTCGAGAATGCCGCTTACGGTGAAATGGTCGACATCATGCTCCCAAATGGCGAAAGGAAGAAGGGGCAGGTTCTGGAAACATCGAAAGGGCTTGCGGCAGTGCAGATTTTCGGGGTAACGCAAGGATTGGATACCAAATCCACCATCATCCGCTTTTCCGGCGATGTTATGCGCTTTCCCGTATCGGATGAGATGTTCGGCCGCGTTTTCAACGGTTCCGGAGAACCCATTGATAAGGGTGCACCCATAATCTCAAAGGAGAAAGTCGACATTACGGGGAATGCCATCAACCCGTTCGCACGTGCAGAACCGAAGGAGTTCATCCAGACCGGCATCTCGACCATTGATGTCACAAACACGCTTGTAAGGGGGCAAAAGCTGCCCATTTTCTCAGCATCCGGCTTGCCGCACAACGATCTTGCAGTTCAAATTGCTCGTCAGGCAACTGTTTTGGGGGAAAAGGAGGACTTTACGGTTATATTCGCAGCAATGGGAATCACTTATTCCGAAGCAAACTTTTTCATACAGGATTTCGAGAAAACAGGCGCGCTTGAGAAAGCAATTTTGTTCCTGAATTTGGCGAACGATCCCTCAGTTGAACGTATCCTTACCCCCCGACTAGCCCTTACTACGGCAGAATACCTAGCATTCGAAAAAGACTATCAAGTGCTCGTCATCCTTACAGATATGACAATGTATTGCGACACTCTCAGGGAACTTTCCGCTGCAAGGCAGGAAGTGCCCGGAAGAAGGGGCTACCCCGGCTACATGTACACCGATTTGGCATCCATTTATGAGCGTGCAGGAAGGATAAAGGGGAAGAAGGGCTCGATTACGCAGCTGCCGATCCTTTCCATGCCTGATGATGACATTACGCACCCCATTCCCGACCTTACCGGCTACATTACGGAAGGGCAGTTCGTGCTTTCCCGTGACCTTTACAGGAAAAACATATTCCCTCCAGTGGACGTTCTTCCTTCCTTAAGCAGGTTGATGAACTCGGGCATTGGGGAAGGAAAAACAAGGGAAGACCATGCGGGTATTTCATCTCAAGTATATGCTTCTTACGCAGAAGGGAGGGATCTCCGAAACCTCGTTGCAGTTGTGGGAGAAGAAGCTCTCACCGAACGCGACAGGAAATTCCTCAGGTTTGCGGATGCATTCGAGCAGCGTTTCGTGCAGCAAGGAAAGTACGAGAACCGCACTATTGAGCAATCGCTCGAACTCTGCTGGGACCTGGCAAGCATGCTTCCTGAAGACGAGCTGAAGCGCGCGAAGCCCGAGCACAAGGAGAAATACGGGAAGAAATATAGGAAATAGTTTTTTACCGGTTTATTCTCTGGCGCCTTTGGCAATTTTAGTCATTATACTAGCTGCTTCCCGGACATCCGGTTTTGATAATCCCAAAATATTTGCAAAGTCACGTATGCTGCTTCTTGCAAAAGCCAATTCGCGTGGCAACGTCAGGGCGTCATAATGGTTGGCAGGCCGGATTGTATCAAAATCGTGGTAAATTGCCCGGTAATCCGCAAGGTCAATTCCGATATTTTGCGGAGTAAGAACCGAGCCGCTTTTCCTTGACCCGCCGGATAGGGATAACCGATTGTGAAGAACGTGTATAATAAGCCCCTGCGATGCCGCAAACCGGTTTAGGTGCCCGAGGGCAATTTCCCTTGAAACTGGCGCAAATTTTTTTACTTTCCATAAACGCACATTCCATGGGCTCGTATAACCCATCATCCCTAAATTCTTCATGAAATTCTTAGGGATTCCCAAAATCCGTCCCCCTTCTTTTAATCCCACTTTGATTACCCGCTGCTTATCCTTGAACGCGGTAAAATGTCTGGCTTTGAAGGATTCCATGAATTCCACCGCCCTATCCCTTCCAACTTTCATTAACCGCTCCCTCGTCTTTTTGCCAATGTTCAAGGGCGTCACTGGGTCATCATTTCCAAATCTATCAAAATCAATAGCTATTGGCAATTGCATCTGGCGGAAAATGCCGAACGGGCGGATTAAAATGGGCTCTTCGCAACCATATTTCTTTGCAAGGGCAAATGCGGGATCTCCCTCGCGTTTCGCCACCTCAATTTCATCCCTAATCAACTGTATGGATTCCATAGCATGCATCAAAGTAGGCACCTGCCCGCCTCCCCATAATTTCCGCTCATCCGAATGCTCCTCGGACCTGAAAAGCAAATTTCCCCTCAACAATAGCTTCTTGCCGGTTTTTTCATCAACCCCATAGGTTACGTCTTCTGTCATGAAAGCGGTTCCCTTGCCCTTCCATGCACCTTGCTCGAGATCCTCATTATTGATCATCAGATAATTTTGCGAGCGGACATCATGAACTGGAATCCCGTAGCTATGAACATAGGGAGTATCCATGGGAATTAGATATGTGCGGCTTATTCTCCGGCCGTTACGCAATATTTTCCATCTCATCCGCTTGCTTAGTTTTGATGAGGGAATTATGAGCCGGTTTTCAATGGCTTTTTTCAATTCCCGCTCTTCACCCTTTGCAACCAATTGCGCAAAAACCATCGTATCGCTGCGATCCGACCTGCTCAATTTGCCTTCCTTTCTAGCCTTCAATCTTTTTACCAAACTCGCGGCTTCGAATTCCAAGTCGACATCGAACATTTTTTTCACTTCAAATGCATTTCGATATTTCTTCGTCAGCGCTCCTGCGTCCCTTTCCGGCTATGCACGAATAGTAAAGCTCCAGCCTCCGACAATTTTTTTATTCTTTCGTCTGGTTGTTTCTTTTTGGGCTTGAATTGGTTATTCAATGTCAAGACTACGTGAAACGCCTTTCCCGCTCCATATTCGACAAGGGGTGTCTGCATACTATATCCGGCAGCTTGAAGTGCCCCGTGGCTTTTCCAAACCATGGGGGGCACATCTTTCCCCTCGATGACTGCGGTCAGGGATCTTTTTTGAGGGTCGTAATTCCCAGATACGAACCTCTCCTTAACCTCTTCGATTAACTTCCTTGTAAATTCAACAACTGGCATAATCGGCACCTTGCAATACTTTTATTCAATTAGGTTAAAAGTCATTTGCCTACAACGCCATGCTTTTTAAGTTCATTTTTGATATTGAAAACATGCTCCTCAGACCTGAGAATATTGAGGATATGGTTGCGCAGCTGCGCAGGGTGCCGAAAATCGACCGTAGGGTGATAATCCTCGTGGGCCGCCACCTCAATGAAGGCACACTGAAAATAGCGCAAAGCCAGCACGATGAATGGCAGAAGCGGGGTGCGGTCACTGTTGTTATCCCCCCTAAATGGACCCCGACTTGGCTGTATTACCAAGCAAGGAAAGAAAAACTCGATCCTCACCAATTAGCGAAGCGGATCCGCGCTATTCCGACGGATGATCAAGTGCTAAAAAAAATATATGATAGCGGTTTCAAAGTCCCCGTTATAAATTTCCACTCCAATCCTGACCGGAAAAACAAAGCCATGTCTGTATATTATTGGATGGGCAAGAATTCCCTACTAAAGCCCCATCCTGCTGTCGCCCTCCATAACTGGTCAAACCCCAATGAATTGAATATCGAAATTCAGCCTTTTGGAAAATTAAAAAAATATGTCTGGAGAAGGTTCCCTCATTTTTTCAAAAAACTAATAAGCGGAGATGATGGTAAAACCGAGTTTTCCCAGAGGTATGTAAAGGGAAGGGTCATGACAAAAGCGGAGGTGGAGCATTTCCTGGAAGTCCATCATCCACAGATGCTTGAAATAATTGACCATCTCGCAAGGTATAGATTAAGCAAAAAATACCTGGCCTAACTCCTCTTCAAATCAGTGGGCATCCGCTTATTGCAGCCAGATTGTCGAGCGACATTTCGCCACCCTGCTGCATCATACCTGCGATTTCCCACGTTGGGTAACCGGTCACTCCCTTCAATCTGCAAAGGTCGGGGTTCCCATTTGGGCCTGCTGCATCACACTCGACGTAATTGATGTATTTCCACGATTTCCCGAATTCCAGTTTCGTATTTTTGCAATGGCTGCACCAATAGGCCCCATACATCGTCGCATCCTTCGAGGAAAGGCATTGCGCGAACGCGTCATGCTCGCCCGGAGCGGATGCATACGTTACGAAATAGAATCCAATTACGATGAAAATCACGAGCAAAGCTACAACGAACTTATTAAGCCGCATCCGACGCACCTCCTTTCCCTAACGCATTGCATAATTAAAAACTCGAGCATAATCGCTGTTTTACAGCTTCATTTCGGAAGCAGTATTTCAGAAACATTTATAAAGCAAAGTTCCAATATTATGTGACGCGTCTGATAGTCGTTTGACTTCCGCCTTATGGCAGGTCAAAGCTGCATCAAATCCGATATCAACAAGCGCTATCCATTCCCGTCACGTTTATGAGGAAAAAATTCAGCAGGGGACATGCTTTCCTGCTCGGAGAGTTGATAGGCAAAAAGGTCCGGATTTCGAAAGCGAGCAGCAGATCTCTGCAGGGCAAGGAAGGGACGATCATTGACGAGAGCAAAAACACATTTTTGCTCGATGCTTCTGGCAGGAGGATTGTTGTCCCCAAGAAAGGCAACGTTTTCCTTTTCGAACCCGAAGGCCTCAATGTGGATGGGAGTTTGCTCATCTGCAGGCCCGAGGATAGGACCAAGAGGCTTTCCAAGGAATTGCATTTAGGGTAGATCAAATGGCCGAAGAGAAACAATTGAAAACCAAGGCGGAAAAAAAGCCCAGGAAAGAGGAAACTGTTGCATCTGAACCAAGGCAATGCCAGGACGAGCGCTGCCCGAAGCACGGCCACCTCCGGGTAAAAGGGAGGATTTTCGAGGGCCTTGTTGTTTCAACCAAGGCGGCAAAAACCGCAGTTGTGGAAATACAGTATTTAAGGAAGGTCCAGAAATACGAGCGTTTCGAAAAAAGGAAGAGCAAACTCCATGTGCACATCCCCGTATGTTACGACGTAAAGGAGGGGGACAAGATCAAGTTCATGGAATGCCGGAAACTGAGCAAAACCAAGGCATTCGTCATCATTGATTGATCCGTGATATTTATGTTGGGCGTTCCTGCAAAGATAACAAAAGGCCTCACGAAGGCAACGCAGCTTATTTGCGACGACAACAGCGGTGCGAAAGTAGTGGAGATCATAAACGTCATTGGGATAAAGGCAAGGTTCCGCAGGTACCCTTCGGCCGGAGTGGGGGACATTATAATGGTTGCGGTGAAGAAGGGCAAGCCGGACATGGTCAAGAAGAAGGAACGCGCACTCATAGTAAGGCAGAAGAAGGAATTCCGCAGGGGCAAGGAGCACGTTAAATTTGAGGACAATGCATGCGTCCTCATTGACGACCAGAATTTGCCGAAAGGCACGGAAATCAAGGGTGCGGTTGCAAGGGAAATTTCAGAAAGGTTCCCGAAAGTTGTCGCCATTGCAGCTGCAGTCGTATAAGTGATATGAATGAAATTTTTCCAAAAAACTACCAAACAGCCAAGGAAGAAGCGTAAGGCGATGTACAATGCGGACATCCACACGTTAAAGCGGGATATTTCCATCCATTTGAACAAGGAGTTGAGGAAAACGCTGAAGAAGCGCTCAAGGCTCGGAAAAAAGGGCGACAAAGTGCGGATTTTGACCGGCGAATTCAGGAAAAAGGAAGGGAAAATTACGGATGTTAACGTCAAGACCGGCAAAATTTACGTGGAGGGAGTGATCGTCAAGAAGCAGGGCGGGAAGGAGAAGCCGGTAGCAATTGAGCCCTCTAATTGCATACTCCTCGAATGGAACGTGCCCAAAAGGAAGGAAAGGCCGGAAAACTACAAAAAAAAGGAGAAAAAGCCAGTTGATGCTGCGAAGGGCCAACAGGCACAAAAACCAGCAGCACAGCAGCCCTTGCAAAAACCAGTTCCCCAGAATCCTGTTAAAAAAGAGGCGCAACCGGAACAAAAACCGGCTGCTGCCATATCGGTTAAATGATTGTTTTTATGGTGATATAATTGGCAAACAAGGGAAACAACAGACATCTGAAGAGGCTCGCAAAAAGCCCCATGCTTGCGATTACCCCGAAGACTGCGCTATGGCTGATAAAGCCGCAGGCAGGCCCCCATTCCGGTTCGGAGAGCATGCCATTGCTTATCATGCTGCGGGAAGTAATCAGGATTTCCGATAATCTCAAGGAGACAAAGCGCATCCTTTCCGCAGGCGATGTCCTCGTTGACGGCTATCCCCGGAGGGAGCCGAAATTCGGAGTAGGGCTCATGGACATCATTACCATTCCCAAAATGAAGAAATCATTCCAGGTCTTCACGATCAAGGGCAAGCTTAGGCTTGTTGAGATACCCGAAGCGGATTCCAAGCTGAAATCCTGCAGGATCATGGGCAAGACGTTCGTTTCCGGGAACAAGGTGCAACTCAACCTCCATGACGGGAAAAATCTGCTCATCGAAAAGGAGGAGGACCGGTTCAGGGTGGGCGACACAGTCCGCATCACCATCCCCGATTACAAGGTTGAATCGTTCCAGAAGCTTGAGAAAGGCTCCAATTGCTACATTTTCCGGGGGAAGCACTCCGGCAAGCTCGGGACGCTTGAGGAAATAGTCGAGCAGCCCGGCGGCCAGCCGTCGGATGCGAAATTGAAGGTTGCTGGCGAGGAGCTCATAACAAGGAAGGATTACCTCTTCGCAGTCAGCAAGGAGTTCCGTTTGGATTGAGTGATTATTGATGAACCAGATGCAGCAGGTAAAGTTGGAGAAGATCACCCTAAATGTGGGGGTGGGCGCGCCCGGGGAAAGGCTGGAGAATGCGAAGGTCCTCCTCGAACGGCTTTCAGGAAGGAAGGCAATTCTCACGCAGGCAAAGGACCGCAATCCCACATTCAAGATAAGGAAGGGCGACAATATCGGCACAAAGGTCACAATGCGCGGGAAGGATGCGGAGGAGCTGCTAAGGAAGGCGCTTGACGTGAAGGACAACATACTCCAGGATAGTTCGTTCGGCAAATACGGGAACGTCGCATTCGGCATAAAGGAGTATATCGATTTCCCCGGAATGAAATACGACCCCAAGATCGGGATGATGGGCTTCGATGTGAGCATTTCCCTGACTAAGGCGGGCAAGAGGGTTTCGACGCGCAGGATCCAGAAGAAGCGGCTTCCGAAGAAGCAGCGCGTGACAACTTCCGAGGCAAAAAAATTCATGGAGGAAAAATTCAACGTCAAGGTAGAATTACCTTCAGAGGAATGATTGGATGGCAAAGCAAAACATTGACCTTAAATTCAAGCACCGCGGCACAAGGAAGTGCAGGATATGCGGCAATGTCCGGGGGCTCATACAGAAATACGGGCTTTACATTTGCCGCAAATGCTTCCGTGAAAATGCGGAAAAGCTGGGATTCAGGAAGTTTGGGTGAAATTGATGGTTGATACTTTAGCGGATTCATTGAACACGATTTACGTTTCCGAAACGAAGGGCAGGTCTTCGGCGCTGCTGAAGAAGCCCTCGAAGATACTCGTGCGCATACTGGAAATTTTCAAGGAGGAAGGCTATGTGGAATCCTTTGAAACCATCGAGGACGGCATTGGCGGCAAGATAAATGTCAAGCTTTCCGGGAGGATCAACAATTGCAAGACAATCAAGCCGAGGTTTTCCGTCAAGGGCTCCAATTGGGAAGTCTGGGAGGGAAGGTACTTGCCAGCAAGGGGGCTGGGATTGCTCATAGTCTCAACATCGCAAGGGCTGATGACGCATAAAAGCGCAAAGGAAAAGAAGATAGGGGGAAGGCTCATCGCCTATGTTTATTAGTGATAAAATGGAAGTCGCAATACCGCAAAACTGCTCTGTCCGGATAGAAGGCGGATACCTCATAGTGAAAGCGGGCTCCGAGGAGCACAAAATCCATTTCGATTCGAAGAAAATCAGGGTCGAGATCAAGGATGGCTCAGTTGCGATGGTCTCCATCAAGAAGCAGCGCCGGAAGACGCATGCGATGATCAACAGCATCCGGAAGCACCTTACGAACATGTTCGGCGGCGGCTCTGTTGTTTACCAGAAGAAGCTTTCCGTCATTTACGCGCACTTCCCAGTGAGCATTGAAGTCAAGGGAAAAGCCATCCAGATTAAAAATTTCCTGGGGGAAAAGGTTCCCCGCGAGGCAGTGATTGTCGGCAATACGCAGGTGCAGGTTTCCGGACAGGAGATAAACGTAAAGGGCTCCAACAAGGAGGAAGTCGGCCAAACAGCCGCAAATATTGTGCAGGCAGTGCGCATTGTGGGGAAGGACCGCAGGGTTTTTCAGGATGGCATCTACCTCATAAAAGAATGATATCGCGATTGAAAATGGTGTTATGAAATGGCAACAAAGCATCCCAAATTCGTGCGCCCGAACCTCTCAACGATGAAGAGACTCGCCGATACATGGAGGCATGGCCGCGGGATTGATTCGAAGCAGGCGCGGAAGGTCAAATGGGCTGGCGCAACCCCGAACATCGGCTACCAGGGCGCCGCTGCAACGAGGAACCGTCACCCGCAGGGGAAGAAGGAGTTCTACGTAAGGAACATCGCTGAATTGGAGAAATTCAAGGATTCCCTCAAGGATTTCGTCATCAGGATGCAATCGGGTCTTTCCAAAAGGAGCAAGGAAATGATACGGAAGAAAGCGTCCGAATTGAAATTGCACGTTTTAAATTGAAGTGGATTTTTATGGCAATACAAACTGTTCGTAGGGTTGCGGCCGATCTGCTGAATGCGGGCGAAAGCCGGATCCGAATATTGGATGTAAAGGCAGCAAGCGAAGCGCTCACCCGGGACGATGTGCGCAAACTCATAAGGGAAAAGGCAGTCATCGTCATCCCGAAGGATGGCGTTTCCCGAGGGAAGGCGAGGATAACCCAAAGCCGCAAGCATGCAGGCCGTGGAAGGGGAAAAGGAAGCAAGAAGGGCTCCATGTATGCCCAGACTACCCGCAAGGACCTTTGGATCAGGAAGGTTCGCGCACTGCGCAAAATGCTGAGAAACAACAAGTTCCGGCTGGATTCCCCAAGTTACCGCAAAATTTATGGCATGGTTTCGGGCAACGCATTCAAGGGCAAGAAGCAGCTGCTTGAATTCATCCAGAAGAACGAATCCAGCAAAACCTGAGTTTATTATTATTAAGTGAAACATTATGACAAAAGCAACCGGCGCGATTTTCGCGGTTCATTTCAGGAGGAGAAGGGAAGGCAAGACCGACTATTCGAAGAGGCTTGCCCACCTTATATCGGAGAAAACAAGGCTCATCGTCAGGAAAACCAACCGCTATGTCATAGTGGAGTTTGCACAATTCGATTTGAAGGGTGACAAGGTGATCACCTCCGCCACTTCAAAGGTCCTCCAAAAACTGGGCTATCCCGGGAAGAGCAATTCGCCTTCGGCATATTTGACGGGCATGATCTGCGCGAAGAAAGCGCTTGCATTGGGAGTGAAGGATGCAATTCTCGACATAGGCCTCCAGAAAGCAACAAAGGGCGGGATTATTTTTGCAGCGCTCAAAGGCGCAATTGATGGGGGAATCAGCGTGCCGTTTTCAGAGGAAATCCTGCCTCCGATGGACCGGATAGAGGGCAAGCACCTTAAGGGTGATGCGGCTTCGAAATTCAATGATTGCAGGGAGAAAGTCAAAAACTTGAAGGTTTGAGAGTGATTCGATGAGAGGCGAAAGAGAGGAACGGTCGTGGATCCCGAGAACCGAGCTCGGAAGGAAGGTAGCTGCAAAGGAAATCACCGACATTGATGAGATATTGGCATCGGGGAAGCGCATCCTGGAAATTGAAATCATTGATGCGCTGCTGCCTGACCTGAAGGACGAGGTCCTTGAAATCAAAAGCACCCAGAGAATGACCGCTTACGGAAGGAAGCAGCAGATGCGCGCCGTGATCATCCTCGGGAACAGGCGGGGATACATTGCCGTTGGTGTTGGAAAGGCTGCGGAAGTCAGGGACGCCATCGGGGAGGCTATCGTTGAGGCCAAAAAGACAATAATCAAGGTTAAATTAGGATGCGGATCCTGGGAGTGCGGCTGCGGCTCGGAACATTCCATAACGCAGAAGGTGAAGGGCAAGAGCTCAAGCACCGAAGTTACCATTCAGCCCGCACCAAAGGGAGTCGGGATAGTCGCTGGCGAGAACACCAAGAAAGTGCTGGAACTGGCAGGCATTCATGACTGCTGGTCTTTCTCAAAGGGAAGGACGCGCAACATATTGAATGCGGTCCTTGCCACACTCAAGGCGCTAAACGCCGCCAACCAGCTGAAACAGGGCAAATATTTTGTTGAGGAGATAAAGAAAATTGAGACTGAAATCAAGGAGGAGGAAAAGGCTGGCGAAACCGCCGAAGTGAAACAAACCGGTGAAGCAAATGGCTAAAATTGTTGCTGTTTTGAGGATCAGGGGCTGCATGGAAACCCGCACAAATACTGAAAGCGCCCTCCGCCAGAACCACCTCACCCGAAAGAACCACCTCATCCTGATGCCCGAGGACCGCTCTACAAGGGGATTCATCATACTCGTGAAGGATTACGTCACATGGGGCGGGATCGACCTCCCAACAGTTGAGCTTTTGCTGAAAAACAGGGCATATCTTGAGGGCGGCGAAAAGCTGACCGATGCTTACCTTTCAAAGAACTCCAAATTCAAATCCATCCCCGAATTCGCAAAGGCGCTATTCGAAGGAACTGCGAAACTTTCGGATGTAAAATTGCTCAAGCCGCTATTCAGGCTCAGCCCTGCCCGCGGCGGATTTGAAGGCATAAAGCTGCAATACCCGAAGGGCTCCCTGGGCGACCGGAAGGAGAAGATCAACGAGCTTATTCTGAAGATGATTTGATCCGTGTTCCAAATTTTTTTTCTAACAAACGATTAGCTATTTTAATAAAAGAAATTCCGCCCCAATTTTCAGGGGCGGAACTCACCTCCAGTTGCACTCGAACACATTACTGAGGAACTTCATGGTGGAACTTGCTGAAAATGATGAAAAAAACGGCAAAGAAAGTCGCTGTGATCAGCAAGCTATAAACCACCAGCATCGGATCGCTCGCCATATTTTCCCACCGCAATACTTAACCGTTAATTTAATATATCGATTTGTCGTTAATTTTACGACAACAAAGGGACTATATGGCAAAACAGATTTTGCAAGAGGCGGGGCTGAGCGGGGCGGAAATCAACGTCTACCGATGCCTCCTCCAGAACGGCCCGCTGAAAGTCAGTGAAATCTCAAAACGCGTGGGCATGTACCGTCCCTACGTTTATGACAACCTCTACAAACTGATCGGGAAGGGCCTCTGCTCCAACATCATCATAGATGGGAAGAAGGTTTTCAAGGCAGCCAGCCCGGAAACCCTGCATGATTACATGGAGGAAAAGATGCGCGCAATAGACGAGATCATCCCCGAATTGGAGAAGGAAATGCTCAAGGGACATGATGAAACTCAGGTATGGGTCTACCGCGGCAAGAATGCCATCCGGAAGGCCCTCATGGACATATTGAAGGAGCTGAAGGCGCATCCGGGCCTGAACCACCTGGGAATAGGCATTGATGAACTGGTTTTCATGAAAAGCGAGCCCCTTTTCAGCAGATGGTTCATCCGGCAGCTGGAGAAGAACAAAATAAAGGAAAGGCTTATCTCATACGAAACCGAAAAGATTTTCATTGGCGGCACAAATGCGGATTACCGCCTCATTCCCGACGAATATTTCAATCCCGCACAGACGCTCATCGACGGCAACCTCGTCACTTTCCTGCTGATGCAAAGCGCGCCTAAATACGCAATAAAGATCAGGAATCCCCAGCTTGCGGATGCATATAGGAAGCAATTCGAGCTGCTATGGAAAAATGGGAAAACTCGGGAACAGAAGCAGGTCTCCGGCCCCTGGAAGAAAAAGGAAGCCTCCAAGAGTGAAAACAAATTGAATGGCAAATTGTAGCTAGCCATCATGGAATTTTATTCCGGATTTTTCTTTCCTGTCCGAGAAATTATCACGGCTACCCGGTAAGGCCCCTGCTCGGTGACCCTAGTTTTTGTTTTGAATTTGGTGCCTGCTTTATTGGGCCAATAAACGCTGTTCGTCAGCTTGCCCGGAGGCACCATGTGCATTATGCTAATTCTGAAGTTGGGGAAGTTTTGCCTTATGCTTCCAATCCCGGCTTCCAGTTGCACCTTTTTCCTCTTCCATAAATGGTTTTCCATTTCGAACACGTATGCTTTCCCGGATCGGCCCAAGCGTCTATTGAAAGTCGCCTCGAATGTGATTTTTAATCCCAAGGGAGTAGGCGACAGCCTGAACTTTTTCCCTTCCATCAATTCCCTAATTGCCGCTTCCGGATTTGTTGCCATGCAATCACTTAATTGTCCATATTAGCTTTAATACATCCCTATCTACCCGCGAAGTCATTTACGCCTGGGAACGGCTTTCCTCTGCAGCTTCCCCATATTCGCAACAACCAGGCTCCATGCAAGGATGTTCGGGTGCGGCGCCACTATTTCGGACAATTTCTTGGATTCTTCCTCGCTAACCCCGTGCTTTTGCAGCGCAACCTCGAGCACTCCGCGGATATATTCTACCTCATTTTTGCCAACTGCCCTCGTGCCGTTTGCGCTTATCGAACGCAGAAATTTCCGGGTTTGAGGCTCATATGGAAGCTTCCGCATCGAGGAAACGATGATGCCGCTATTCGCCCTTACAAAATCCAGCTCGGAATTCATGGCTTTGCGGTCATCCCTCCCCAAGCGGTGCTCGTAAGCCATTTTCAGCGAATTGAGCCCCGACCTCGGCCTGCCGATCGCGAACATCAAAGTTGCGCGTGCCTGATGCGTCAATTCCGTAGGCTCTTCCGCTGCCTTTTTCCGCAACATCCGGTCAATCCTGCTGAATTGCTTCCCCATGCTTATCCGCCTCCACTGGGATCAGTTGCCTTCCCGAATATCCGATTCATTTGTCAAATACGTAATAGTTGACTATTGAACATATGCCCGACCAGATTGCCTTCGGGTAGCATATGATCTTCTTGTACCAGGGCCGATAATTTGGGTCTGGGATCGGCGTTGGCGTGGGAGTTGGTTTTGGGGATATATCCACCGTAGTGCTTACGGTTTCATCCCCTTCGGAATAGGTGACAGCCGTGATATCCACGTTATATGTCCCGGCATCCCATTCCGCTCCTGCCGTGCTTGTGCCGATAGTCCAGGTAGCTATGCCGGAAGTTCCAGTAACCGTCCCATAAGTTAGATCCTTCCCCAACGCGTCGTAAATAGTGAGGTCAATCGGATTGTTCGGCACTATTGCGCCATTATCATACATCAATTTGGCTTCGAATTGCAGGAATCCGCCCTTATTGCACCCCTGAGCCTTGATAATCTCAATCTTGGTGGCACTTGCCGTATTCAATAGGAGAAGCACACCAAAAAGCATCAGCAAACACGTCCGTAATTCAACCACGCAATCACCTGATTTAAACTCAACTTTAATATTTAAATTACCTACGCCTAAAGGCGTAGGATTTCCCCGTTAATAAGATGTGAGGGTGCGCTGCCTCGGGTCGTTCTCCTCGCGCACATAGCTCCGAATAGTTTCCAAATCTGCATCGCCAGCGCTGCGATGGAAATACG
>JBDRLB010000075.1:0-22929 GCA_043813365.1 Microcaldota archaeon | reverse complement strand
CGGATGTACGGCAAGGAATTCCCTGTTACTTACCATATGGTCGGTGTGAAATTCGGAGAGGAAATTGCCCAGCAGGTTGCCGCACTTTCTGAATCAAAGCATGACGGCAAGCGGCTGATCCGTCCGGAGCACACTGACTACCATGAGATATTGGAGCCCGAAAAGACCCCGGAATTGGTGGAGAAAAAGGAAGCCGATTATGTTGCCCGCCTCATAGATGGGGGGGCATCCGTAATGGTTGCTAAAGCAGCGGACATTGAGGACAACCGCGATAAAATCGAGCACCATTCTGAAAAAAAACGCTTGCGCCTCCTGACTACCTATCGATCAAGGCTGGATAAATTTGAAGAAGCGTTGAAAAAAATGCAAAGCATGCCAAAAAAGTTCGGTGAGAGCCCAGAATCCCTTGAAAGATCTCTTAAAGCTATCCAGGAAATTAGGGGGAATGTGCATAGAGCCCTCAGGGGCCAAAAATTTGAGGGTTCGAGGTTTCTCAGGCTTGTTTCTTCCGTTTTTCGTCCGGCTTCAGGTCAACCATCCCGTTCACGATCAGGCGCCCCAAAGGGGAAAGCGTAGTTATCACCTTCCCGCGATTGCGCCTTGTTTCCACAAGCCCCAGCTCCTCCAAGCCGGGCTTGTCTCTTACTCCCCGGACATGATAGGTTACCAAAGGAAGGGACATCTTCACCTGGTTGCTCAATGACTCCAGCGAATCGAACTGCCCTTTCTTGGATATTGTCTGCAAAAGCATCATCTTCTTGTCGGACAATGCATTGTAGTATGAGAACTTCATTATGGGGTAAGCTATTACTTCGTCGTTCAGCACGCCTATTGCCTGCACCCCATTTACGAACGAGGCTGAAAGCGCGATGCAGCTCGACATGTAATCCGTGTCCACATTCACCAGAATTTTGTTTTCCCTTTCCCGATCCCGAATCCTTGCAAGCCTGCCGAATACTTCCTCCATCGAGGTGCGCTTCTCCAGCTGCTCGGAAATGACCGGAATTTTGAGCTTCTCCAGGTCCTTGCGGATCTTTTCCGTGCGCTGAGTGTGCGCAGCTTCGGAAAGCAGAACCACCTTTTCCGGCGAAAACTCCCTAATGCCCCTATAAAGAACATCATCCGAATCTGCATCCGGCCCAATAATCGCTACCATGGTTGATTTCATATAGACCCCCTTTCAAGTTTATCTTTAACAATAAAAGGACAACTAGTATATAAATGTTAGGTTTACCTAAACATTATCCCCATCTGCAATCCACCTGCTTGAAGATGCCTTTCAGGCCGGATTCTCGTACGTAAGTCTCATTTCCGTCAGTAGGGGTGACCTGGTGGAGTCAAATGTCGTCATCACAGCGCGCCATTGAAGCAATCTTGCGTTCCTGCTTATGGGCTGGTTGTTCTGGATATCCGACCATTCGTTCCAAGTGGTGTCGATCACCGGGTTTGAGCCGGTGCGGTACTGCACCTTAATGGCGGTCCCTGGAGTTACCTCGGATTCCCATGCGATGCTTTTCCATAAGACGAGATCCGTTTCGCCGTCAATGATCGGCGATTCGAAAATGCCTTCCGGGCGGTAAACCCGGCTGCCGGAGGAATCGTCGTAATTGATCGTCGCCCCCGCACTCAGAGTTGTAGAGTATATCCGGTTGTAATCGAGGTTCTGGAATTCGTATTGCGTGTGCGTGATTTTTTTCGTCCTGAATTTCTTCACGCCGGTTGCTGCGAAGAGGGCGAACCCGTTCTCGCCCGTGGCCTCCTTCTTGATGGTAATACCCCCGACTGGCGTCAAGGGCCGGGCGATGGGCACTTCTATGACTGTCAGCGTCTGCTTGGTATCGCTGGCGGCCTGCCATGCAATGAGTTCATTCGGAATTTGATACGCTTCATCTGGCTCATAATTCCAGACGTTTTCATTGGACATGATTTTCACTTCCTGGATGTCGCCGTCCTCATAATTCACCTTCACCGTTGCCAGCAAACGCCTGTCGCCCTTGCGGAAATTGCCTGCGACAAGAAGGTCAAGGATGCTGATCCTCTCCCTTCCCGTAAGGAAAGATGCGGAGTAGAAATCCTCGCTTGCCGTGGTTATGACGCTCCATTTCCTCGATGAAAGGTAGTCGGGCAATATGGTAAAAGGAACGCTTTTCCAGCGGATGGTGCCCTCCTTTAGTTCGGGGTAGAAATTCTGCCCTATTGCATTTAGCATGAGGAACGGATTGTGGTGATAGTCCGCATTCGCCACCTTTGAAATGTCGTAATTCAGGTATTCCACCCTCTCGCCGAAATCCTCCACCCCTCCTCTTATAGGAGGCGCAAAGCTCGGTGAAGCGTAAACGACCCTTTCGGTGACTGTCGGCACCACAGTAGGCTGCACGGTGACGATAATTTGCGGCGAAACATTGACGTAGATTATTTCCGGCGTCGGGGTGGACTTCTTTGAATCTATCTGGAGGCATCCGAAAATCAAGGCCGCAGAAAACACAAGCATCAATAGGAATTTCATTGCCATCACCGCACTTTACTATACGTTCGCCGGATTTAAAAAAGTTGGTTAAACGCCTGCCCTGATAAAACGGAAGCTTAAAAAAATCTGCCGTAGTTATTCACCAAAATTGATGGTGGTAAAAATGGCAAAATTCAAAGTAGAGCTGGATAGGGACGGGTGCATCGGTGCTGCGGTATGCGAGGCGGTCTGCCCGAAGCACTTCAAGATGGCGGATGATGGGAAAGTCGACATGCCGGGGTCCTTGAAGCATCCCGAAGGCGAGGTTTACGAGAAGGAAATAGGGCAGGAGGACTATGAGAGCATGAAGCTTGCGGCCGACGGCTGCCCCGTGAAGGTCATCCACATCCAGAACAAGGATACGGGGGAAAGGATTATCTGAAAAAAATTCAAACGCCGAAATACGCCCTTGCTTCCGAAATATTCCGCACTTCCTTTACTTCAAGCTTCCATTTGTCCATCGCATACTCCGCAAGGTCCAGCTTTTTCGGGACGTAATTGACCTCCTGTACCACGAACGGCCCAATCCGCCTCTCATTCACCTGTTTTTCGTAATAAACCAGATTAAGCGAGCCTTCCGGCACCAGGAAAAGCGTTATCCCGCTCTGCGAAGCTGCCTGCGCTTTCTCAAGGACCCCTCCCACCTGACCTATGCTTCCGTCTTCCTCTATTGTGCCGGTTATCGCGATATTTCCGGGCAATTTTTCCTTTTCAATCGCGGCAATTGCCGCAATTGTAATTGCCGCTCCCGCCGAAGGCCCTCCCACAAGGGAGGTATTTGCCTCGAATGTCAGGATCACATCCCTTTCCCGCATGTCCGCCCCCGTAATTTTTTCCGCGATGGTGACTGCCGTTTCCGCCGAATACTGCGTATCCGGCTCCACAAACGGGTTCGTGTTGATCAGCACCCTTCCCTTCCCGGAACGGATTTCAATATTGGCAAAGCTCAGGATCCCTGCATTGTCATCGCTTCTGACTGCCAGCACGGGGATTTTTGAATTGTAAATGTCAGTGAAAGAAAGAGGCCTGGTTGTTACGGTGACGGTTCCATTGGCTTCCTCGAAGTACGCCCTTTCGATGATCTTCGGCTGGAACAGGGACTGGTAGGAAAGTATCCCTATGAGTATGCCCAATGCGAGAATTCCTGCCAATAAGAAGAAGTCGGGGTACCTTCCCATGCGATCACGGCTAAATTCCCCTAATTCGGGAATATATATTTTGCGTATTTATAAGGCGGAACAGTTACCCCCAATTCAGGCATTGGCATCCAATTGAATCACGGAACCGCTTTTGCAATGATCCTCAACCCCTTCCCATCCAGGCGTGCAAGCAAAACGGGATAGTTGGGGTTAAGGGCGAATTCCTTTTCAAACACTAGCATGCCTGCTGCATTTTTCCCCGCCTGCAATTCGGGGCCATCCCATTTGCACGGCATGTCCTCAAGGAACTGGAATGCATGGATCTGTTCCAGCGGCTTGAGCGGTTCCTTCAGGAACTTTGCAGCCTCAATTTTCATCCCCTGGTTTTTCGATGCAAGTATTTTTGTATTCTGGCCGCAGACAAAATCCCCCCTTCCAACATCCTTGCTTGCAAGCAGCTTAATTGCAAGCCCGAACCGGTCCCCCTCATTTGTTTCCTTGACGTCCTCATCATGCATCTGTATGCTCCTCACCTCGAGCTCCTTCCCCGAGGGATGGACCGTCAGCCTGTCATGGACGCTTATCTTTCCGGTATGGAGGAACCCCAGCAGGATGGAACCGATGCCCTTCACCTCGAACGAATGGTCAATCGAACCGAACGTATCCCGGAATACGCCTTTTTCCGGTGAAAATGCCAGGATTTCCTGCTTCGCTTCCTCGAAGGTTGCAAAAATCGGGTAATTTTCCAGCGACGTCCCCTTGATCATGGGTTTCAGATCAAGGCTCGTGATGAAGCAGCCATTCTTTTTTCCCAAAAGGTCGAGAGCTATTATGGTTTCGCCCAAAAAAGGGGTCAGCGCCTCCCCGGAAATTATGCAATAATCGCTCAGGTATGCGGCATACGCCATGCTTGCGACTTTTTCAGGATATTTCGTTGGCTCAATGATGGAAATTATTTTCCCGGAATATACGGTCTGGTACACGGTAATGTCTTCCGGCGTGCTTTTTTTCGCAAGCTGGGACGCGATATGCTGCCTTGCCTCCGCATTATCCCCAAAAACCCCGATTGTAACGCTGGCCATCCGAACCGGAATCATTTTGTCATTGAACCTTTTAAAACGACCCCCCCCCATTTCCGCCGCCATTCCATAGGCATATTTAAATCATCCAGCAATAAATTTGTGGATGTGAAAAGGGAGCGTGGGCATTATGGTTGAAATGAAGCAACGCCTTGCCCCTTTCTTCCAAGAACCGAAAAGAGCTTTGCTCTTTGCGGCCCCGAAGAGTCTTGGCTCTTCTGGGAGGTGCGATGGCTCCGCGCCAAAGAAGGAGTGACAATTTATGGTGGAGATGAAACAGCGGGAATTCAATATTGACAAGCAGCGCAACTTTTCGGAATGGTACAACACCATCATATATGCGTCCGAACTAGCAGACATCCGGTACAACATCAAGGGCTTCCTGGTGCACAGGCCATGGAGCACCATCGCATTCCGCCAAATTTACCGGATTTTCGAAGGCCTGCTTGAGGAAGACGGCCACCAGCCTGTAATATTCCCGACGCTCATTCCCGAGGACAATTTCCATAAGGAAAAGGAGCATGTTGAGGGGTTTGCGCCGGAGGTTTTCTGGGTCACCGAGAAAGGAACTGAAAAACTTGAACGCAAGCTCGCCCTCCGGCCCACAAGCGAAACCGCATTCTACCAGATGTACTCACTTTGGGTATCCTCCCAGAACGACTTGCCGTTGAAGCTCTACCAAAGCTGCTCTGTTTTCCGGGCAGAGAAGGAAACGAATCCCTTCCTGAGGGGATCGGAGTTCCTCTGGATCGAGACCCATGATTTATTTGCGACCAGTGCGGAGGCGGAAGCACAGACGAGCATGGATTATGAAACGATGAAAAAGATCGCTTCAGAAAATCTGGGAATAGAGTTCCTAGCTTTCGAGAGGCCGCAATGGGACAAGTTCGCCGGTGCTGAGAAAACATTTGCTTACGACTGCCTGATGCCGGATGGGAAACTCTTCCAATTCGGGTCGACGCACCTTTTGGGGCAGCATTTTACCAAAGCATTTGAAGTGCAATATACCGACCAGGGAGGGAACAAGAAATATCCCTTCTCGACCTGTTTCGGGCCCGGCATCTGGAGGATGATGGGTGCTGTTGTTTCCGTGCATGGCGACCAGAAAGGGCTCGTAATGCCTTTTGCAATCGCTCCCATCCAGGTAATCATCGTCCCCATCCTGAAAGGGGAAGGTGCGGAAAAAGTGAGGCAGAAAGCGATAGAATTGAAGGGGAAGCTCATTTCTTCAGGCATCCGTTCAGAGATCGATTTCTCTGACAAAACCCCCGGCTTCAAGTTCAACTGGTGGGAAATGAGGGGCGTTCCCTTCCGCATTGAATTGGGGGAAAGGGAGGTCAACGAGGGAAACGTTACGCTTGCCCGGAGGGACAACAAGGAAAAGATGAAAATTTCCGAAGCGGAACTAATTGAAGGGGTAAGGAAAAATGAGGCAATTATGCTCTCCTCGCTTAGGGAAAAATCGAAAACTGAATTATTTGCTGCCATAAAAATCGCGGATACGAAAGAAGACGCCCTCGCCATCCTTGACTCCAAGGGCATTGCAAAAATCTTCATCTGCAGTATCGGTATGGAAGGGAAAAAATGCGGGGATGCGCTCAAGGAAGCAACAAAAGGAGGCAAAGTGAGGGGAACGCTGCTAGGCGAAAAGCCCGAAAAAGGCAACTGCATTGCATGCGGAAGGCCCGGGATCCGCGCATATTTCGGGAGGCAGTACTGATGGAAAAGTTAGTATGTGCATTGGATGAGAAAAAATTTAGGGTGGATGGTTATTTTTTGGAGGAACCAAAAGATTGGATGCCAGGGGGGAAAAATTGCCAGCATTACTATCACTTATGTTGGCAACAAATTGCCAAAATTAGGTCCCGACGAGTTCCAAGATTTGATCAAGAAGGATGCGGGAAAGCCCATCAATGATTTCATGGCTAGATTGAAGGCAAAAATGGCTTCGGACCGTTTTTTGGGTGCTGGATCCAAGAGCACATGTTTTATTGATCGGGAAGTAAATTTAAAAACTTCTGCCAATCCCCATCAGCTCGAGGTGGTTTTCAAATTAGCTCGGATGAAAGTAATGCATTAATTCAGACAAATTGCCTATACTCCTCCTTCACCACATTCAGGATGACGTGTGTGATGGTACGTTCCACTTCCGGTATTGCGAGGATTGCTTTTACTAGTTTGCTAAGTTCCATCCGGCTCTTGCATTTCACGAGCACCACCGAATCCGACTCGCCGGTAAGGTCATATACCGCAGAGACGCCCTGCATTGCCGCAATTTTCCTCTGTATCTCAAGCAGTGCGCCCTTCCTTATCCTGATTTCAATCAGCCCCATGAACTCATATCCCAGCTTGGTGAAATCCAGGTTCGGGGAATACCCCTTGACTATCCCTTCCTTTTCGAGCCTTGTCAGCCGCTGGATCATCGTAGACGTAGAAATTCCCAGGCGTTTTGCGATTTCCCTGGAGGAATCCCTTGCGTTTTCCAGAAGCTCGTCGATAATCCTGCGGTCGAGCTCATCTGGGGTGTACGCTTTCTTCTCCTCCTTCGGCTTTTCCAAATGGTGCATGGAAAGGGATTCGCTCATCCAGCTTAAATACGTTTTGATTGAATTCCCGATTTTTTAACTGCCTTAAAGTTATCCTTTTTTAATGCTTCCAGACAATAGGAATGGGAAATCCTATGCTGGACATCAAGCTTATCCGTGAAAATCCTGAATTTGTGAGGAATGCATTGAAGAAGCGTGGAATGCCATCCCCGCTGGAGGAACTGATTGCAAAGGATGCAGAATGGCGCAGGGAACTGCAACAGATGGAGGAGCTGAGGAAGCAGCGGAATTCCATTTCAAGGGAAATCAACGAGCTGATAAAAGGGAAAAAGGATGCGAAGCAGAAACTGGAGGAAGCGAAGCGGATCCCGGAAAAAATCAAGGGAATTGAGGAAAAATTGAGGTCGGTAGAGGCGGAACGGCGCCAATTGGAACTTCTCATCCCAAACCTCCCGCTGGATTCCGTCCCTCTGGGAAAGGATGAAGCGGGAAACAAGGAAATCAGGAAGGTCGACACTCCCCGCAAATTCAAATTTACGCCTAAAGATCACTACGAGCTGGGGGAAAAGCTGGGGATCCTTGACTTTGCTGCCGGGGCAAAGCTTTCAGGCGAGCGTTTTACTGTTTTGAAAGGTGCAGGCGCCGAATTATCGCGGGCGCTCATGAATTTCATGCTCCAGAATGCCAAGGAAAACGGGCATGAGGAAATAAATCCGCCCCTGCTGGTACGGGCTGAAATGCTTATAGGCACCGGCCAGCTGCCGAAATTCGGGGATGACTTATACAAAATTGAAAGGGACGGCCTTTACGCCATACCTACTTCGGAGGTGCCGCTTGTCAACCTCCATGCGGATGAAATTCTCGAATACAAGGATCTCCCTAAATCATATTGCGCATTCACACCGTGCTTCCGTAGGGAGGCGGGTTCGCATGGAAAGGACACGCGTGGCATCATCAGGCAGCACCAATTCGACAAGGTGGAAATGGTAGTGGTTTGCCATCAGGATGATTCAGAAAAGCAGCATCTCAGGCTACTGAAGGATGCCGAGTCCGTCCTTCAGGCATTGGAGCTTCCCTACCGCGTCATCGAATTGTGCGCCGGCGACCTGGGATTCGGCTCCGCAAAAACTTACGATTTGGAAGTGTGGCTTCCAGCCCAAGGGAAATACCGCGAGGTCGCAAGCTGCAGCAACTGCACTGATTTCCAGGCAAGGCGCGCAAACATCAAGTACCGCGGCAAGGACAACCAGTTCAAATTCTGCCATACGCTCAATTCCTCCGGGCTTGCCATTGGAAGGACGCTGGTCGCGATTTTGGAGAATTGCCAGAGGGAGGACGGAACAATCGATGTGCCCGCAAAGCTCCAAAAATTGCTGGGAAGAAAAAGGATAGGGTGAATCATGTGGATTTGCGGATGACCGGGAAGGTATTTTTCCTGCTGCTGGTAGTTACGCTTGCAGGGTATGGCTTTTCAATCATAGGCGTACCTTCCTCACCGCCAGTTGATTCCTTCTGGAAGCTGTTTGCATTGGTGCTTGCAATTTCGCTCGTAGCCGGTTGGGTGTCCCCGCATGTGCGCGGCATCAGGAAGGAGGACCAGATGGTTGCAATTCTCAAGCGGGAAGTGATGCACAACAACCAGCTCCATACCCACGTCGACAATTTCATCGTGACCGCCCTCGAGGCAGGGAGGGCCGGGCAGAAAATCAGGGTGAAGCTCTGGAACGGGAAGCGCGGGGAGGGCGTCATCATCGGCTATGCGGGCACCCTTTCACCTGCAACCATCAGGCTCACTGAAAGCGAAATGTGAGCTTCCCGGAATCCGTTTGGTTTTTATTCATGTTTTCACGTGATTTACCCCTATGGCCATGAGATTCGAGATGGATGAAGTGCTGCACATACTCATTTCAGTCATAACCATATCAATTACTTTTTCCCTCTTCAACGAGCAGGCTGGGTTCTGGCTGATACTTTGCACGCTCGGCTTGGGGTTCATCCTCCATGAGCTGGGGCACAAATTCGTTGCGCAATCGTATGGCGCCTATGCCATCTACCGCGCATGGTGGATCGGTTTGCTTATAGCAATCGGGCTCGCGATTGTCACCGAGGGCAAATTCATTTTCGCGGCTCCCGGGGCCGTTGTCATTTACGGAAGGCATTTGACGCAGGAGCAGAATGGCAGGATTTCAATTGCGGGTTCGTCGGTCAATTTTGTGCTTGCGCTTGTTTTCCTTTCCATTGCGTATGCTGGCAACGGCTATGAGATGCTTGGGAGGACCGGTGCGTACATCAATGCTTTTCTGGGAGCGTTCAACATGATCCCCATTTACCCCCTAGATGGGCAGAAGGTGCAGATGTGGAGCGAATCCGCATGGCTGGCGATCGTAGTCTTGTGCTGGGGTTTGCTGTTCCTGATGATGTTCGGGATTGTTTGAAGAATCAAGCTTTGGAAAATTTGAAGGTTATTTTCATCCCATCCTTCAACTCCTTCAGGTCCAGCGAGGCGGATATCCCGCTTTGGGGGTCAGTTTCCTTCATGCTGATCTCAACTCCGGACGCCCCCACTTCCGAAGCGAGCGCCTGCTTCATGTTCCCGAGGTACTCCTGCAATTTGGGGTCATTTGAATAAACGGAAAGGCCGATCCGGTCATTCACAACGAGCCCGTTCTTCTTCCTCTCCGCCTGCACGGCACGGGTAAGCTCCCGGAATGCGGCCCGCAGGATTGCACCTTCCGATAGTTCACGCGGAATGAAAACCTTCCCGTTCTCAAATTCCTTCGAGGCGTACGAAACATTATCGCCGAAATTTATTTTTTCCGAGTTGGTCATGAGCTCGATCACTTCCCCGATTGATTTTACAGCTGCTTCCACTTGGCCGTCGCCACTGACGCTCAGTTCCTCAATTGGCCAACGGAGCTTCTGCTTCAGCTCCTGCCTCAGCGAATTCACCGCCTCTGAAATTTTCATCATCGTCCCAAATTGCGCATCAAGCTCAAGGTCCACGCTTCCCTCTTGTATTTTGGGGTAATCGCAATAATGCACGCTTGCCGGATCCGACGCCACCTTCAAGTGCTGGTAAAGGTATTCTGAAATGAACGGCGATATGGGTGCGAGCATTTTGGAATATTCCATGATGATGTGCCGGATCAATGCAAGGCACGTTGCCTTATCCTGCGGATTTTCTGCAGATGAAACCCGGTCCCTTATTAGCTTGATGTACGTCCTGGAAAAATCATTGACAAGGAACGAAACCATCTGCCTTCCCGCTGAATGGAATTCAAACGCATCCATTTTCTCCTTCATGCGCATTTTCAGTATATTCAGCCTTCCCAATATCCATCTATCTTCCGTTTTCAAGGCGGCTTCCTCATAAGCGCCTATCTGCGAATCGCCCGAATACATCTTATAGAAGGAGTATGTGTTGAAAAGTATTGCGAATGCGCGCCGCACCTCCTCCGCCGTTTTATAGGAAAATTTCTGCACATCCCACGGGGCAATTTCATAGCAGTAATACATTCGTATTACATCGGCAGATAGTTTCTGGATGCCGTCCATTGCGGGCACCACATTCCCGAGCGATTTGCTCATCTTCTCGCCCTTCTCATCCAGCACCCAGCCCATCATCGATACTGTTTTGTACGGCGCCTTCCCGAATGCTGCGACGGAGGTGAACATGAGGGAATCGAACCATCCGCGTATCTGATCCTGCGATTCGTTAATCAAATCAACTGGGAACATGCCCTCGAAAAGCTCCTTGTTTTTATACGGGTAGCCGAACGAGGCCCATGGCGCTATTCCGGAATCGAACCAAACGTTCAGGATGTCCTTCACCCTCGCCATCGTCCCGGAGCAATTCCCGCATTTAAGCTCTATCTTATCCACCGTGTGCCTGTGCAGGTCCTGGAGCTCCTCATCCTTGAGCGGGGCACGGCTCTTTTGCTTCAACTCTTCCCGGCCCCCAATAACGTCGAATTTCCCGCATTTCCCGCAAATCCATATGGGGAGCGGTATTCCCCAATACCTCTGCTGCGAAATCGCCCAATCCTCCCTGTCAACCAGCCAATTGTGGAACTTCGTTTTCCCATATTCGGGAAGCCATTTTACATGCTTCTGGTTCTCGGATATGAGCTTTTCCTTTATCGGCTCCACTTTCAGGTACCATTGCTTGCTCAGCCTGAAAATCAGCGGAGTCTTGCATCTCCAGCAGAGCGCTGCACGATGCGTCGCTTTTTCAGAAAACAGCAATTTTCCTGTTTCCTTAAGGCGTGCAATGATCTCGTCGTCCGCACCCTTGACAAATTTGCCTCTGAACTCGCCCGCTTTTTCCGTGAATTTGCCTGCCTCATCCACAGGCGATACTGCGGGCAAGCCGTAATATTTCCCGACAAAGAAATCCGTCTGCCCATGCCCCGGCGCGCAATGAACCAATCCGGTTCCTTCTGCCATGCTCACAAACTCCTCATACTCCTCCCTTTCCTCCGTGCCGGTGACCTTGTCAACATCAGTTTTCTGCTTCCCCGTAAGCGAGGCGATTATTTTTTCCGGCTGAATTGGGGTACTAACTCCGCCCTCCTTAGGCTCCTCCTTTTTATGGCTCAATTTATGCTTCTTGTATTTCTTCGAAGTCATGATGACGATGCTCAGGTGCACCTTCCTTCCGGTTGGCCCGAGCTCCTTTTGCGAAGGAATGTCAAGGAGCGGTTCATATTCAATGCCATCCAGCTCCCCTCCCTTGAATTTTTCCAGCACCTCGTATTTCACTTTGAGTTTCTCATCCAGGATCGGGGCAAGCCTCTTCTCGGCAATGATGTAGGTTTCATTCCCCACTTTTGCCCGCACATAATCCTCCTCAGGATGCACTACGACTGCAACATTTGCGGCAAGCGTCCAAGGAGTCGTCGTCCAAACAAGCAAGTATTCGTCCTCCCTCCCCTTCACCTTGAATTTCACGAATATTGAAGGGTCCAGCATATCCTTGTAGGAATCACTGACCTCATATCCGGAAAGGGTTGTTTCGCAATGCGGGCACCAATAAACCGGCTTCTCGCCTTCAGTAAGCAGGCCTTTCTCATGCAGCTGCTTCACGGTCCACCAACCGCTTTCGATGTAATAGTCCTTGTATGTGAAATACGGCTCCGAGTAGAATCTCCAAGCGCCCAGCCTGCGGTAATATTCCATCCAGCCCTTTTCGGTGTTGAGCACTTTCTCAAGGCATTTCGCGTCGAATTTGTCTATTCCGATCAGCTCAATGTCGCGCTTGTCCTGTATGCCCAGCTCCTTCTCCACCATAACTTCAGTTGGTAGCCCGTGGCAGTCGAAACCTGCTTGCAAATAGGAGCGAAAACCCTGCATCTGCTTGTATTTGCTCCAGATGTCCTTGCAGGCAGTTGTTTTCACGTGCCCCACATGGGGCTGCGCATTCGCATACGGCGGGCCGTCCAGCAAAAAGAACGGCTTTGCACCAGGCCGCTGCTTTCCAATATTCTGGGGAATAGATTGTTTTTCCCAGAATTCGAGCATCTGCTTTTCTATATCATGCTGGTCATACGCTTGCATACAAATCAACCTTTTTGCCAGTTAGGCAAGTTTGCGGCAATCGGCACGCACAAAAGCCGAAAAATTAGGCTAGCGGGGTTAATAAATTAAACTTTTTGCCGTAAATGGCCTGCGATTGGGTGTCAATTTGCGTGAACAAAAGAAAGGCGCCGATGCCGGCAATAAGGTCGTGGAGGCTTATTCTTTCAGCCGGCGATCGCCGCCCAATGTTTCCCCCTTCCTAAGCATTTATTGGTTTGGTAAAAATATTCTCAACTTTTAGTTTATTTTTTTGCATAATAGCGCATAAAGTAAACTTTCAGTTGATTTTTTGGTTGATTTGAAGTAAACAGGAAGTTGATGGCGTTTCTGCAGGGTTTATAAATTTTTTTAATCAGTTTCGTTAAGCGTGGGTAAATGGTGCTGCTGCAACAAAAACGCATACCGTATGTGAATGCCAGCAATCTGAGGAAGGATGCGAAATCGCAGATCTTGTCCGTTTTGGGCCGGGAATGGCCATTGTCAGCAAAGGAGATCTACAACCGCATCCACGCACAAGCGGGGGAAAGCATAACCTACCAGGGAGTTCATAAGGCAATACTCCAATTAGCGGGCGATGCCGTCCTCACAAAAACGCATTCAAAATACTCCATATCATCCGATTGGATCGAATCCATAAAAAAATTCGGGGAGGAGCTGGATTCCGCTTTCAAGGGCCAAAGAAGCATCCATCTTGCGGAAATCGGGCCGAATTCATCTGTCCAGCTCGTTTTCGATTCCATGATCGAATATTTTTACTGGCTGCTTGAGGAGCTCGCAGCAAACCAGCTGGAAAACGGGGCGGAAGAGGGCGCTTTCATAATCTCCTATCATCCCTGGCCGATCACCAACCTCTCAAAATACCAGTTTGACAAGCTGCGGAAATTCCTCTCCGCCGGAAAGCATTTCATCGCATGCAAAGGCAACTCCTCCCTTGATAAAACGCTCATATCCCTCTGGAAAAGTGCGGGCACAACGGCGAAACTGAAGGCGGAATGCTCCAAAAACTGCGACATGCTCGGCTACCGCGATTACGTGGTTCAACTATTCCTCCCAAAAAACACGAAGAATGCGCTCTCAAGGATCTTCAACGCGAGGGAGTCGCAAAACGGAAGGGCGTTATCGAACCTCTATTCGCTGATGTATGAGAAAGCAGAACCAGTAAACGTGCTGGTCTCCCGCAATCCGGACCTCGCACGCCAGCTGCGCGAGGAAGTGCTGCTCGAATTCAGGAATTGAATTTTTAAAAAAAGGATTAATTGCGTCGCCATCAAAACCCTAATAAAGCGCGAATTCTTTCTCTCACTATGAGCCTGATTCTTGTTGCCGCATACGGCCTTATAGGGGGGATGGTCGCGCTTATAGACCGTTTGGAGGACGAAAATGAGAAGCGCAGCGAGCTCGAGCCGATTTTCCTTGCAGTTGTAGCTTCCTTCCTTATGGGATATCTCATCGCAGTTGATGAGGGTTCTGCAATAATATTCACAGCAATACTCCTCGGGGTTATTTTCGGGGGAAAGGTGGATGCGCTCCCGTGGCTGATCGGCATCCTTATTGCCGGCGGCGGCTTGCTCTCCAGAATACTCTATGATGATTTCCTTGCAATCATCGCCCTCCCAATTTCATTGGGTGTTTGCGGTTTCCTGGACGAATTCGGCCATGAAAGGGTCCCAAAAATCCGTGACGGGCTTATCCAATGGTTCTTCCTCCGGAGGATGACGCTTAAATTGGGGATGTTCGCGGCTGCCTTTTTCGGCGCGATAACGTCATGGCATTTCATCGCATTCCTCGCATGGGACCTTGCATATGAGATCGTTGCCTCGAAAAAATAGGAAAATCAGGCATTCCCCAACAAATCCGATTTTGTGATTATCCCCTCAATCCGGTTGCCCTTCATCACCAGCACCGCCAGCGAATCCCGCAGGATGTGCGAAATCGTCTGCAGCGGAGTGTGCCCGCCCACAGTTGGGAATGCATCCTCCATCACATCCGAAACCCTTGATTTTCCAATATTAAAATCGGGCTCCTCGTCGATTCTTGAAAGGACGCCTTTTTCGGAAATGCTTCCTATTATTTTTCCGTGCGAATCCAGCACGGGGAGCTGCGAAATCCCGTTTTGCCTCATCATCGCTACCGCGCTCCCAAGCTTCTGGCTGCCCCTTACAGAATAGGTGTGGCGGTGCATGATATCCTCCGCGGTTTTGCCTTCCTTCCTTTGCAAATTATCGAGTGCCTCGAATAATTTTTTCGCATTGGAGAATGACGGATCCAGCTTTCCCATCTCCAGCTTTGCGATTGAGGATTGCGATACGCCCGAAATTTCCGACAGCTTCCCCTGCGTGAGCCCAAGCCTCCTCCGAAGCCTTCCGATTTGCGACAGTTCCGGGAACATGCTTCAATCAGCCCCTCTTCCTTAATAAATATTCCTATTAGAATAATATTTTCAAAAATGGAATAAAACGATCCTTTTTTAAGAGGCATTATGTACTATTCCGAAAAGAATATTAAAGGTGGGAACTATGGCAAGCCGGAACATTAATGTGGAGCATACCGCGAAGGACATAGGGAATGTGGAGATTGTGGAGCGCAAAGGGCTAGGCCACCCGGACTCCATCTGCGACGGGATTGCGGAGGAGGTAAGCATCGCTCTCTGCAGGGAATACATAAAGGAATGCGGCTCGATACTCCACCACAACACCGATAAGGTGCTTCTCAATGCGGGTGAATCCGAAGCGAAGTTCGGGGAAGGCAGGATAATACGGCCGATCCACATCGTGCTGAGCGGAAATGCCACCTACAAGACAAGGGATTTCGAGATCAATGTGCCCCACGTTGCAATTAAGGCCGCAAAGGATTACATGAAAACCGCTCTCCGGTATGTTGACGTTGAAAACGATGTTACGCTTGATTCCCGCATAGTCCGCGGATCCGTTGACCTTGCTGACATTTTCGGACGGAAGGGGAAGAAGAGCAGCAACGACACGTCTTTCGGTTGCGGATATGCGCCGCTTTCTCCCATTGAGCAAAAAGTCCTCAAAATAGAGAGGCACCTCAATTCGGACGAACTGAAAAAAAGGATCCCTGCAATAGGGGAAGACATAAAGGTAATGGGCCTTCGCGAAGGGACGAAGGAAAAAATCACCGTCGCATGCGCAATCGTCAGCAAATATGTATCCGGGCTCGAGCAGTACAAGGAAACCATCCTGAAAATCAAGGAGGAGGCGCATAAGGCCGTTGGCGATGGCGGGATTGAAATCCACGTGAATACCGGCGACAATTACGCGACCCAATCCGTATACCTTACAGCAATAGGCTCGTCCGCGGAGGCAGGCGACCCCGGCAGCGTCGGCAGGGGCAACCGCGTCAACGGATTGATAACGCCCTTCAGGCCCATGTCATTGGAAGCGGCCGCAGGCAAGAACCCCGTCACGCATATCGGGAAAATCTACAATGTCGCATCATTCTACATCGCAAATGAGATAGTGAAAAAGCACCCCGAGGTAAAGAATTGCGAAATTTACATGCTCTCGCAGATCGGGCAGCCGGTGGACCAGCCCAAAATGGCGGACGTCCGCCTTAAGACAGACGGCAATGGGCAGGATTTTGGGAAAATCCAAAGGGACGTGCACGACCTTGTAGACCATCACTTGGAGCATATATCGGACCTGACAAAAATGATAATTGATAAGAAGGTTACTGTCTTTTGATCTTAGGGTGGGAATATTGCCAAAATATTTAGGGGCTGCGATATGCGGCCAAACAACACGCTCGGAAAAAACAGCAGCAGCGCATAGGCTATTCCGCGACGGAAACGGCCCCTTCGAGGATTTCCGTAAAAATTGCGGAGAGGACGCGGATGCATACATAAAAGCGCAGGAAAATTTCGCATTCATTTCAGGCGGGCAGCCCGATTGGCTGGATCTCCTGAGGCCCTTGGCGCATTCCTTCGCCGGCTTCTCCAAACGGGATTCCCCCGGCGAGGATGCAATCGGCCCCGTTACAAGGTGGTTCCGGACGAACTCATTCTACAGGATGCCCACTGTTGCCGGGAAAATTGATTGCGTTGGGAATGAACTTGTGCAGGCTCTCCCGAAATTGGGCGGGAACGGGATGCTTTTGATATTGGGGCCGTATTCCTTTTCAAGAATGGTTGTCGACACCTATTACAACGATGAAAAACAGCTTGCACTTGATTACGCAAAAGCAGTTGCAAAGAATCTCCCCTCGTTAAAAAATCACGGCTATTCCTGCATCCTCCTATTGGAGCCATCCATCGGCTACGACCAATCAAAAAAAAAGCTGCGCATGGAGGAATGGTACAAGGAAGTTTTGGGCGAATTCAAGAAGGAGGGATTCGCCTTGGGAGTGCATCTCCCGCTGTGCGACGCTTCAGAAGTGGCACCAATGCTCGAAAACACACCAATTGATTTCATCGGCATTGACTGCATTTATACCTCTGAAAAAATATTAACTACGAAGGACCTTCTTTTCGGCATTGTTGACGGCGTGCGCGCGAAAACTGAAACCGCTGAGGAAATCAAGTCGAGCCTGCAGCCCTTCCTCGAAAAGGCTGAATTTTCCGGCAATTATTACGCCGGCACCACCGACCGGCTTTACGACGTGCCATTCAATTTCGCATTGGAGAAGATCAGGTCGCTATCATCCCTAATAGGAAAGCTGAAATGAAAAAAATATTCATGACGCAGGAGATCGGAAGCATCCAAAGGCCCATCTGGCGCCAGAAGCTTGACGCTCCAGTGAACAAGGAGTGGATAGCATCCGCCCATGAATGGGGGGAAAAGTTGCAAGTAAATGAGAGGATAGAGCTTGCAAACAAGGAAGGCACGGGCCTCCTGCAGAAGGACGGCAAGAAACGGACTCCCGAGGAAAAAAATCGCATCATCGACATCGCCACCATCTACGTAATCCGCATGCTCGAAACTGCAGGGCTTGACCGCATTTTCAACGGCGAGAATCCCGGTACCGAAATGTATGATACCGTCGCGCGCCGAACAAACGGCATCCGCACTGCAGGCACGCTGAATTCCTTCGATGCGAACTATTTCAAGAAAGGCATCATTGACGGGGAACTTTCAGTAAAGCCCGAGGGCATCGAGTTCTTCGACACTTCATTCGAATTTGTAGCAAAGCATTCGGACCGCATAGTAAAGCCATGCTTTTCGGGTCCCTACACAATGGCCGACTGGTCGTATATTGAGTACCACCGCAATACCCGGGAAGGGAAGGGCGAATCCCCCTTCGAAGCATTGAAGCACAGCCGCGAGGATGCGATCATAGAATTCGCTGCCAAGGTGCATAATCCCATCATAAAATCCCTTGCAAAAAAAGGCGCGACGGTGATCCAGCTTGACGAGCCAGCCGCGACAACCAAGGAATATGAGTCCGAGGCATTCGTGCGATCTATGAACGAATCCTTCAAGGGCATTCCCGATTCGGTGGAAAAGGCGATACACCTATGCTACAGCAACTACCCAGCGCTCTTCCCTTATTTGGCAGAATGCAAGGCAGATTCCTACCTGATAGAATTCACGAACCATGCTTCCCCAACCCATTTCAGCCCAGAGCAGGTTTCGCCCGAGGCGTACAAAATCATCGAGCTTTTCAACGAGTACAAGATGGATGTGAATGTGGGTGTCGGTGTTGTGGACATCCACTCGAATGTGATCGAGTCGCCTGAAGTGATCCGGGACCGGCTGCTTTATGCAACAAAGCTTGTTGGCGACCCCGCACGCGTCCAAGTTAACCCCGATTGCGGCCTCCGCACGAGGCAATGGCCCGTAGCTTACGAAAAACTGGTTAACATGGTCAAGGGCGCGGAACTTGCAAGAAAGGAATTCGAGAGGTAAAGTGCATGGCGCAGGAAATTGACATGATGTTTGAAGTCACTCCGCCGCCGCGCCGCGCCTCAGCCGCAACGGTTGAGAAAAACATTGAAAGGATCAGTTCGGCCATCGCGCCGCTTGATTTTGTAAAGTACATCAACGTCCCGGAAGTCGTCGAGGAAAATCGCTTGGGAAAGCCGCTTTTCCGGAACATGGACAACCGCGAATTCGGTTCCCTTCTTTCCAAAAAAATGCAAAAGGAAATCGTTGTCAATAAGATCACTCCCCATTTCAAGGGCGAGCCCGAATTCCTGCAATGGCTAAATGAAACCGTCACTGCTTATGGGATAAGATCCATCGTATTCGTCGGCGGCTCAAACAGCTCAATCGACTATTCGGGTCCATCTGTAATCGCTGCCAATGAGCTTGCCTCTTCCAAATACCCTATCGAGGTAGGCAACATCTCCATCCCTTCCCGGGAAAACGAATGCAGGCGCCTCTTGGACAAATCCATTGCGAAATGCTCCTTTTTCACCACCCAGGTGCTTTTCGAGGCGGAATCCGTCAAATCCCTGCTTTCGGAATACGGCGAGGAATGCAGGAAGGGGAACATCGAACCCTCCTCTTATTTCCTCAGTTTTGCGCCCATTGCAGACTCCTACGACCTTGAGTTCTGCAAGTGGCTTGGCGCGGCCATTCCCGCAGATATTGAGCGCATTCTTCTGGAAAATTCTTCCCAGACGGGTGAGAAATCCATTCGAATTGCGAAAAGCCTGTTCAGCGACATCCTTGGCCATTGCGAGCAAAACTCCCTTGATATCCCCCTAGGCCTCAACATAGAGCCCCTTTCAATGCATAATCTCGAGCTGGGCGTCCGGATGGCAAAGGTGCTTTCAGCAGGATTCAAATGAGCGCTTGCAATGCGTTTTTATACGGGAACGAAATAACTAAATGAGAAGCTTTTCGAGGTCCTGAAACCGTGTTAGGCATATCAATCTGGCACATAAACCTGTTCATTGCAACCATACTATCCGCTTCCATCGTGCCCCTTCCCTCGGAGCCCGCGATCCTGCTTTCATTGAAAGTCATGGGCCCCATTGATGTTTTCATAATCGCCGTCATCGGAGCGATGATCGGCTCAATCTCCAATTATTACATCGGCTTTAAGGGCATCCACAATTGGCTTGCAAAACGCGACCCGAAATCGGAGAAGCGCGCGGAGAATCTAATAAACAAATATGGTTTTTCGGTTCTTCTTTTCGCCCCTTGGGTGCCTTTCGTTGGCGACCCCCTGCTGATCGTTGCTGGCGCACTGAGGATGGACTTCTACCGCTTCTTCGTGTGGGCGCTCGTTGCCCGGATGATAAAAGTCGCGGCGTTCCTCTACCTCGGCGTGGAGTTCTTCGGCCTTTCCACCGGCTGATCCATCACGCCAGCATTTTCCCTTCCCATCCGTTTAAATAACACTATTTTCTAAAACTCCAATGGTGGAAAAATGGGAAATCCGTTCAATTCGAGAATGAGCCTTGAAAGGATCCTTGCATTGGATCGGGGAACATTGAAGTCAAAGCCATTGACTGCTGCCGAATCCCCTTCTAACAAGGAACTCCTTGGAAAAACATTTGAAAGCCATCCGGCAGGCGCGCTTATCCGGAGGATGAGCTATTTGTCGGAAGCGCATGCTTTGCCGCCGGAGCTAGGGGCCTCTATCGCCAAATTAATTGCAGCAGCCTCAAGAAGGCAGCGCGACCTTTCAATCGGCTCGATGAGAACCATAAGAAAGAAGGATCGAGCCGGGCTTCACGACCCAATCATTGCGGCATTGGATAAAGTGCATTCGCATTTCCTGAAGATGTCGGATGCAGAACAGGCGAGGATTGTGAACGAGGTAAACCGGATAAGCGCCCAGACGAGGGAAAGATACCGCAGGAAATGAACCCCCCCATACAAACCATTTTATTCCTGCTCAATGAGTATTCTTCCGATATTTATGGAAAAAATGAACTCAAGCGGAAAGGTGGAGGAAGAACTGGGGAAGCTGCAACGTCAGCTGAAACGGGCTGATTTCAGCCATTTGCCTCCACATGAGCAGGAGAAGATCAATTTCCTTAGGAGGCAAGTGGATCAGCATTTAACTACGCTGAGTAAGCGCCCTCCTGTGACATTTGAACGCCTTAAACATAGCGATCCCACAACCCATGGCATGTATGTGCGGTTTGTAGGGGGAATCACGAGCGCTCTCGGAAGAAGGAAGTTGATCACAAATGTAACTGCCAAAGATGACGCATCCCGATTGCATACGATCTTAATGCCAACTGGTGAAGGAAAGTTGCCTTTGACGGTGGTTACGCAGGGAATCCCTTCCACCCAGCAACTTGCCGCACTATTGCGCTCCGTTGGAAAACAGCCAGCCGGAGAGGTCATCCGTCGAATAGGCGCCGGCTTATCCTTCGAACCCAAGGAATCCGAATTGCTGGAAATGCGTAAACTACTTCGTGAACACTTTGCCCATGTGCGCGGATTATCCCAAATATCAGGCGAAACCATAGAGCAGGTCATGCGCCACAAGGGCCCTTTAAGCGAAAAACTGCCGATGCTCCTGCATGATATCCAGCTATATTACACGAGATTGCCTAAAGCGCAGAAGGGCATCTGGATGTTCAACATTAGCAGGCTTGGCAAATAATTTTTTTCTTCATGGAATTCAAGGGTGGTTCAGATGAAAGAGAACGATGAAATGCAATGGAAGCGCGGGATGTGGTGGTGCCGCGAAAACAAGTTCGGCTTCGGATTCTGGTTCGGCCTGTTCCTCCTAGCTTGGGGAATGTTCGAGCTCGCGTCGCAGCTTGGCTACATAAAGGGAATCTCCTTCCCGTTCTGGCCCCTCCTGCTCATATTCTTCGGCATCTCCATGATGCTGAAGCGCATCTAATACCGCTGGGAATTCCCATGCAACTTGAAACGAAATTTTCCAAGAATCTTAGGTTAGAGATGGACTCCAACCTCTACCGGCAGCTCAGCGATTTATTCGGGGAGCATGGCCGTACAGTTGCAGATGCAAAGAACTTGGGGGATGTTTTTCATACTCTGAATACCCATCACCGCGATGCAAGGAGATTGCATCTCCATGCGCTTAAATCCGTTGAGAATGGCACGCCCGACGGTCTTCAATCAAATTCCAGCATGGCCACCGAGTCCTTGGAAAAGGCAAATGGCATACTGCGCCTCAAAACCTACCTCCAGAGCCTTGAAATGCGGAAAAAAATCTGATGCAACCCCTTCGCTTGAGCCAGTATTATAAAGCCTGCCTTCCAATATAGGAAAAAAGGCGAACCCCAGTTGCCATCTGAACCCGAAACGCAAGAAAATACGCGGATCTCTCCGTTGGGCCAGTCCGTAAACCGCAAGCTCAGGCATACCCGCGCCATGGATGAGCTTTCCTCACTGGAAAAAAGCGCCAATGATGGAAAAATCCCTCCCTCAAGCATCGTTTCATTGCATTACATTTACGAATCTCAGCAAATCCAGCAGCCCGCCGCTGTTGGCGACATTTTCCTCCGAACTTTCAACCACTTGCGCTCCCTTGGAGGCCCGACCAAGAACACGTATTCCGATATCCTCCCCTCGGAAAGCCGGGCTATAAGCAGCTTGGAGCGCCGTTTCCCCCAAGCTAATCAAGAGGAAATTCCCAAACCGCCGGCTTCAGGACACCTCAAAAGGGCGCTTACTTTTCCCATAAGGGCAATAAGGGACGCATTTAGCGTTGATATTTTCCACGAACGCCGAGGGGCCATTCCGCCTAGGGCATCGCGGTTCAATTATATGGAAATACAGGACGAGCAAATCCGGCTTCTTGGCCCGCAGATTTTGCCCGGAATTCTCAAGCCGCTTGTTTCAAGGGGGTTGCTCATGCCTGCCGCGATCAATGGGGGCAAATTCGTCAGGTTCAAGGCAATCAGGAAGCAGTCGGGGAAAATCCCGTTTTACTTCATACCCCCCGAAAAAATCGCAATTGTGAAGCGCTTCCTGCAAATAGGCGGAAAGAGGCACGGCTTTCATGTGAAATGAGCCGGTAAGGCATTCTTAAAAATTCACTCGCATTTATATTATTGGTCGCACGGGTATTCCCTGCAAAAAATGGGATTGAAAATGGCTGAAAAAATACGCACAATAGCATATTATGAGAACTGGTCCCACTCGACCAGCGGCATTAAGGTAAGCGATTCCCTCCAAATCACGTAT
>JBDRLB010000074.1:0-11232 GCA_043813365.1 Microcaldota archaeon | reverse complement strand
GTGCGGCTCCTATTGAGAATAGTTATGAGGTTTTTGCACTAAACGCGACGCTCAACTCATCGATCAACATAATCGTGAATGCCATTTTGCAGGGCGAGGATGTTGTGAATTCACAGGCATTCGAGGACAGGTAGCGTTTTGCTATCTTATTTTTTCCCTTTTTTCCGGATCGCTTTTCCCTTCCCGTACTTTTGCTTGAAATACTCGAAGCTGCGCTCGCTGATCCTTCCCTCTAGCAGAAGCTGCTCCGCACGCTCCATCCTGCCCCTTCCTTCAACGGATGCGATTGCGGGCGGTTTCCTCCCGATTAGCATTCCGTAAACAACCAGCAGTATTACAAGCCCAACTATCCCGAAAACGATGAAATTCCTCATCGAATCCTCCTGAACCGCAACAACCTCCACCTTCAGCTCATTTGTTGGCGCCGCCGAAGGCGCCTTGGTGCCCGATCCCTCAACAACAACCGGTGGGTTCTTCAGGATTTCAATCGCCTCCTTCCTGCGTTGCGCAAATCCTTCGGACAGTTTCAGCAATTTCACGCCGTTCAGGAGCGATGCGCCATCATGGGAACGGTTGCTCTCCTGGAAGCTGTAGAGTGCGTGTGCATGGTAAAGCTCCGCCCACAATGAGCCGAATTCCTTGTCATTGAAGACGCTGCAAGTAATCTCGAAAGTTTCCGTTTTGCACAAATCATTGACAACATCGCCAAAAGTCTTGTCTTCCGTATCGTCCAGCGCCTCGGAATACGCGGTTGCAAAGGTTGCATCAAATGCGGCTGCGAGGTAATCCGCATCGCTGAAAATGCTTACTGCAGTTTTGTAATGGTCCTGCGCCTCCTCATCCAACAGCCCATCGGTTTGGAGCTGCTTTGCCTCCTCGATTATTTGCGAGGCAAAATCCCTGTAGTAAATGTCCTTCATCTCCTTCCCAAATGCCTTTCCGGATGCGATCGCATTCATCCTGTATGCCGCGCGGAGCCAGCTTGCAGCTACTGCAAGATCGCCGGATGCGCCCATGTAGTTCCCAACTGCGACCTTGTCCTCTGCGGAATCGATTTTTCCCTTCGCCCAATGGTACCGAAGCTTCGCACCCACGACCCATTCGAAATTGTTTTCCGTCTGATTCGCGAATTCCAGCCCATCAGCGCTAGCCTTCAATTCCTTGAGCCTTTCCCGGAATTCCGCCTTGCTATTGTTCAAGAACGAGAGTTCATCTAGGGTGATGGTCGCAATGAATGCCGTATTTGCTGCGGAATATAAATAATTTTTCGCTATCAGACTTTCGGAGAGGTTCAGCATCTCCTCCACCTGCGCCTTCACTTCAATTGAAGCATCGGACTCTCGGAGCCTCTTCCTTGTTTCCTGGATTTCATTCTGGGAAATCTGCCTGAACGCTTGCGCCTCCGTGCTTGCCTTTAGAGGGATCAGCAGCAGAGGCTGGATTGCCTTTTCAATCACCTGCACTTCGGATCCTTCCGCTGTGTCGAATGCGTAATTTATCACGTCCTCAATAGTGTCTACCTCCACAACCTGCAGCTTCCATTTCTCCTTTGCATATTTCGCGATATCGACCCCGCTCTGTATTCGCTGCCCTCGTGGAATGAGGAATAATTTGTAGTCGCGAAGGGTGCTCTCCGCAACAGCTTTTGCCTTCTCGAACACGCCCCCTATTTTGCCTATATGGCCATCAAGGTCAATGGAGCCGGTTAAAGTCATGTCCCGCCTCATCCTTTTGCCGGAAAATTCTGAATATGTCAAAAGCGCCATCGCAGCGCCGGCCGAAGTCCCATCCACAACTTCCGCAGTGGATTCGATTTTGAACATCACGTTGAACTTATTGGGATCCACATCAAGTTCGGAAGCGGCAACTTCAACTGCTGTTTTCTCAGAATGCTGCGTGTCAATGCCGGTCAAGGGCACAATGGAGACGAAAATGTCACCAGTTCCGCTGGTTGCGGTGACGGAAACCGTGCTGAGTATGCCCACTCCTTCCGCATCAACTGCCGGCACCTCGAGCGAAGTGGTTGCAAGAGCGGGCACCGCCATCAAGGTTAGGAATAAACTCAAAAGATAAATTGCTCTCATAAAGAATCCCCGACCTCCCTTTGAAATTCAGCAAAATAAATAGGTTTGGTTTTGATTAATGCTGCAATCGGCTTATTTCCCGAGCGAATTTTTCAATGCGCGGAAATCCGCCTCGCGCATCGCGAATTCGAGATTCTCCGTGTTCCCGAACATGTCGAAGTATTTCATGCTCACGCTTACTTTATTTAGGGGCAAATCGCCCAGCTTCGCAAGCTCCATGACGTAATTCTTCTTGATGGCGAGGTTCTTGATCCCCATCAATACGACGCTGTCGTCCGTAATCTCGAACGCACCGTTACCTGAACTTGAAAAGACCGCATAGGTTTCCTTTTTGGGCATGAGCATCACCTTTCTGGCTAAACCATAACTGCAATGAAATTAAAAAGCGTTATCTCGGAAGCGTGGTAACAATAAAAGCACCTGTTGGCCGTTTATTCGCGGATTCCCCACTGCAATCGTGGCAAAATTTATTAACCCGGGCTGCTTATACCTCCTCATGGATGAAAAGGCGCAGGGCACTTTCGAATATATCCTGCTTGTAGGGGCTGCAATAATGCTAGTTGCGATTGCATACATGATGCTGAAAACCAGCGCGCTTGAAGGCGGGAAGGAGCAGGTGAACCAGAGCTACAACGATTACCTGAATGCGACGAACACTTCCGGTTATATCTGATCTTCAGGAAAAGCTTTATATACCATGTGTGATTAGTTTATTCGTTCAAGTTTATCCTTGAAGGTGATAAATAATGGGAAAGAGAGGACAAGGTGCGTTTGAGTACATTCTGCTTTTGGCCGGAGTACTGCTTATTGTGGTTCTGGCGATCATAATTCTCAGGGGGACTTTGACTTCCGCCCCGAAACAACAGATTTCGCAGGCGCAATGCTTGGCTGCAATCGCAAAAGTATCCGCTTGTTACACGCCAACTGGAGGCTGGGATACTGATGCTGGTTTAATTGCAACGGATTATGGAGTGCCACTTAGCTGCTTTGCACCCGGCGGTGGATTAGTAGGAACTGGCTGGTTTGCCTCGTATGTCGCTGGTCCGCCTGAAGTTGCCACATTCAACTGCGGAATGCAACCGGCATAATTTCCCTTTTTCTTTTTTTATTTTCTTTTTCTGATTCTTTTTTCTTCAGGCCTTTAGCGCCAGCGGGGCAGGCGTAATTTTAAATACCTGACGAGTGTACTCCTTCAAGTTGATATTATGCGGAAGGGACAGGGCGCATTTGAGTATATTCTACTAATGGGAGGCATACTGATGATTGCACTGGTTGCCTTCTTCATGCTTAGGGGGACTAACCAGGTCAGCGTCAACCAGGCGGAGCAGGCGAAATGCTTTGCGAAATTAGCAACAGTCGGAGTATGCTATTTCGATAATGGCACCTGGAAACCGGATACGACAACCTTGCGTAATGCGATAGATTATGGACTCGATCCAAAATGCACCATGACGAACGGAGGGCTCAACGGAACCGCATGGGACGACCCGGCTTCGGAGGACAAATTCAAGTGCGGGAGCCGTCCCCCGCAGGAATGAGGGAGTTCTTACCCAAACTATTTAATATCTTCATCCCGTTTGTTTCAATTGTGGGCAATCTAATTCATTAGGGTGGGGAATCCATGTTCCTTGAAAAATACGATCCGGAAATAGCGAAGATCATCGAGCTGGAGAAGAAGAGGCAGATGGAGGGGCTGGAGCTGATTCCTTCAGAGAATTACGTAAGCAAGCCGGTGCTGGAAGCGCTTGGCTCCATAATGACAAACAAGTATTCCGAAGGCGTCCCCCACAAGAGGTACTATGGGGGGAACGAATACATCGACCAGATGGAGGATCTGGCTGTTGCAAGGGCGAAGCAATTGTTCGGGGCGCAGCATGTGAATGTCCAGCCTTATTCCGGCTCGCCGGCGAATTTCGCAGTTTATTACGCATTGCTCGAAATCGGGGATAAAGTGCTTGGAATGAACCTTTCCATGGGCGGGCATCTTACGCACGGCCATCCGTTGAACTTTTCGGGCAGGTTTTACAAAATCATCCCCTATGGGTTGGATCCGGAAACGGAATTGATTGATTATGATGAGGTAAGGAGGCTGGCAATTGCGGAAAAGCCAAAAATGGTTTTGGCCGGCTTTTCAGCCTACCCGAGAACGCTCGATTTCAAGAAATTCAAGGAAATCGCGGATGAGGTCGGCGCTTATTCCTTTGCAGATATCGCCCACATTGCCGGTTTATGCGCAGCAGGCATACATGAGAATCCGGTGCCGTTCTTCGATGTCGTCTCAACAACAGCCCATAAAACATTGAGGGGCCCGAGGGGCGCAATCATCATGTGCAAGGAGCAGTTTGCTAAGCAAATAGATAAAGCTGTTTTCCCGGGTTTGCAGGGCGGGCCGCACGACCATGTGAACGCGGCAAAAGCAGTCGCATTCAAGGAGGCATTGGAGCCGAATTTCAAGGAATATGCGAAGCAGATTGTGAAGAATGCGAAAGTGCTAGCGGAAGATTTGATGGGCTACGGATGGAGGCTGGTTACAAATGGAACGGACAACCACTTAATGCTGGTTGATGTCTGGAAGGAGGGAATTACCGGAAAGGAGGCTGAAACCGTTCTGGATGAAGTCGGCATTTACTGCAACAAGAACATGATCCCTTTTGATAAAAGGCAGCCGCTTGACCCGAGCGGAATTCGCATTGGCACGCCCGCAATTACCAGCAGGGGGATGAAGGAGTCTGAAATGAAGGAGACCGCGAGATTGATAGATAAAACATTGAGGAACAGGACGGATGCGGCAATGAAGCAAAAGGTAAGGGAGGAGGTAAAGGAAATGTGCTCCAAATTCGTGATTTACTGATCTATTAATTTGGAGGAACGTGCCTCGAAAAAAATCCTCCCCAACTTATATATACCACCTTTGATTACTGATTCCGTGGGTTATGTGGAAAGCAAGAAGCTAGTGATAGCGCTTATTGTATTTGCGATTCTGCCTGCATTCATCGCTGCGCAGGGCGAACCCGCGATTTCGGATGTCAAATGCGAGAAGGGTGGCTCATGGGAAAACTGCGAAACACTTGTTTTCGGCGATACGCTTACTGGCGTCCACGCGAAATGTGATGATCCGGACGGGGTGGATTCCGTTTCGTTTTTGCTGATAAATGTCCCGGACTCCGAAGGATATGCGGCAGGGAGTGCATTGCCTGACGGAGGCTATTACGCACTTGGCTTGAACAGCCAGATTGAGGATTCCGGCGAATTCCTGCTTACGGTAAGCTGTGATGATTCCACTGGCACCTCATCAACAAAAATGATCAATTGGACGGTGCCATGGGGAACCCTTCAAGCAGGGCACATCGCACCCGAGGATGGCACCACAATCCAGAATGGCGGCGCATTTGCGTACTCCGCCAAATTATCGTGTTCGGGAGGGGAATGCGGCATGGTTTCAGCTGCGTTGGACCCGGCTTTTGGCAATGAGAACATGAGCTGCATTATCGGCGGGATATGCAATTCCTACCCCAAACTGCAGGATGGCAATAAAATTGCAACAAAGTACAGAATGGGCCCAGTTGAAGGCAAGCTCAAGAGCATCAGCGCATACCTCTTCGTGATTGCAGGAGCTTCATACGGGGCGGCAATTTACATGAATGACAATGGGCAGCCCGGCAAGAAGCTAAATGACAGCCTCACAATTTACAGCACGCCATTCACAATCGGGTCCACCCTTGTCACATTCGATTTCAGCAACGAAAAGCTCGAGCCGGATGCATACTATTGGCTTGCTTTGGGCGCATCCGGAAGCAGCACGGATGTGTACCACGATGCGGGCAGGGTTCAGCAAACAGCATCATCGCCAGGCTTGCCGCAGGATTCGGCGGATTTCGGGCCCGGCATCATTTTTTCGGATTTGGCAAAGAATATTTTTGCAACCTATGAAACCAGGAATGGTGAGGAGGAGGGGATTTTCCCGAGCGCAACGCCTGTGATTTCGCCCACTCCGAGTTTTGGTCAGGAGCCGGCCCCGACAGCAAGTGCATCAACTTTGCCGCCCGTAACCGGACCAAAAAAATCCATTCTGGCAGTTGGTTCGGGCTCGCCTTTTTACACAACTGACAGGAACCCTGCAAATTGCAATGAGATGAAGGATGGCGACACATGCGAAACAAGCTGGAACGTGCTAGCCAACGGAAGCGCGGGCATATATGAGTTTTTTGTCATATATAATTCATCATCCCCCGGAGTTGCAGCGGCAGAATCGCCCCATGTGCCCATAATATTGGGAGTGGGAGCTGTGCCGGAGGCATCACCTTCCCCAACCGAACAGCCGGCAGAAGGGAATCCATCCACGTCAATTATCCCGGCAGATGTAATTGAAAATACCCCCTCAGCACAGGCATCTCCGGATTTTCATGCGAGCCCCTCCCCAACAATCACCGTAGCGTCGGAGGCGGAACGGATGAGGCAGCTCCTTCTTGGGGCAGGTCCCAAAATTTCCGAAAAGGACCGGACTGACATTGCAAAGCTGATCCTTGATGCCGAAGCAGCGGACACGAAAGGAGATACTGCGCAGGCGTTCATCCTGCTTTCAACGGCTTCCGAAAGGATCAATGCGGCAATGAAGACCCCCGAGGATGTGAAAATAGATTTTGTCTGGTATGCGGCTGCGGGAGCGGCTGCTTTGCTTTTTGGGTTTGCCATCTATTACTACAGGCGCACGCACAGGAAATCACGGCTTTTCAGGGATCCGAAGGATATAGACGCGGAGGAGTTCATGAAGAAAATCCAGAAAAACGAGGAGCAGCCCAAGCCCGAAGTGAAGGCAATGAAGAAGGAGGAACCGCATGATCCGGAGAAGATGGAACTGATCAGGATTTGAGAAAAAATGAATCGGATTGAAAATGCACCGCTAGCCCTTTTAAATATGCCGCCCATATGGAACTGCTTGAATTAGTCGTCTTCCTTCTCAACTGATTCCTCATCCCAGAGCTCGTCGGGCGAATCTTCGATAACGGAGAGATCCTTCTTCTTCATCTTCTGCATCTGCTTCAGCTCCATACTAACCACAGGTATAGGACATGCTCACGGAAAAAAATTGCACTCGAAAAAACTATAAAACAGTAAGCGGAGAAATATTTATATATCGTATTCTTCCCGCGAAACATCGACAATCGTTTAACTTCCGCAATTAGGCCGATTCGGCAGCAAGGCGTTCAAAACCACTTCTGCAAATTCTGCTGCTTCGTGCTGAAATGTTCTATTTCATTTTCTTTGGCGCGGTGCCCTCGCACCTTTCTTTTTCCAAAAGAAAGGGGCAAGGCATTCAAAACCACTTCTGTAAATTTTGCTGTTTTGTCCCGAAAGGTTCCTTGAATGCGCGGTTGAGCGCAGCTTGCACCCTCTCAATGGTGAAATTCCTGTCCATCATGAATTCGATCAGCCCTTCGCGGTCGGGCTTCCCGAAAACGATCTGCTCCTCCTCCACATCCGCAACATCCGGATGGAAAAACAATTCCTCAACCGCCTTGTAATCTATTTCCTGCTTGAGTGTTGTTGCAATCTCCTCAAAACTCTCGTGCTCCTTCACCAATTTCAGCGCCTTCTTCGCGCCAATGCCGTAAATCCCCTTGTTGAAATCAGTTCCTGCAAGTATGCCGATCCAGATGAGCTTTTTTTGGGAAATCCCCAACCGTTGCAAATTAGGTTCCAATTCTATCCTTTCAGGGACGATTTCGATGAACATGTTTTTTCGGGGAAGTTTCCGCCTTCCGGCAATTGTCATGTTCTTGAGCAAGACCGGAGTGCCGAAAAGGAGCGCATCAAAATCCTGCGAACCGGTTGCATCTACGAGCCCCTTCTTGCACATGTATGCGCATTGCGCCTCGCCCTCGCTTTTTGCCTGTATTACGGGCAATCCGAGCAATTGAAGCAGCTGCTTGCCCTCCTCCGCCATCTCCTTCGTCAATTTGGAGGTTTGCTGCGCGAATATTTTCATTTCCTCCTCCTTGCCTTGCTCCTTAGCCTTCTCGAATTCTTCTGCAGCCATCTGCTTGCGTTCCTTCCTCCCATCCAGCGTTTTCCTCTTCAATTCAGAGGGCTTCCCATCGAAAACGAACACCGGCTGTATGCCCTTTTCAATCAGGCTGCAGGTACGGTAGAAAAGGCCCGAGATGTGCGATGTCACGCGTCCCTTCGAATCCATCAAGGGAGTCCCGTCAGGCTGCCTGATTATGGAGAGGAATTGGTAAATGGTATTGTAGGCATCAATTGCGATCCTTCCGTTTATCTCCTCGAAAGAAAGTTTCCTTGCCTCCACAATATCCGCGATCTGTACGCCCACAATAACCCCCCTAAGATGAATTTGCTCAATTTTATTAAGTTTGCACCATTTACATTAATCTGCTGATTTAACTGGCAATGGGTTGGTATTCATGAAAGGGGAGCAATGCCATATCTGCGGGAAACCGGCTTACAATGAAGCGATTGTGGAGGGAGCGGACGTTTTCCTATGTGACAATTGCATGCATTATGGGAAACGGGTAAAGAGGGCGGCTGTTCCCAAGAGCCCGAATTTTGGCTTTGGGGGTCAACATGCTGCGACTCATCCAACAACGCCACTTCTTCCTAAAACTACTCCTTATCACCACGAATATTATGCGGTTGAGGGATACGGAATGATCATCAAAGGCGCGAGGGAGGCGCTCCATCTCACCCGGCAGGAGCTGGGGAACAAATTATTCATTTCGGAAAACGTGATAGAAAGGCTGGAGGACGAGCTCCTGAAGCCGGAGCTGAAAATCGCACGGAAGCTGCAGGATTACCTGAAGATAAAAATCATCGAGGAGGAGAAACCGCCCACAGCGGATGAGACGAAGGATTTTCAGGGGAGCAGAAATAAACCTTCCGCAACAGGCACCACATTTGCCGATGTCGTGGACATCAAAACGAAGCAGAAAAAGTGAAATCTATTCGTATTCTATTGTTGCAGGTGGTTTCTGGGAAATGTCGTAGAGGACGCGATTAACTCCCCTCACATTGTTGCTGATTTTCGAGGAGATCCTCTCCAGCACATCGTAGGGGATTTTAGCCCAATCAGCCGACATCGCATCCTTGCTTGTCACTGCGCGCAATGAAACGATGTATTCGTAGGTGCGCTCATCCGCCATTACCCCAACTGCCTTCACGGGAAGCAGAGCCGCGAAATATTGCCATATTTTTTGATCTAAACCCGCTTTGGCAATCTCCTCGCGGAAAATAGCATCCGCCTTCCTTACAATCGCGATCCTTTCCGGCGTAATTTCGCCGACGATGCGAATTGCCAGCCCGGGGCCCGGGAACGGCTGCCTCCACACCCTTTTATGCGGCAGCCCGAGCATTTCCCCTAGCTGCCTAACTTCGTCCTTGTAGAGGTCCTTAAGCGGCTCAATTATTTTCAAATTCATCTTTTCGGGAAGGGTAAGGTTATGGTGGCTTTTTATTTTCTCCGCAACATGCGAGGCCTGCGCGCTTTCGATGCGGTCGGGATAGATCGTGCCCTGCGCCAGGTATTTGATATTGGCTTTGCTTCCCAGTTCCTTCGCCTTCTTCTCGAATTCCTCGATGAATGCATGGCCGATGATCTTCCTTTTCTGTTCGGGATCAGTCACGCCCTTCAGCTTGCCGATGAAAATTTTTGCAGCATTGACGACTTCGAAATGCCTGAAGCCCATCTTCCTGAAGAAAAGCTCCGTTTCCTCCACTTCGCCCTCGCGCATCAGGCCCGTATTTATGAATACGCTGTAAAGCTGGTCAGGCACCGCCTTATGGATCAGCGCAGCAGTAACGAGCGAATCAACCCCTCCTGAAACGGCAATGAGGACGCCGCCTTTATTCGCTTCTTCCTGCACTTCGGATATTAATTTCTTATCCAGCCCCCTAAGGGAATAATCTTTCCCTGATTTGCATATGTTTTTCGCGAAATTAAGGAGCATTTTCGAGCCGTTCCTCGTGTGCGCAACTTCCGGATGGAATTGCAATCCATAAAGTTTGCGTGCGCGGCTTTCAAAAGCGGCAACCGCGCATTTTTGCGTGCTTCCTGTAACTTCGAACCCCTTTGGCAGGAAGGTCACCGCATCCCCATGGGACATCCACACCTGCTCCTCCTTCCCCAACCCTTTGAAGAGCTCGCTGTCCTTTGCGGTTGCCATTTCCTCCTTCCCATATTCGTTCTGCTCGCCGCGCCTAGCGAGCCTTCCCTTGTAATGAGTTGCAATGAGCTGCTCGCCGTAGCAGATGCCTAGTATTGGAAGATTCAAATCGAAAATCCCCATGTCCGGGTAAATCGCATTGGAGCCGCTGATTGCGGCGGGCCCTCCTGAAAGGATGATCCCGACAGGCTTGTGACTTTTGATTTCCTCCAATTTAGCATTGTAGGGAAGGATTTCCGCATTGAAGCCCAGGTCCTTGAGCCTTCGTGCAATTAGGTGCACTGATTGCCCCCCGAAATCAAGCACGATTATCATTTTTTTACCCGGATTGTGAAATGTATGGGGAAGCCTATTCTTCTGACAAATCGGCCCCCCCAAATTCCAACAGAATTAGCAAATATTTGTGGCGGAGGGGGTATAAATAGCTATTGGATTTTCCTATTGGATGCCGAACTCCTTCTTCACCCGTTCTGCCCATTCGAGGAATTTTTTACGCTCACTCTGGGCTGCAACCGAAATTTTCAAGGGCTTTACCTCATCCCTAATAAATATCGAATCGGGCATATGTGCCCTGATGATGTTTGTTGCCCTTTCATTCAGTGCATTATGGAGCTGGATGGGCGAAGTTATATGGAATTGGGCTGCTGTGAATTCCTCGATTCCCTTCCAATGCGGATAATCGGGATGCTTTGGGCCATATACGGTGGATCTGATCCTGGCAATTTCCGCTAGCAATGCTCTCCTTTCTGGCGTTTCCGGCATTCTGACCACTTTGGGTGAGTTCGACACCTGCAGTAAACATAATTTCCACGCAACATATTTAAATCCCCTTCAGCACAAACCTTCCATGGACACAGGCATCAAGGTAGGGGACATCATGAAGACTTCCTTAGTAGCGATCAACGAAGATGCAACCATACAGGAAGCGGCAAAGATAATGAAATCCAGGAATATCGGAAGCGTGCTCATCC
>JBDRLB010000073.1:0-15141 GCA_043813365.1 Microcaldota archaeon | reverse complement strand
CTCCCTATCCAATTACTCCATGACAAGGATAGGCACCAACTGCTACCTCAACCTCACCAACCAGCCCGATGGCGACTGGAACTACACCGTAATTGTGAACGACACCACCGGCAATTCCAATTCCAACGGAACCTTCTTCATCAGCATCGACACGGTCGCCCCATCCGACCTCAATATGGTCCTTCCCACCTTGCAAAACAACTCGTTTACGAACAACAACTGGCTTTACGTGAACGCAACATTCACAGAAACCAACCCCAACAATTGCATCTTGCAGTACAACAACGGCTCCCTATCCAATTACTCCATGACAAGGATAGGTGCCAACTGCTACCTCAACCTAACTGCACAACCAGATGGGGACTGGAATTACACCATAATTGTCAATGATTCAGCAGGCTTGACAAACGCGAACGGCACATTCTTCATATCAATGGATGGCAACCCTCCGACCAACTTCCAGCCGGTTACGCCTACACTCGGGAATCTTGCTTCCGCCAATGTCAGCTGGGTGTACCTGAATTTCACATTCTCTGAAACGAACCCCTACAATTGCTGGGTGCAGTGGTCGAATTCGTCCCTTCAGAACGTTTCGATGACAAGAGTGGGGAACAACTGCTACCTCAACCTTACAAACCAGCCTGATGGGAACTGGAATTACTCTATTTTCGCGAACGATTCCGCAAGCAACTACAACTCCAGCGCCAAATTCTTCATAACCGTAGACACGACTTACCCGCTCCTGCAATTCGCCTCCCCAACTCTCCACACCAATGCCAACATCTCCCGCAACTGGCTCTACATCAACGTCACATATACAGAAGCCAACCGCAACGCAACCATCCTCAACTGGAATGGCGCCAACGAATCGCTAACTTGCACCTCCGTCAACTGCTATGTCAACAAAACCTCCCTTTCAGAAGGAAGCTATTCGTACTACGTTTTCATGAACGATTCCGCCTCCAATTCGAACAAAACGGAAACGCGGAATGTGTTCATCGATACGGTAACGCCAGCGAATATAACGCTGGTTTCCCCCACCTTAGGCAACAACTCCCGAACCTATGTAAATTGGGCGTTCATCAACTTCACGTTCAATGAGCTCAATACCAACAACTGCATTCTCCAATGGGGCAACGGGACTTATGCCAACTTTACGATGCAAAGGGAGGGCGGCAATTGCTATTACAATGTAACCTCCCATCCAGCAGGCATTGCCAATTACGTTGTTTTCGTGAACGATACATCGGGCAATCTGGGTTCCAATGGCACCTTCCAGCTCCAATTCTGGGCCAACACCAGCGCAGGCTACTTTTCCCCCAACCAATCCTATGACAAGAACGGTAAGTTGAACGTGACCGCGATATTCGGGATGCTCAGCGCAAGCAATTACACTTTTGACACTTCGGCCGCAGATTTCCTGAACGGAAACAACGCCAATATCACATACTGGGCAGCGAACATGAGCCTTGATTTCTCAGATGCGCCTGCAAACACCACTTATTACCCCTCCGGCTCATTTGAACGCGTGGTGGATGCAGGGTTCAACAATGCCCTCTGGAAAATAAGCTGGGATTCGGCAACATTCACGAACGCCTCCCTAATCGTTCAGGCAGCTGTTTCCTTTGATAACATTACCTATTCTCCGTACGTCAATCTTTCGGATCGGACCGGCACCATTGTTGCGAACAACTCCGCGCGCTATATGAAATACCGCATCCTTTTCTCCTCAAACGGTTCCGTCACAGCCTTCCTCAACGAGATAAATGCGACTGCAATGCATGGAGCCAACGGCAACGCCTCCATTAACCTTACAAACATCCTAACCGGCTCAACCTTGACCAAGAGCTGCACGACGCTAAATGGGAACTGCACAGTTGGCTTCCTCTTCCCAGCTGAACTGAAGGGCGGCAACTATTCCGTGAATATAACCGTAGGAAATTCATCCGCATTCCTGGAAGCTACCTCTGCATCGTTCATCAATTATTTCGAGGAGGCACTTGCATACGGATGGGTGTATTCCCTCGATGAAAACACTCCAGCGAACACATGGCTGCTACACAATGTCACTCTCAGGAACCGCGAGAACGCTACCATGTTCTACCCATTCCTGAATTATACTGCCAAACCCGCTGCTGTCAATATTGAACGCCTATCGACAACGTGCAGCTCCTCCCTCCCATACAATGATTCGTGCTATGCAACTTTCAACATCACTGTTGGGAACCTGGGAGCGGGTTCATGGACAATTACCTGGCACGCAAATTGGACGAACAACAACCAGACTAATACAACAATGACGAACACCTCCCGCCTGAATGTGGACACTACGCCTTCCATGTCAATAGATGTCATCAGCCTCAACATCACCGATTCCCTGAGCACCGTCAACTCCACCATTGTGACTGTCACGAACACCGGCAACATCAACCTTGCGAATGTAACTCCTACCCTGATTTCCGGAACCCTGAACTCTTCCTGGGTGACCATAACCCCCGACATGTCGTTGGGCACTATTTTCCCGACATTTACGGGCTTTTTCCAGGTGGATGTGCTGTTAAGCGCGCCCTACACCACCGGCATGTATTCCGGCCTGATCAACTTAACCGCCGATGACATTGTGAACGGTGTGAATTCAACAAGCACCTACCTGAACTTGAGCATTTTCGTAAACCCCCAGATGGAGGTCATTCCGACCATCACTGTCATCAACCAGACACTCTCCACCAACCAGACCGTTGAAGTAAACGTCTCAAGCACGGGCAATTCGCCCATCTCCAACGTTTCCGTAACCATAATCAACAGCACCATCCCAAGCGGCTGGATATCGATTGATTCGGGCGATGCGGCATGGGATCCCGTTACGGATTCATGGTCGTTGATTACAGAAAGCACAACCGGCGTGCTGGAGGTTCTGGTTTCCGTCCTTGATTACATTGCAGGCGTGTTTTCCGCCCTCCTGAAAATCACAACCGGCGAAGGCATCACATCCTATGTGAACGTCACCGTAAACGTGTCGCCATCCCTTTACGCGGTTGATTTCATGAACTTCACAACCCAGCACGGGATGAAAAATGTGAGCGTATTCTACCTCAACTCAACTGGCAACATCAAGCTGGTCAACCTCTCGGTTACTTTCATCAACGGGACGCTTCCAGCAGAATGGGTATCGCTCAGCACCTCGTCCATTGCCAACATAACTGAGGGAGTCGATTTCCCGATTTACATGAATATCAGCATCCCCTGGGGCCACCCGCCGGGCAATTACACCGGCTCAATAAACATTTCAGGCTACAATGCGAACAAGACGATCCCCATTACGGTGCACGTCCCTACAAACATGAGCTGGTATTACCTCCCCTACGGCAACCAGCTTAAGGAATTCGGGCTGGAGGAATCGGGCGTATTGGGCATGATCACAATCAACAATACCGGGAACAGCAACATCACCCTTGACATCTCCTATTCTGATTACGGCGGAAGGGCAAGCTGCATCGGAGGAGGGCCCACATTTGAGACATTCTGCGCACAAGGCCAGGGGCCCGCACCGGGAAATCCTTCGACAGTAACAGCACTCAAGAACACCTCAACAATTTTCTACATTTACCAGCAAGGCTCGACTATCGCGAACATAACATATGGGTACGCCGTGCAGATAACCATGGCAAATTCGAGTGCCCTGCCCTCATCCAATTCGACGGTGCTTTACTTCAACATCACGAACGCGTTCCCGCAATTCCGCAATGCATCAACTTATTGGGGCACACTCCTCCGAAGCTACATCGAATTCAACCAATCCGTTGTCCTCAATGTCACTGCAACGGATGACGAATCCTATGGGTTGAACATGTCTTCAGCAATTTTCAATATCTCCCGGCCGGGCAATGTCAACGAAACCTTTGGGGTTGTAAACCAGACGCTCAATCCTGCGATTTGCGGCGGCTCGTGCAAGGACATACAGATGATCTGGGCGCTTTTCAATGCGACAAATGAGAGCGGCGTATATAACGTTTCGTTCCAGATAAGGGATGCCTTAGGGCAGGAAAATTTCACCGGCTTCAGCTTCACGGTCATACCTACGACTTCACTCAATATTTCCGGCAATTCCACCAATGTTTCGGGAGTGCAGAAGGATGCCGACTCCTACAAACTTCTCAACATATCAACCAACAATACGGACCTGGTCAACGCTTATTCCCTGAACCTCTCCGGGATGTTCACCCGCGATCCCTCAGCAGTGGACACGCTCGCAAATTGGAGCTTCCAGCCCATCCAGACAATCGCATTCCTTAATGGCAGCACTCGCAACCTTTCAACGTTCAACATCACAATAGGCCAGCGCTCGCTTGGCATTTATTATTTCACCCCCAATGCGACATTCACGCAGCCAAACGGCTCCATAGAGGCCGTGTGGGGCCCCAATATAACGATAACCGTGCTCTCCAACCCGGATTTCAGCCTTTCCGCTTCAAACTCGTCCCTTGCACTGCAGCACGGCACCAACCAGACTGAATGGTTCACAATCACCCCCATCGGGAATGACAATATCACGAGCTATTCCGTTAGTTATACTAGCGCATATTCGAACTTTTCAGTTACTTTCAACCAAACTTCAGGAAGCGTATTGCTCAATGAAATTGCGAACATCAGCATGAACATCTCCGCAGCCTACGGCGCCATTTCCGGTTTCCGCAATTTCACGGTCAACGTTACCTCCGGCGGTATTTCAAGGAACTTCACGGCGAACCTTACGATCCCGTACAATAACACGTGGCTGCTCTCCCCCAATCTTTTCACAATAGATGGAATTTCCGGCGAAACCCATGTTGACAACACCACTGCAATCGCGAATATAGGAACCGGCGATGCGCTGCTCAATTTCGCCTTCTCCCTTACGGGGAACATGACTTCCTTCTCCAACCTCCTGAACGCCTCCAAGGGACTGAACACCACGCAGGCATATGGCATCGAGATTAATTTCACAGCTCCGGACAACAACCTGCGCTATGTCGGGTACCTGAACGTCTCGGAATCAAATTCGAGCACGAGCACAATTGTAAACATAACCTTCAGATCCTTCACAGTTGAATTGATGGTACTGAACATCTCCGCGCCTGCTGAGGTCATCGCAGGAGACCCGATCAATGAAACCCTTCTGCTCATTTTTGGCGGCGACAATACCACCTCCAATACAACCTGGACCATGTACGTCAACTCCACCCCCTGCACCTTGATTAGCAATACTACCTCCGGCAATGAGACGCTGGTTTCATGCTCCGCCCCATCCCTGGCGGATGCGCGTTCCTATAACCTGACCATTGTTGCCAACTACTCCACTGGCACAAGCTACTTGGTAAAGAATACAACCAGTGCGTCCGCAGTTTTCTACAGGGACATCACAGCGCCGCAGATGATATATGAGATATCCAATGATACCGATACTGCGACGAACATCACTCTCGTTGTGAACGCTACGGACAACTACCAGATTGCAAACACGACCGCGCAGATCACACTTCCCAACACAACAATCGCGAATTACACCCTGCCCTACAACTCCACTTCTGAATTGTTTTCCGAAACGTTCAATTTCACCGATATCGGCAACTATCTGATAACCTACATCACAAATGACACGACTGGGAATGCAAACGCCTCCCTTACCGGTAATTTCCAGATATTCCTCTTGCGCACGTTCTCCGGCCAGATAGAGAACCTTGAAGGTTCCCCCATTCCGGCCAATTTCTCCATAACGAACGTTACCGAGGGCAATTACGATAATTTCAGCACGAACGGAAGCGGCTATTACAGCAAAACCCTGAGGGCAAAAACCTACACCGTAGGGATGAAATTCCTCTTCTACAATGTCACCGTATCGGATGTGAACTTCTTCACCATCAACCAAAGTTTCATAACGCTCGATAATTTCTCAGGTTCCGACATCAGCTCGCAGATATTGGGGGCAAAAGCAGGCTTCGGAGTCATATCTGAAATGCCTTCCAACGGCACCATCATCATCGAGTACGCGACCCTGCTTGCAAGCATAACCGACGAATCCGTCCTCCGGATTTACCAATGCACTAATTACACGTTTGCAACACGGACCTGCATTCAGAGCTGGTCCCATCTCACGAATGCGACACTGAACACGATCTCCAATATCATTTCCGCGAACTTCAGCTCGTTCGCCAACACAACGCACGCGTTTGCTCTTGTGCAGTACACAATTCCCACCCCAACCCCCACCACAATAGTCATACCCCCGAGCGGCGGTTCTTCTAGCAGTTCCGGCAGCAACTATTACCCAGCCCCCACACCGCTACCAACTCCCGAGCCCAAATCCGACAACGTGAGCGCGCAAATTGAGGAGCTCAAGAAGCTCCTTCAGGATAATAAGACAAAGGAAACCGGGCTTGAGACCGGTGTGCAGTCCCTGATTTTCGAGCTTTACCCCGGCGAGGAGCTGCAATCCTCCATCCACCTCAAGAACGGCCTCAACTTCTCCTCTGAAATCGAGGTGAAGCTCTCGGGCTCCGCAGCCCCGTTCATCAGCGTTGCAAGGACGAAATTCCGGCTCAACATCCTGCATGAGACCGACCTGCTTGTTTTCGCATCCGCGCCCGACTCGGCAAAGTCGGGCAATTACTTCGGCGAACTGCAGCTGATAAACGAAGTCGGGAAAGTCACCATTCCCATTACGGTCCGCATCCTTGAGCAGCGGGAGGAGCGCGCAATAGACATGCGGCTGCAGCCTCTTGTTGATTCGCTCGATCCCGGCGAAACGCTCCGGGTCGAGGTAAACCTCTATAACATGGGCGAGACAAAGGAAATCAAGGGCAACCTGGTACTGGAGCTGGTCGATCCCGTTGCCGACATCGTATTGGAGAGGAAGGATCCCGAGCCCGTGAATTTCGAAACCACTTACAACAGCATAAAATCAATCAAGGTGCCATCCCAGGTGCGCAATGGAAGGTATGTGGTGCGCGGCATCTATGAATACACTTCCGGCGAATCCGTGAAGAAGAAGGAGCTTTCGGCCATCACTTACGTGAAGGTGCAGGCATCCCTCTGGAGTGCGAAGCTGTTTGGCATGCTTTCCGTATGGCAATTCATCCCCCTCATCATCGTCCTGCTCGCATCCGGGTTCACTTATTACCGGCAATACACTACCGCGAAGAAGAAACGCAGGTACGTTGCGAAAGTTGATTTCACAAAGCTGCCCGAACCTGGGCCACGAGCCGGCTATCTGGGCCTTATTGCAGAAACGAAGGTGCGTGCATTCGTCCCTGCTGACAAGCTGCAGACGCACACGCTCATTGCAGGCGCAACCGGCTCCGGAAAAACAGTTGCCGCACAGGTAATCGTGGAGGAGGCACTCCAGAAGAACACTGCCGTGCTGGTTTTCGACCCGACTGCGCAATGGACTGGCTACCTGAGGCCTCAGAAGAACCGTGACATGCTCATGAGCTTCAAGAAGTTCGGGATGAACACGGACGAGGCGCGCGCATTCAAGGGCAACATTTACGTAGTAAGGGATCCGAACATGCCAATTGACATCAAGAAGCTCATGAAGCCCGGCGAAATCACCGTTTTCGTGATGAACAAGCTTTCCCTTGCTGACCATGAGACATTCATCGCCAACACCGTGAAACAGGTATTTGCAGCTGGTTTGCCCGAATCCCCGCAATTGAAGATGCTTTGCGTCTACGATGAGGTGCACAGGCTGCTGACGAAGTTCGGCGGCCATGGCGAAGGCTTCATCCAGATCGAGAGGGGCGCGCGTGAATTCAGGAAATGGGGAGTCGGCATGGTGCTCATCTCACAGGTGCTTTCCGATTTCGTGGGAGAGATAAAGGCGAACATCGGCACCGAAATACAGATGCGGACGAAATACGAGGGAGACCTCGAGCGCCTCAAGCTCAAGTACGGGGAGGATGCGGCACGCTCCATCGTGAAGGAGAGCATCGGCTCGGGCATGATGCAGAACTCCGAATACAACAACGGCCAGCCGTACTTCGTTTCCTTCAGGCCATTGCTGCACAATGTGATGCGCCTTTCGGACACGGAACTCGACCAGTATGAGAAATACAACAACAAAGTCGAGTCGCTGGAGCAGGAGATGGAGAGACTGCGCGAATCCGGAATGGACGTCCTCGACCTCGAGCTCGAAATCAACCTTGCGAGGGATAAAGTTAAGAAGGGCGCATTCAATATAGTTGAAATATACATCGAGTCGCTCGACCAGAAAATCTTGAGCATGAAGAAGAAGCGGCTTGAGAAGCCTTCCGGAAGGCAGGATGTGCTTGATTGGGGGATTGGAAGCATCGATTTGCCTTACAAGAAGGTGGAAAAACAGGTTGAGCCGGATAAGGAGCCGGAACCGGAAAAACAGCCGGAGGAAAAGAAGCCCGAGCCTGAAAAGGGGACCGAGCCGGAAAAAGCAGCTGAGGAAAAGCCTTCCGGGGAAAAGAAGCCCCCTGATGAGAAAAAGCTGGATGCATGAAACAATGAAAAAGTTAATATTGAACGGCCGTCTTGAGGTTTTGGCGGAAAAGAAAATAGGCGTATTTTTTCTTGAGCCATTCGAAGTAGATTAATATGGGCGTTTTCGACAAGGTGCTGAAAAAGGAGCCGACGGAAGAGGAGCTGCAGGCCAAGGAGGATCTCATGATGAAGTCGTCCGAGGAGCGGTACGAGGAGCAGGCGAATTCGCAGCCAGTTGAAGTGCAGCCTTCGGTGCAATCAGCTGACCGCACCGTGCTGAAGCTGGAGAAGGATGTGGAGCTTCTGAAAGTGCAGATTGAGCTGCTGAAGCAGTCGAAGCAGGTTTCCGACGAGCGCTTCGGCAAATTTTCCGAGCAGATTGGGGAAATGCGCGCAACGGTGCTTGATTCGGAGAGGGATGGGGCGCAAATAAAGATGCAGGCGGAAAAGGCCGTCGAGCTGATACAGATGGTGCAGCCCGAGCGCCTTATGAACAACGTCAAGAAGCTCGAGATGAGGATTGATGCGACCAAGGCCATTGAGGAAAAGGTCACGCTGATGCAGCAGAAGCTTGTCGACGAACTGAAGGATCTCCGGCAGAAAACGGAGGCGATACGCGGCTCCGACACCATATTGAAGCTGAATGAGCAGGTCCAGAGGGAGCTCTCAACGGCGATGCAGGTGCAGGCAAAGATGGAGCAGCGCGCCGACAAGGTGGAAGCGATTTACGCGGACTTGCAGCAGCACTTCTTCGAGTACCAGAAAGTTTTCGACAGGATAAAGGAGCTGGACAACGAATTCAAGGACATTTCAAAGGAATTCAACATCTTCAAGGTGAAGGTGGAGGGCGCGGCAAGCAAATCCGACTTCCTCAAATTGAAAGGCGACCTGAAGGAGTACGGCAATGAGCTCGATTCAAAGATAATCGAGGTAGACAAGGCGGTTGCCAAGTCGGAGATGATGAAAGCTGACCTCAAGAGGGATTTGGATGAGAATATGGAGGAGGCCAAAGCGGAAATAACTAAGAAAGTGGAAACAGTCGAGCATGCTGCCGAGAAGGTGGATTCGCTTAAAGCGGAGCTGATCAAGGGAATAGCATCCGAGAATGCCGCGTTCAAGAAGGATTTCGAATCCCGCGTCTCGCAATTGGAGGATTTTGAAGCCGAGATGAAAAAGGGCGAAAAGCTCATCGAAGGCCTCCAGAAGGACATGAAGGAGCTGGAGGAATCCTCTGCCGACACTGAAAAATCCTTCAAGCGGCTGGATTCGATGGAAAAGGATATTTCCGGTCTTGAAAGCATGAAATCCGAATTTGAAAAGCGCATCCGCACCGTTGAAACGAAAGGGGAGGAGCTGGTAAACAGGGCGAGCCGGAAGCTTGATTCGGTTGTGAGCGACACAGCAGACAACACCTCCGTGATGCGCGACCTAGTGAAGGAGGTTTACGGGCTGAAGACGCATTCCGCGAACATCCTTACGCGCAACGATCTCACGGGCTTCCAGAAGAACACCAATGAGAAGCTTATCTCCTTCGACATGTCCCTCATCAAGCTGGAGCACCATATGTACGATTTGGAGCAGACTTTTAGAAGCATGCAGAAGGAATATTCGCAGCAGCAGAAGGAACTGAAGAATGAGCTGGAGCAGCGGATCAAGCAACTTCGGGATTTGGAGGATGCCACCAAGCGCCCACTCGAGCACGGAAGGGATATTGCTTAGTATTGCAATGCATTCCCTTCAACAAACCAAAACACGGCTTTAAAAAAAGTTGCGGCGTTAACATTATCGTGGGGATCAAATGAAAAAAATACTCCTTGTAGCGCTAGGAAGCACTGCGCGGGCCGACTGCCTTGCCGAAGCGATCCAGAAAAGCGCGGATTCGGAACTTCATTCATTCATACAGAGCCCGAACCCTGCTGTCATTGCAAAATCGAAGAGCCACTTCCTTGGGAAAATCGACGATTTCGATTCGGTCCGGAAATATGCGAAGCAGGTGAAGCCGGAATTTGCGGTCCTCTCGCCCGATTATGCAATTGCAATCGGCATCGCCGACGTGCTTGAGGAACTTGAAATACCCTCATTCGGGCCGAAGAAATCGCTTGCCAGATTGGAGAGCAGCAAATCATTCACGCGCAACCTCATGGACCGCTACCAGATTGAAGGTTCGCCGGCACACCAGGTTTTCGATTCCCCGGATGGGATGAAGGACTACATGCTCGAGCTCAAGCAATTCGTCGTGAAGCCCGATGGGCTAACAGGCGGCAAGGGAGTGAAGGTTTTCGGCGAGCACATGAAAACAATTGAGGAGGCAATCGAATACTCCAAATCCATCCTTGATGGGAAGGCAAAGGTCGTGATTGAGGAAAAACTCGAGGGCGAGGAGTTTTCAGTCCAGTTCTTCACCGACGGCAGGACGGTCCTTGCCCCTCCAATAGCGCAGGACCACAAGCGCGCATATGAGGGCGACCTCGGCCCGAATACCGGCGGCATGGGCTCCTATTCGGCTCCAAATCATCTGCTGCCTTTCCTGACGAAAGAGCACCTGCAGGAGGCGCAGCACATGACCCACAAAATCGCGTTTGCCCTTAAGGAGGAATTGAACGAATATTTCCACGGAATAATGTACGGCGGCTTCATGCTTACTGCTGACGGAGTGAAATTGATAGAATACAACGCGCGCTTCGGCGACCCCGAAATCATGAACATCCTTCCCATAATGAAGAATGACTTTGTGGAGGTTTGCGAAGCAGTTGTGCACGGCCGGCTTTCCCACTTGAAACTGCATTTCGAGGAAAAAGCGACAGTTGTGAAATACGCGGTCCCCGAAGGCTACCCCGAAAACCCCAAGAAGGGCGAAGTGATTGACATCGAGTCTCTCGCAAATTCAACGAGCAAATATTACCTCGGTGCAGTTGAAAGCGTTGACCCAGAATACCCCTGGAAACTGAAAATGGGAACCTCCCGGGCTGTTGCATGCGTTGGGATTGGCGATACTATCGAAGCCGCCGAGGCGGTTGCGGAGCACACCGTCAGGCAAATTAAGGGCCCCGTATTCCACCGGAAGGATATTGGCACAAAGGAGCTGATACAGAAGCGCATCCGCCACTTGAATGAGATGAAGAATAAGAAAAAGTAACCAATCGTTTTAGGTGGCACTCCCCCGCGGTTCAGATTCGCCAATCAACTTAGAGGGGGATCCGGAAGACCTTCAAACTGAGGGGGATTCTTCCCCCGCGGTTCAGGGCTGCTTCCATTCTATTTCGTAGTACTCGTACTTGCTCTTAGGAAGCTCCACTCTTTTGACTCTGTAATAGGTTACGCTGGTCTCCCGGTCGCAGATCGCAAGTATCAGGTCGAGGCCCATGCTCTTAGCTTTAGCAATGGATTCCGCGAGCTCTTCCCCGCCGATCTCCTCCTCTTCAGAGAGCGCGAGCATCACGAATTTTGGCTTATCCTCCTTGGGGTTCTCAATCAAGCCTCCTTTTTTCCTATGGTAAAGCAGGAAATCAAGCTCCGCATGCTGCTGCTTCTTCTCACCTGGAATTGCCAAGATAAATGTTTTTTTCACTCCATGCGCAACCCTGATTGCGCGCGACCACTCCGAAATCAGCATCTTTGCGCTCCTCGGGAAAACATGTATCACGTGCTTTGAGTGCATCCATTCATCATTCGCCAAATTGGGCGAGGCGCCCGGGAAATAAAGCCGGAAATGCGTGCCGAATTTGAAGCCGCTCTTAACAACGAAACCGCGCAGCCTCCAATCCTCATATACCTCGTAAAGCGCGAGGAAATCGCCCCTTCTTTTCATGCACTCCTTAATGATCTTCTTGTCGCCAATGTTCGCAGTCATTCCTCCGTGCTTCATCAGGAAAAGCGTCTCATAAGCATCCAGCTTCAAATAGCGCCCATGCTTCTTCGCCTTGTAAGTCCCATGCTGGCCGAACCACGCGCTCTCGTAAAGCTGCCTGCCCTCCTCATCGTCATCAATGATGGAGATCAAATCGTCCGAAAAGAACAGCGCCTTGCTTTTCACTTGGGGGGAAGTGAAATCTTTCGAGGGATAGCGGACAACCGGGCTCCTTCCATAATTGCCGGAAGCTTCGCTCATGGGCCTGGCAATGATTCCACGATCCCTCCAATCCCTGTAGCAAAAGTAGCGTGCGAGGAATTTCTTGTTCTTGATGAATTCCTTTGCAACACGGTTGAAAGTTACGGTTTTTCCCTTAAAAACTGCTTCCGCATTCCTTACATCCATGAGGTAAAGCGCTTCTTCCGGCATCAGAACAAGCTGCGCCTTCGTATGCTCTGGCTCTTTCCCGAAAAAACCCCGGTCCAGTGCCTGCACGGAAATTAAATCCTTCACAATCAGCCTTCCATCCTGCTCCAACTCGAACTGCACAGCCATCTGAAATCTCCTCTAGGCTCATCCGCAAATAAAAGGGATGAATGCCCATTTGAAGTCTATTCTGAACGTAAGCTATGGCCAGTTAACGTTTTATTTCCTTCTTTTTGCGGGTTTCCTCTTCTCCTCCTTTTTCAGGCCCATCGCCTTCTCTGCCTGGGAAAGCTCCTTTGAGATGTTCCTAAGCCCGATAAGGAATTCCCCCTCGAAAATAAGCCCTATTGAGATGATCCCGAACATTGCGCCTATCATGAACCATTTGAACAGCTGCTCCGAAAGCAGGAACTGGTATTCCGGCACAACAAAGAAGTACCTCCCGTTGTCGTAGAAATTCAGGTACCAGTATACGAACCCTATGAACAGCATCGAGAGCGCAACCACAACAAGCCTCCATTTGATGTTGAACCACTCCTCCCTGTAGGTGTGCGCAACCTTGTACGCCCTCATCAGATCCCGTATTTCGCCCATAACGATCACCAATCAATTAATTTGACCTCCTTTAAATATGTGTTTTTTTTAACGAACGATTGCCGGCTGAACCAATCGCCTTCGAACCAGCGTTTTCCTCATATTGTTTTTACATCATCCTTTCAATCATATCACATTTTAGGCCTTTGCCTGAACATCGGCAGCACAAGCGGTATCAGGTAAAGCGCGCCTCCGTAAATGAGCATGTACAGAAGGAAACCCGCCGAGCCGAAAATAGGGTACTGGAACACGAGGTAATAGATGAGTATCCCCGCAACCGCCATTGTCAAAAGCGGTGAAAATGCGAGATGGTCCCTTGCCCAGCTGTAGAAGAATATCGCTAGTATAAGCAGCCAAAGCCACCACATCGCAGTTGCCCAGAACACTATGTCTTCAATCAATCCCAGCAAAATGAACTCCATACTTACCACTCAAGTAAACTGTCTCGTCATCCTGTCCTGCATCTTCCTTTGGTACTGCTGCTCGCGCTTTTGCACCTTCTCAAGGTATTCCTCCTCCTCCTTCTGGAGGTCCAAGCCCTGCCGCATCTTCTGCTCTATTCCATGCATTTTCTGCTGCTCGGCCATCTCCGGATGCTCCAGCTCAACCCCGAAGAACCTCATGAGCGGGAACAGCCCGAATTGTATGAGGAACTGGAGGTGGTTGCCCATTGCAATGAATACGAAGAACAATACAACGAATATGTTTGTGAGTATGGGCTGTATGAACACGAAGAACGCGGCGATTATCACTCCCAGCCCGAAAAGCACCTGTGATTCCCTAAGGTTCATGTAAAGCCAGAAGGTCATGTACGAGAAAATCATGATCTGGAAGGTGAAGCCCAAATCGGAGATCATCTGCGCCAAGCTGTCGAAAATGCCAAGAAGGGGAAGCGCCCCAAATAAAAGCTGTTCCAGTGCCATAATCCGCTCTTATCCCTTAATTTGCTGGAGGTTAAAAAGGTTGCCCAGTGCCTCATTTTCCTTCAGCTTATTTATTCGGCGGCCTCAATTTTACAACAGAAGGCACTTTTTGTGCGACCTGGGAAAGCATCCAATCCGCATCCGATCTCCTCAAATCCTGCGGGCCCCTATAAACGGATCTTAACAAGTCCAGGCCTTCCTCCCTTGAAATAGTGCTTTTTGCGGAGCTCCCCAAGTCGTGAACGAGCAGCCATAATGGGTTCAATTTCCCTTTGCGATTAAGTATCCCCCGCCCTTTCGCCGGGAAGGTAACATGCTCGCTCGGGTCAAGATATGGCATGTCCGCATGCATATAGTATTTGCTGAATATTGACAGCCGCTTCCTTCGGGAAGCAAGTTCCCGCAATTCCTCTTTCTGTTTAGGAGTCATATTAGCCATCGATCTTAGGGATTGCCATCTCCTCCTTGCTGCATTATTGAAAGGCTCCACTTCGGCAATAATGTACTTGGAGCCGCTAGATCTGGCAAGTTCGCGCCTCTTTTGGAAGAGCAAATCATAGATCCCCTTTCTCCTGTAATCCTTCCTTATTGCGGAATATTCCGCAAGGGCAACTGGTGTCGGCAGATCCTTTCTGGGGATTGATGCGTGGAGTGTCGCATAACCAACCATTTCGGGTTTTTTTTGTGTGCCTTTGTATGCAGCAATGAAGTGGTAGTCTGCAGCATCCTGCCCCCTCCGGTTTTGGCTGAAAGAGCCTGGCCACGCGCTGAACTCCTGCCTTTCCTCTGCAGGAAAATCCTTCCTCCACATCCTCAGGGTCTGTGCGAGGAGGCTTCTTTCCAGTTTTTTTTCCGGGGACAGAT
>JBDRLB010000072.1:0-32820 GCA_043813365.1 Microcaldota archaeon | reverse complement strand
CGCACGGATCTATTACAAAAGGGAGGACGTCAATCCCTGCGGCTCACACAAGCCGAATACGGCTATTGCGCAGGCATATTATTCGATGAAGGAAGGGGTGGAGGCACTTGCTACGGAAACAGGCGCGGGCCAATGGGGAACAGCGCTTGCCTATGCGACGATGATGTTCGGCCTGAAATGTAAGGTGTTCATGGTGCGTGTAAGCTATGACCAGAAGCCCCATCGGAAAACGCTGATGAACCTCTACGGTGCTGAAGTAACCCCCTCCCCAAGCAAATTGACAAATGCTGGAAGGAAATTCCTTTCCCAGGATCCGGACCATCCCGGCAGTTTGGGAATTGCTATTTCGGAGGCAATTGAAACAACGGTCACATCAAGGAATACGAAATATTCCCTCGGTTCCGTGCTCAACCATGTTCTGATGCACCAGACCATAATCGGTCAGGAGCTGATGCTTCAAATGCAGCTTCTTGACGAATCACCCGATGTGCTCTTAGGGTGCGTTGGCGGAGGTAGCAATTTCGGGGGGTTTGCATTCCCTTACATGGAACAGAAAATAAAGGGAAAGTTGGATGCGCGGTTCATAGCAGTTGAGCCCACCGCAACACCATCGCTCACTAAAGGGAAGTATGAATATGATTTTGGCGATACTGCGGGCATGACTCCCCTCCTCAAGATGCATACGCTCGGGCATGAATTCATCCCTCCGAAAATACATGCGGGCGGGCTGCGTTACCATGGAATGGCGCCGCTTGTTTCCGCGTTGAAGGATGCGGATTTAATTGAGGCAAAAGCAGTAGAGCAGAAGGCGGTTTTCGAGGCAGCACAAATTTTCTCCAGCACCGAAGGAATTGTGCCAGCACCCGAATCCTCCCATGCCATCCGGGTTGCGATTGATGAGGCGTTGGAAGCGAAGCGCAATTCGGAGAGAAAAACAATAGTATTCAACCTCTCCGGCCACGGGCTTCTCGACCTCAACGGCTATGAGCAATACCTGCAGGGCAAAATAACATGAATTTCAAAAATCTATTCATTGAAAAAGGGGCGCATTGATGTGAAGCTCCTGGAAATAAGTTCCCTGAAGCCCCATGAAAAAACCGATCCTAAACGACTTGCATCGGTACGAGGAGCCATATCGAAGGACGGTCTGGTGCGCAACCCCATTTTGGTTGATGGAAACAGCCTCACCATCCTCGACGGCCATCATAGGGTGGAAAGCTTGAGGGAACTGGGCTTTTCCAGGGTGCCTGCGAATCTGGTTGATTACAATAATGAGGAGGTTGTTGTATTCTCAAGGAGGAAAAATAAGAAAATTAGCAAAGGGGAGGTGCTAAAAGCTGCACAAAGCGGCAAACTCCTACCCCCCCGGAGCAGCCGCCACGTGCATGTCCGCCGTGATGCCGCGAACGTTCCACTGGGCATGCTTAAGTAAGCGCCAGTGTTGTCTGGAAGCCTCCGGGCACAACCGCTTTCCTTCCCGGCCGTAATTGCTCAACAACTATATTTGGGGAGAGTTTTGAGATCCCGCCGATTTTGGAGATTTTCTCTTCCATGAATTTGGTGATCTCCTCCGCATCCTTCTTCCACACCTCAAAAATGATGGTGTGCTCCCCTGTGCATGTGGAAAGCGAATGGATATCCTCTACCCGTGAAAGCTCCTCCAAAACAGAAAGGAACTTCAACGGCTCCACGCTCACACCCACGTATGCAACCGCATTGTATCCCAGCTTCTTCGGATCCACCAGCGCGGTGTATTGGAGTATGGCTTTCTCTTCCTCCAGCTTTGCTATGCGGTTCCTTACGGTTCCCTCGCTCACTCCTAACTCTTTAGCAAGCGCTTGCAGCTTCTGCCTTGAATTCGCCTGCAGCAATTTCAGTAGTTTGATATCTGTCTCATCCATTCCAACACCTTTAAAAAAAAGAACAAGCCGGGCGCATTGCCCGGTCTTTATTCAGATGCTTATTCGAGGTCGATGAAGACATCATACGCCGTGTACGTTCCGGTTTTCGGCACAATCACTTCGTACGACACATCGCCCATGCCGTTAGCTGATGTAATGGATCGGATGTCAGTTCCCACGAAATAGTTCGGGGCTGCTGCAGAGTCCTTGAAGATGCCGACCATGAAGTTGTCCGTAGTATTCAAGTGGTTTACGGAAGCAACTCCCGCCACTGTGGAGCTGAGTGTGAAGTGGTTGGCTGTTATGTAGTAGCCCGTCAAGGAAAAGTTCGCATCCGTATCCGTGTCTGCATCCGCTGCTTGGATGGCTCCCGTCAGTGCCGCTCCGACTTTTACGAAGAATATTTTTCCAGAAGTCACTGGTTTCTGGTAAATCCTCGTGTTGTTATTTGCGAATCCCAAAATGATTGTCGCATTGATCTCTCCGAAGAAGCCTACATATTGCTGCATCCTTGCAGATATGTTAGTATTGCTCGAGGTGCCGTTATCCGCTGGGACTGCAACGTCCTGATTGCCTGACAGGTATACTGAGGACGTTACCAAATTCACAAAACCGATTGCTACCAGTAATACTACCAATAGCCAAAATCTACTATTCATTGCATCACGCTCTGTTGGGTGGGTACGGAAAACGCAGCAATTTTGCGGAATCTGCGTAAAAAAACTTTCCAAATTGGTAAATCAGAGGTCATATATAAGCTTTTCGCAGGAAAGTTGCGTTTAAGGCAACTTAGTTGGCGTTTCCATAAAGACTGCTGACCTCATTGCACCCTCCAATATGGGCCCATCCGTTTCCCCACTAGCAGCCGAATGGTCCAAAGATATGCTTATAATTCGTAATCTATCAATAACTACTTCTCATCTTTCGGGGATGTGGGCCAACCTGGTATGCTGGCAGCTTCGGGCGCTTGCCTTGCAAAGCAAGGCGGGCAGGAAAAGCTGTTGATCCGAGTTCAAATCTCGGCATCCCCATCTTTTCGTCGGGGGGCACATCCCCCCTTGAAAAAAGTTTTCGCTCCCCTCTGTTTGATTTGCAAATCAAACTCGTTTCTTGGCGGCGGAGCCATCGCCACCTTCTTTTCGAAAGAAGGGGGCAAGGCAGTGGTACACATGGAGCTGCAGGAAATTATCGCAAAGATCATAGAACAGACGCAGCTTCCGGGGGAGGAAGTGCTTCACAACATCAGGATGAAGCAGAAGGAATACGAGGAGCTTATTGATGAGGAGTCTGCAGCAAAGCTGATTGCCAAGGAACTGGGCATTCCTACCCGGGAAGAGGAGCCCGCTGCTTACATGCCGCTCTCGGACATCCAGCTCCAAAAACCTGCTGAGGCAAATTGCATAGCCCGCGTGATGAACATAAACTCGCCGAAATATTTCGAGACCGAGCGCAAGAGGGGCAAGGTGTGCAATGTGGAGGTTGCGGATAATACCGGAAGGGCGTTGCTCGTGCTTTGGGATGAGGACGTGCAATGGATGGAAAAGGGCGGGCTTGAACGCGACGATGTGCTGTTTGTTGTCGGCGCCCAGGTGAAATCCTTCAACCCGCTTGAAATGCACTCCACCTTGCTGACCGAGCTTACACTGATAAGGCCCAATGACTTCCTCTCCTCCTCCCTTTCCAGGCCGCTTCCCCAGCAGCCTGCAAAAATAGGCAGGTTCGATTCCTTAAAGGAAGCCGAAACGGTTGATTTTTACGGCCGGGTCATCCAGCTTTCAGAACTCCGCGAATTCCAGAGGGAAAAGCGCATAGGGAAGGTGCTCAATGTGCTCGTGACGGATATTCAGAACGTTTCCTATCCGATGGTTTTATGGGATTATTACGCGGATTGGGGCTCAAGGAACCTGCGCATCGGGGACGCGGTGAAAGCCGAGAATGCCGTTGTGAAGAAATCAATGGCAGGTTTCGAGCTCCATCTCAACTGGTCATCGCATCTCATCATCAACCCGAAGGACCACGGCCTGAAGAAGGAGGAGGAAATGCTCCGGGAGAGTTTGCCGACTATGCGCATCCTCGACCTCAAAGCTGGCGGCAAGGGCATTGTAAAGGCCACGCTCTCGAAGATCAACAAGGCGGAAATGAAGGGCTCCGAATTGTTTGTGGAGGCGGACATACATGATGAGATTAACGTCCCCGTGAAGTTCCAGGGAAGGCAGGCGCTGGAAATACTGCAGCTGCGCAACCTTCCTGAAATGCCAATTGAGCTGGTTGTGAAGCTCAAGGACGATTATATAAAAGGACAACGCGTTAGTTTGGTAGTTTCCAAGCAGAAGGACAAGAGCGGCACGGTTGCAAAGCATTTCTGCGACCACATGCTCAATTTCATATGATAAGAAAATTTGTTGCAATACAATTTGTGGGGTAATTTTTATGGACAAGCGCGAACAGTTCATCAGCAAGGCCAAGGAGCATGTGAGGGAGGAGCTCACGCGCAAGGATTTGCTGCTCATACAGGCAATACGCTCGCTGGACGACATCGACAAGGCGAAGGCGCTGCTCTTTGAAAGGCTCACCGAATGGTCCAAGCTGAATTTTCCAGAATTGGAGATACAGAATGAGGAGCTCTACCTGAAATTCCTTGAAATTGCAGGAAGCAAGGAAAAAATCTCCAAAGAGAGGATTTCGGAGCTTTTGGGGGCGGATCGGACTGAAAAAATCATTTCCTTCTCAAATGGAAGCATGGGCGCACCTTTCGATGACGAGGATTCGAAGATCATCTCAATTTACGCAAAAAGGCTGCTCGAACTTTTCCTTCTCAGAAAGGAAATCACCTCCTACATTGAGAAGGAAGGCAATAAGGCATTCCGCAACCTTGCTTACTTGACTGATGCGGTTGTTGCAGCCCGGCTTGTCTCAACAGCAGGAAGTTTGCAGAACCTCGCTAAGATGCCAGCCTCCACCCTCCAGGTCATTGGGGCGGAGAAGGCGCTTTTCAAGCACCTCCGCATGGGCACCAAGCCCCCGAAGCACGGCGTGATTTTCCAGTCTCCCCTGATCAGCACCGCCCCCCTGAAGCAAAGGGGCAAGGTCGCACGTGCGCTTGCAACCAAACTAGCAATTGCTGCGAAAGCGGATTACTACTCACATCATTTCATAGCTGAAAAGCTCAAGGAGGGCATGGAGAAGAGGCTTAAGGAAATCCGCGAGGGATAGCGATGGCGCCCTACGAGGAAACATTGCTTCCTGAGGAAGAGTACCAGTTGAAAACTATTGCTGATCAGGTCAATCCGAAAAAGAAATACGGTGGACTTGTCGACAGGCTGAACTCTTCGAGGAATACCGCAGAAATCGCGTTCATCGCCCGGCTTTTGAAGGAATCTATCGACCGCGACCTTAGCTCTAAAAATTTGCCTAAATTGAGGGTGCATCCGAGCCTCGCGGAGTCAGTTCATGACGCAATCTTTGAGAAATGGTCTTATCTTGCTAAAAATTACCCTATGGTCACGGAGCATAGGTTACTGCTTCTGGAGGCACTCGGGAAATCCAATATGCTTTGCGAGGCAGCGCTTTCGCGAAAAAGCAGGGTGCTCACCAAACTGGCGCAACGGCGTTATGGGAAAAAATAGGCGGAATCCCGTATTCTCTCCCCGCTTGCAACTGATTTCCTCGATTTTTCCAGTTCCGCAGTGCCGCCTCTCCTAAAATGCCTTTCCACCTGCCGCATCTTGTTTTCTATCTTATGGTACGCTTTCAATGCTGCTGCAAGCGCATCCTTCTCATGCACGTTCCCGTACCTGCGCTCCCTCGTCATCCTCTGCTTCTCAATCTGGGTGAGTGATTTCAGGGGAAATGAAAGCCGGCATTTGAAGGTTGCGGCAAGTGCCTTCGCTAGTTTGGAGGGCGGGTTCGTATCGCTCGCTATAATAACGGGTTCAAGCGGCTCCAGCATCCGGATGATCTCCTCCTTCTTCACATTCCTCTTGCTCCTGATGGCAATAAGCTCCCCGTTGAAATTCAGCGCAGCGAACGCGAAAGTCGCGCCCGCATCAATCCCGATGATAATTGCAAAACACCCCGGAATGATTGATGGGGAAGCGGAATAATAATTTAAGTGTTGAGGTTGGCATTTTCGCATGTATGCCTCCAATCCTTGCTTTCGCTGATCCTAAAAAAATAAGAAAAGGAAGGGGAAAATTTAACCTTTCAATCCCTTCAGGTACCTGAGAGTGTTCAGGAAAAGCTGTGGTTTCAGGCCGGGGTCGTATGCGAAGTAAACGGACTTCCCGCTGAACATCCCGGAGCTTTCCAGAATTGCATAAGTCGAGGGAAGGTTTCCCTTGCTTGCATCGGAGCAGTCAACTGCTGCGATAACTTTCGAGTTGCTCGTGGGATAGACCTCTATTGTCCTTCCGGAGAACTGGTAATCCTTTATTCCGGCCATTATTGGCGAGCCGTATTCAACTGTCCTGAATGTCCCGCTTGAGCAGCCGTACCTTATCGGTTCCTTTTCAGGAGTCACTCCGCCTATTTTCGCGGGAATCACATCACTCAAAAGGCCGCCAATGTCCCAGCCGAATGCCGCCGGGTCGCCGTCAACTTTTACGCATGCATCCCCTACAACGATCAGTTTTCCTCCGCCCTTCACCCAGTTCGCAATCACTCTTCTCGCATTGCGATCACAGGTCGGGATGTTCTGGAGGATCACGACATCAAACTGCTTGAGCGTGCCCTCTGTAAGAAGCTCCTGCCTCAAGCCGGAACCAGCATAGAATATTTGGGGCGGGTCCCTTGCATCCTTGCTCGTTAAAACAGAAATAAGGTTGCTGGACGGCTTCCCAATGACGGTGACCTTGATATTCTTCCCTCCGAAGAATTGGTTCAGTATCGGGATGTCCGAGAAGTTCACCAGCCCGAAGTTGCCTGCAATGAAGATTGCAAGTATGATTATCAGAATCAGGGGTATCGAGCTCTCCAGATGAGTCGATTTTCCAGATACTCCGTACATGCTTTATCACCGTTTTAAGCTGTTATGCCGTGATACTATACGCGGTTTGAGCTATTTAAATGTTATCTAAATTACTTGTCGCGTTGCTATTAAAACCTTTTCCCCGCATTTCTTATTAGTCGCGGGGGAGGTGGGCAATAATGGCATCATTCCTAGCGACCGATTTAGCAACATCCGTTTTCCTCTCTACTATTTCATTTGTGTGCCTGCTCTCCGCATTCTTCCTGCTTTCGGCCGATCTAGCATCCCAGTCTTCAATAATCCTGGCGGAGCAGAAGGCACTCCTGATTTCAGACCATCTATTGCATTCTTGCAAGGAAGGGGTGGGGTTATCTTTTTGCGATTCAAGTGGAGCGCATAATAATGTCCTCTCCGCGAGCTCCGTCCATGAGTTCTCATTCGTTAATTTAACTTATTTCAGTGAATATTTTGGAATTAGCGGTAGGAAATTGGGCATCGCAATTATGCGGGAAGGCAGGCAACTTTTTTCATTCGGTGACCGGCTTTCCGGGGGGATCTGCATAAATAGGCCTGTCATTTTGGAGGGAAAAAGTGCAATTTTGCGGATCTGCCTAATCTAATCCCTGACAATGGTCCCCTGGAAATCCCTTCCCATCAGTGCCTTCTCCACATTAGCAAGGTCCCTTCCATCCAGGAAGCGCAGCTCAATATTGCTCCTTGCGGCCAGTTTCGATGCAACCAAATCGAATACGAAATGAGTGCCCGCTTTCCGTTGGTCGCTCTTGATAGCTAATTTGACCAAGTCCGCATGCCTCATGATCGGTATCCTCTTCGCTCCCTTGTCCTTCTTCGGATCGGCCGTATAAACCCCGTCAGTGTCCCCGAGGTTGATCACGGCATTTGCTTTGACCATTTCCGCGATAAGGACCGCTACTGCATCCGTGGTGAGCCCTTCCAGCATGCCTCCTGCAACGGGGATCTTTCCTGCCCTTAGCGCCTCGTTAACCATGTCGAATTCAGTTATAGTGTGCGGATGCGCGTCCTTCCCCAGCATTCTAATAAGCTCCCTCGCATTCTCGCGCGTGGCAACAATCGCCTCTCTGTCCGCGAAGAATTCGCTGCCGGTTTTTTCCCTTGCTGCTTTTGCATATTCCCTTGCTTTTCTCCCCCCTCCTGTTACGAGCACCATCTGCACTCTCTTCGACTTCGCTTTATGGAACGCATCAACTATCCTGTTCACGAATGCATGGCTCAGCCTCCCTTCCGCGTTGAGCAGCAGCGAACCTCCCAGCGAAATTACGATTTTTTCCATGTCCCCACTTCCAAAACGGTTATTAATTCCCCTTATTTAATAATACCGCTTATAGGAAAAATCTGCGGCAGGGGGGAATTTTGCTGCTTGGGGGAGTCCTTTTGCATTCCGGATTTCAATCACTTCTGCCGCATGACATGAGGGATCAAAATGGGTACGAAATTGCACGATGCAGTGATGAAGCTTGTTAAAATGCTTGACGGGAGGGAGAAGGACCAGGATGTGGTTCTTAGGATGTCGCGCGAGATAATCCGCGATTGCGCGAAGGCAATCCGGAGCATTCACACGAAGGATTTTGCAGAAGCCGATGCGCTCATCAAGCAGATCGATGCCAAAGTAACCGACCTGAAGGCACATGATGCCGAATTCAGGCACATTTCCCAGCAATGCTACCAGGAAATCGTGGAAATAAAAGTGCTTGATGCGATCTACAAGCGCAAGGAAATCCCGGATTTCGAGGATTTGGGCGTAGAGTACCAGCCGTGGCTTTCCGGCCTTGCGGATGTTTCCGGCGAACTGAGGAGGGCGCTGCAGCTTTCGCTCCGCGAGGGCAACAAAACCGATGCGGAATATTATTTCAAGGTGATGAACGAGATCTACGATGACCTGATGATCCTGAAGTACTCCGGTTCATTGGTCGGCAGCCTGAAGCACAAGCAAGATATGATGCGGGCGCAGGTGGAACAAGCCAGAAGTGAAATGCTAAGGCTGCATTAGGAGGGGCTTTGTTTTTCTGATACTTTTACGCTTATGGGCAATTTTCAAAATGTGGGCAAGCTACCCAGACTATTGATCGAGCAGACTGCAAAGCTGCCTTTTTTTCGGGGGGAAGCGCAAGCGGAATTCTTCCGGAAAGGGCTCGCGAACATCGCCATAAGGGCGCAGCACGGCGGAAAGGTTTACCTCGTAAAATATGCCGTAGCACCGGCCAGCAAGCCATCCGTATTCATCCAGGCGGATTATGAGAAAAGGATTTACGAACGAGTGCGCAGCCTCGGGATTTCCCCCCGCATTTTCGCATTCGGCCGCATAAAGATATCCGGAAGGATATTCCCGTACACCATACAGGAACTCATCGATGGCAAGATGCCGGATTACCGGAGGGACCTGAAGAAGATCGCCTCGACACTTGCATTCCTCCACTCGCATACGCGCGGAAAGGCTTCCATTACGGATTACCGCATGATCCATACGCATGCATATTTGGAGAACAAAGCGAGTTCAAAAAAAGGCGAAAAAGCGGATAAGGCCGTTGAGCCGCTATTGGCAGAACTTCGGGAGGAGGGCCTGGCATACCTCCGGAAACATCCAATAAGGAAGGATTACCTTTGCCTTGTGCACAACGACCTTACGCAGGAGAACCTGCTCATTTCAAGGAAAAAATGCTACTTGATCGACTGGGGGTGGGCGATGTATTCCTCTGCTGCGATAGACATTTGCAACGTTCTTTCCCCGTTTACGACATCCTGGACTTCGAGGATGATATTGAAGCCCGAGGATGCTGAAGTATTCCTTAAGGCATATCTGCGCCATTTCCCTAAATACGAGGCGGACCTTCTCTTGAGGGCAGCCGACGCGTATTGGCTCTCCTACAATTCGATGCTCTTGGACTGGATACACGACGATTTCCTTCCCTCCCGGCATCATTCCAAGGCATATTTCAGCAAACCCGATTTCCTCCGGAAGGCGCGCATATTCATCAACCGCGTCCATTGCATCATGGAAAAATGAATTGCATATAAATACCCTTTATTAATTTCCGAGCTGCTTTAATTCTTTTTTCCCCATATTCCCGGCATGGGAAAGGACATACTCAAGGTAGCCGTTGCCATTGTAGCACTCCTCCTTTTTGCGTACCTGCTGGACAAGTACTCGGGATCATTCGGGGATAATCTTGTTGTTGCGACTATTGCCCCTTCAGATGCAATTCCCTCTGCACCATTTGCGCAGCAGCAAATCCCCGAGCTTGTGGTTTATACATATGACGGCATCACCGCCGATTGGGGGCTTGGGCCGAAAATTTTCCCCGAATTCGAAAATGAGTGCGGCTGCAAATTGAAGGTTGTTGCGAAAGGCGATGTCGGCGCGTTCGTCTCCCAGCTGATATTTGAAAAAAATTCCCCAAAAGCGGATATTGCGCTCGGATTCGACAATACTTTCCTGGAAAAAATGATTTCCGAGGATTTGCTGGAGCCCTTCAAACCCGGAAATTACGGCGAAATTATGCTTTCACTCCAGAAGGATGATTTCCGCTCCACACCATTCGATTGGGGGTATATGGCATTCGTTTATGATTCCGGAAAAATCGCGAATCCACCCTCATCGCTGGAGGATCTCACCAAACCTGAATTTTCCAAAAAAATCATATTGGAGGATGCAAGGACCTCCTCCCCAGGAAAGGCTTTCCTCCATTGGGTAGTGAACGAATATGGCGAAGGCACCGGCGCTTACCTTCAACGGCTCAAGCCCAATTTGCTGACAATTGCGCCCGGCTGGTCGGAAGCATACAACCTTTTCCTGGCAGGGGAGGCGCCAATTGTGCTCAGCTATTCGACATCCCCCGCTTACCACATGATCAATGAGAACACAACAAAGTACAAAGCAGCGATATTCCCGAACATGTTCCGGCAGGTAGAGTATGTGGGGATAGTGAAAGGCTCGACGGACAAACAGCTATCCCAAAAGTTCATCGAGTTCATGATTTCAAAAAATGCACAGGAGGAAATTCCGCTTGGGAATTACATGTACCCCGTAAGGAGTGATGTTCCGCTTCCAGATGCATTCGATCTTGCTGAAGAACCCGAAAAAATTTACCCCGTCTTGATTGATGATGAAAAATGGCTGAGAATATGGGAAGGAGCATTTTCCGGCTAGGCGCGGGGGCATTTTTCCTCGCCTTCATGGTTTTCCCCCTAGCAATGCTCCTATTCAATTTGCAGCTATTTCCCCTGCCGGCAAACCTCATTTTGCGCAATCTCTTCCAGGCATCCCTGAGCGCAGCGCTTGCGATCCTGCTGGGTTTACCGCTTTCGTACGCACTCCTCCATAAGACGCCATTCTCAAGACTGCTGAATTCCCTCTCCCTTGTGCCGCTGGTGCTTCCCCAACCAGTAATGATCCTTTCCTTGGTTCTGCTATTCGGGAACAACGGCTTGTTCGACCTCCCGTTTTCGCTTTATGGAATAGAAGGGATCGTGCTCGCCCACATGCTTTACAATTTCCCCCTAGCAGCGAAAATAATCTCTTCCGGGTGGGCCCGTGTTTCGAATCTGGAGCCGGTTGGCCGCGTCCTCGGTGCGGATCCTTTCCGCGCTTTCCTATTCGTCACCCTCCCCTCCCTCAGGAATCCCATCGCTTCCGCGTTCGCAGTTGTTTTTGCGTTCTCATTCACCAGCTTTTCAATACCCCTCGTATTCGGGGGGATCGCCAACTCCACAATAGAGGTGGAAATTTTCAGGACGTTCTTCAGGGACTTCAATTTCCAGAAGGGCGCATTCCTTGCATTGCTGCAGATTATGGCATTCCTGCCGCTTGCGGCTTTCTGGTCGGGATTCAGGTGGGAGCTTTTCCCCAAAAAGGAAAGCGGAAGCAAAATTGCGGACGCGCTGTCGCTTATTTACCTCGCAATTTTCAGCCTCATCCTCCTTCCCCCACTTTGCCATATGAAGCTTTTCGACTCCAGCCTCTCACCCATTTTCAACTCGATTTACCTGGGGGCAATTTCCGCCATCCTCTGCGTAATCCTTTGGCTGCTTGTTGGACGGAAATTTTCCCACCAATCCTTCCTATTATTCGGCATCTCCCCAGCTGTGCTTGCAGTTTCATACTTTTTCCTTCCCTACACGTTCTGGCTGCTACCAATAGGGCATGCGATCCTATCATTCGCACTCGTCTCCTCCATCCTCCTCCCTTTCTCAGATTCGCTTGATAAGTATGAGGCAGCTGCCTCCGGTCTCGGGGCTGATGGGTTGCAGAATTTCCGCCACATCTACTTGCCGCTGATGGTCCGCCCGCTTCTCCTTGCATTCTCATTCTCGTTTGCGTTCTCCCTAGGGGAAACTGCCTTCCTCACTTCCCTCTCACAGGGCTTCCCGACGATGTCGACGGTTCTCCTTCAGGCTTTTTCCTCATATAGGTTTGCCGAGGGGTATTTCTATTCCGCATTATTGATCCTCATAGCGATGATTTTCGCATTCCTGATGGAAGGGCTGCATATTTTCAGCCATGAGGCAAGAGGGGCGTGATTATGGTGTTCCTGGAAGCGGTCCTGAGGAAAAAATTCCCCGAATTCAAAGTGTCTGCAACTCTCGAGGCGAAGGAAGGCGAGTTTATCGCACTGCTGGGGCCATCGGGGAGCGGCAAAACTACGATGCTCCATCTCATAGCAGGCCTGCTTTCCGGGAACGGATCGAAAATATCCGTAAAGGGAAGGGATTTGTCTTCCCTGCCGCCTGAAAAAAGGAATTTCGGAATGGTATTCCAGGAGAAGCTGCTTTTCCCCCACCTCAATGTTTTTGAAAACGTCGCTTTCGGGCTGAGGATGCACGGCATGGACCCGTCACTTGCTGCAGGCGCATTGAAAATCATGGGTTTGTCAAAATTTTCAAGAAGGGATATCTCCGCCCTATCCGGCGGGGAAAGGCAGCGGGTTGCAATTGCGCGTGCAATCGCATTCAGGCCGCGCCTTCTGCTTTTGGATGAGCCGTTGAAGGAGCTTGATGCGGTCATGAAGGAGCAGATAAAGGTCGAGCTTAAGCGCCTCCAAAGGAAGCTGAACATTACGGCCTTATACGTTACCCATGATGTGGAGGAGGCGTTCTATCTTTCGGACAGGGTTTACCTCATTCATAATGGAAAAGTGCTCCAATACGGATCGCCCATCGATGTATTCTCAAAACCCGCAAATGCCGTTGTGAAAAAATACTTCTCACCGTACATCCTCCTCAAGCACGCCGGGAAAACAATGATTGCCAGGAAAACCTCCATTGCCGCAACCGATTAAAACCATCCTGCCCAAAGTATCGGGTGGGGCCATGAGAAAAATTATTTTGCTATTCGCCGAAACAGCGCTTGAATTGGTGCCGCAGGAGCTCATTGGCAACGGCATCATCAGGCAGGAGGCGAAAAAGAGGCACCTGAAGCCCGATAATATCCTTCTGGATTCCAACAAGCACGACATGCTGATGCGTTCTTTGCCTATGCATGGAAAGCGCGGCCGGCCGGACATCATCCATTTCTCCCTCCTAACCGCACTCGAATCAATTGCGAACAAGGAAAATCTCATCTGGAAGGTTTATGTGCATACATGCGACAACAACCTGCTTGAAATCCTGCCCGAAACGCGGCTTCCGAGGGTATACAACCGCTTTGTCGGGATAATGGAGCAGGTGCTCTTCGGAGGGAGCAGCCAGTTCATAAAAATGGAGAGGGGCGTGGCATTCGGAAAAGCGCTGGAAAAGGCAATCGGAAGCCATCAACCCAAAATATACTTCTTCAATGAAAAAGGGAAAGGGCTGAATCTCGCCGATTTTTCCTCAGATTTAAGGAAGGCACTTTCCTCAAAGGGGAATTCCCCAATTCTCCTTGTTTTTGGGTGCTTCCCCCATGGGATGATTGCTGATGAGAACCGGTCCGCCCTCCTGAAATCCGGCGCAACGGAAATCCGTTTCGGAAACAGGCAGCTCACGGTCTGGACGCTTGTTGGCACGGCGATCAACCTATACGAGCTGGAGGCCGGCTTATAATCGCGGGAATGGGAGCCGGGCCTTAAACCGAATGCTTATTTACTTTGCGCCCGATTTTTGTTTTGGGGAGGGGCATGATTGTAAAAACGCCAAATTTCGAACTCAGGGATACGGTTGAAGGCGGCCAGATTTTCAATTACGAAAAGGCGGACGGCTGGTACTTCATCATCCATTCGCGATCCGTCATTAAAATCCGCCAAACCGGGGATGGATTGGAAGTGTTCACATTCCCGAACAAAAATAATGCTCGTTTGGCAAGGGATCTCCTTAATTTTTATGCGGATTATCTTCCTGCAGTCAAAAAATATTTCTCCGACAAGCGCATCCTCCGCTCATACGAAAAATATTCCGGGGTGAAAATCTGCCAGCTCGATCCCTGGGAATGCACGATCGGCTTCATATGCTCCCAAATGAACAATATGCCGCGCATCAGGAAGATGGTCAGGTTGCTATCGCAAAATTTGGGGGACGAAGTGGAATATGATGGGCGGAAATTCCATTTGTTCCCTACGCCGAAGCAGCTTGCCGATGCGGAGCCTGAAATACTGGCAAAATGCGGCTTAGGCTACAGGGAATATTACCTCGTTCAGGCGGCCAAGGCGGTTTCAAGAGGGTATGATTTCGGAAAGCTGCGGGAATTCGACTATGTTCACGCGAAAAAAGCGCTCCTCATGCTTCCCGGAATAGGCGAGAAGGTTGCCGATTGCATATTGCTATTCTCTCTCGGATTCACTGAGGCTTTTCCCGTCGATGTCTGGATAAAAAGGATAATGGAGAAATTGTATTTCAAAGGCAAAGTTACGCCTGAAAAGAAAATCGCAAATTTCGCCCGAAAAAAATTCGGGAAGGATGCCGCAATTGTCCACGAATTCCTTTTTGCGAACAGGGCCGCATTCGCATGAGATTTTTCCCGATCCTACCCTGGCCCCTCCTCGTGGAATGGCATATTTTTCCCATCATCCATCCGTCTTTTTAACCTATTCTTCACTAAAAAACCCATGTCCCGAGTTATTGATTTCTTCCTCCCCAAGGAGGAGAAATTTTACGAAATGCTGCTTAAACAGACCGAAACGAGCGTCTTGACTGCAAAGGAGCTCGGCGATCTGGTCCATAAATACAATTCCCTTTCCCAGGAGGAGCGCCACAGGCGTATCAGGGTCATCCATGAGCTTGAGCACCGCGGCGACCGGGAAACCCATGCAATTATTGACAAGCTTCATTCATCCTTCATCACGCCAATTGACCGGGAGGACATCCACGAACTAACAGTGCTGCTTGATGACCAAATCGATTACCTGGATAACGTCTCTAGGAAGCTGCTCGTATTCAATGTGCGCAAGATCCCCGAGGTGCTTGTAAAGCAGGTGGATGTGGCAATAACCTCGGTACTCGAGGTCAATGAGGCGATTAAGCAGCTAAGGAACCATGGGAAGGTCAAGGGCCTTCTGGTGAAAATCCATGACCTGGAGGAGGAAGCTGATGCTGTTTTCGCAGAAGCAATTAGGGACTTATTCAAGGAAGGCACTGATCCAATCGAAGTGATCAAGTTCAAGGACATCTTCGAAACCACCGAGGCAATTTCCGACAATTGCCAGGCGGTCGCAGTGCTGATTGAAGGGATTGTGGTAAAAAATGCTTGACCCGTTCACAATTGTCGTTATCGGCATATTGTTGGCATTGGCATTTGATTTCGGGAACGGCATGCATGATGCCTCCAATGCGATATCAACAGTAGTCGTTACTGGCGTCCTGACACTGCGCCAGGCAGTTGCACTTTCCGCATTTTTCAATTTTATTGCGGCTTTCGTTTTTACCACCGCAGTCGCGCATACAATAGGCAGTGGGCTTGTGACTCCCACTGCAGTTACGCCCGTAATGGTACTCTCCGCACTTGTTGGCGCGATAATCTGGGTATACTGGACCGCCTTCATAGGCATGCCCGTTTCATCCAGCCATTCGTTGATCGGGGGCCTGATCGGAGCGGGCATCGTGGGGGCAGGCACGTCTGCGATCCAATTAACCAACATGTTTACGGTCCTCTCCTTCATCTTCATCGCGCCCCTTCTCGGAATGATCGGCGCGCTTGTTTTTTCAGCCATCATATTGTGGGTGGTGCGAGGCATTACTCCCTCCCATATCAACGATTATTTCCGCAAGCTCCAGCTGATTTCAGCATCCGTGTACAGCCTCGGACATGGGACGAATGATGCGCAGAAGACGATGGGCATCATATCCATCCTGCTGTTCAGCGGCGGCCTGCTCGGTTCTGAATTCTACGTGCCCTTCTGGGTCGTGATAATTTCCCATCTTACTATAGCGGTGGGGACGCTCACCGGCGGTTCCACAATCATCAAGACGATGGGAATGAAGATCACCAAACTTAGGCCCATCCAGGGCTTCTGCGCGGAAACCGCCGGGGCAGCAACGATTATCGGCTGCACCATTTTTGGCATTCCCGTGAGCACTACGCACGTTATTGCGGGCTCCATTGGCGGCGTTGGCCTCACTCGGCGCACTTCTGCGGTGCATTGGGGGATCGCACGCCAGATCCTTTTTGCATGGTTATTTACAATACCCGTTACGGCAATTTGCGGCGCTGTTACCTTCCTGATACTGAAGGCGGCAATAGGATAGGAAATGCGCCCCTGCTTCCCGCGCCCTTCCCCTGCTTTTTGCCAGTCCTGCCCCCGCACAGATGACGACTTTTTAGCAACATTTTATAACCGGCCCGCCCTTACACCTTCAATGGACCTTGATGCAGCGCTGAAGAAAAAATTCGCCGTTTCCAAAAAGGATGAGCAGCAGCTAGTTTCCTCAATCAGGAAATATTTCCATGGAGCAGGGAAAAAGAAGGCGGTCATTGGAATTTCCGGCGGAGTTGATTCGGCCCTTGTGTGCTACCTTGCATGCAAAGCGCTCGGGCCCCAAAACGTTTTTGCGTACCATCTTCCCTATGTTCAAAACGAGAGGGATGGGCGCGACGCGGAAAACCTTGCAAAAATGCTTGGCGCCAACTTCAAGCAAATAGATATCCGCAGGGCGGTGGATACGCTCACCGATACTTACAAGCCGAGCACGCGAATAGCTTCCGGCAACATCAGGGTACGTGCCCGCATGATGGCACTGTTCACGTTTGCACATATGCATGAGGGCCTCGTTATCGGCACCGGCAACCGCACCGAATTGCTGCTCGGGTATTTCACAAAATTCGGCGACGGAGGATGCGATGTGCTCCCGATCGGGAATTATTACAAAACGCAAGTTTGGGAAATGGCCAAATTGAGCGGCCTCCCCGAGCACATAATAAACAAGGTTCCCAGCGCGGGCATGTGGGAAGGCCAGACGGATGAGAAGGAAATCGGAGTTACTTATTCGGAAATAGATAAAATTTTGTGCGCACATTTCGACCTTAAATTGGGCTGGGATAAGCTGGAAAATTATTTCAAGGCTGAAAAAGTCCAGCGCATCGCCGAGCTCAATGGGAAAAGCGGGCACAAGCGCAGCATGCCCCAAATATTATAGTGACGCTCCCCCCTAAACCAAAAAAATTACTTTTTCGCAGATTCCATAACTGCTTTTGCAATGCCCTTCACAACCGATTTGTCAAAAGGGGAAGGTATGATGTAATCCGGCTTCAAATCCTCCTCCTTTATGCATTTTGCCAGTGCTTCCGCAGCAGCAAGCAGCATTCCTTCGTTGATTTCAGTTGCCCTTGCATCCAGAAGCCCCCTGAAAATGCCCGGGAAACCCAGCGCGTTGTTGATTTGGTTGGGGAAGTCGCTTCTACCTGTTCCTACGATGAATGCGCCGGCCTTTCTCGCCTCATCCGGCAATATTTCGGGGTCCGGATTTGCCATTGCAAATATAATGGGTTTTCCAGCCATGCTGGCAATCATCCCCTTTGAAACGATATTCGCTGCCGAAACGCCTATGAAAATATCTGCCCCTTTCAAGGCTTCCTCCAATCCGCCGGCCACTTTATCCGGATTGGTTTTTTTTATGAGTGTTTTCCGGTGTGCATCATCAAAGCTTTCCTCTTCCACCACCCCCCGCTTGTCGCAAAGGATGATGTTTTTGGCCCCCGCAGCAAGCAGCAAATAGGAAATTGCGGTGCCCGCCGCCCCAATGCCGTTCACGACTATTTTTGCCTCGTCAATTTTCTTTTTCGCCAGTTTCAATGCGTTTTTCAGCGCTGCGAGCACAACGATTGCGGTTCCATGCTGGTCATCATGCATCACCGGAATCCCCAGCCTTTCCTTGAGCTTCCTCTCCACTTCAAAGCAACGTGGGGCGGAAATGTCCTCCAGATTGATTGCGCCGAAAACCGGGGATATGCGCACAACTGTGTCGACAATCTCATCAACATCCTTGGTTTTCAGGCACAGGGGGAACGCATCAATGCCCGCAAATTCCTTGAACAGCACCGCCTTCCCTTCCATTACGGGAAGTGCAGCTTCCGGCCCGATGTCCCCCAACCCTAAAACAGCTGTCCCATCGGTGACTATTGCGACGAGATTCCCCTTCCCAGTGAGATTGTAAATTTCCTCCGGCTTCCGCTTTATTTCCAAGCACGCTTCGGCAACACCGGGAGTGTACGCAAGCGAAAGCTGCTCCCTGTTTGTCACGGCGACTTTTGGCATTATGGTGATTTTTCCCTTCGTCCTGCGGTGAAGCTCTAGTGCTTTTTCCTTCAAGTTTTCCATTCCCACACCCACTTTAAAAAAACTATTCTACTTCCTGCTCCCCCTCATCTTTTGTACGGACAACAACCTTTTTAACGTATTTTTTCGCTATAACCGCAAGCTGGATCATAAGAGGTTTGGAAGTCGTTCCCAGCTTCCTCAATTCCGGATCCGCGAGTTTCGATTCTGCAATGAACTGCTGCAATGCGTAAACATCCGCAAAAGGGATTTCCTTGGCCATCTTCTCAATTATCTCCTCGGTATCATTGACTTTGGGTATTATCGTAGTCCGAAACTCCACTTGAAATTCCGGCTTTTTTTCCTTGTAGTTTTTCAGTATCCCTATGCTCCTCAATGTATCCTGCATCAGCGTAGCTGGCTCCCCCCGGAAACCCGTAAGGGCGGCAAGCTTGTCCGCATCGAATTCGGTTTTCAAATCCATGGCGACATAATCGACGAGCGGAAGTATCTTTTCAAGGTGATCCGCGTAAAAGCCGGTAGTCTCGATCTTTACCGCAAACCCCTTTTCCTTCAGCTGCTGGCAAACTGAGAATACCGCTTCCATCTGCTGCAGCGGCTCCGAGCCGGTTATCACAACCGCATCGTTGTTCGCCTTCTGGGAGTTCAAATGCGCAACCATGGACTCAACGGCCATTTCGGAGCAATCCTCCGCCGGTATCGCAAGCGGACCGAAGAAACCGAACTCCGTCTTCAGCTCCGACCCTCCCAGCACCACCATTACTGCCGTTTTCCCCGGATAAATGTTCTCCACTCCGCCCACAATGCATGCGAATTTTATATCCATATAGCTCACTTTCCTAAATTAAATTGGTGGGGCTCGACAACCCATCGCCTTAGATGATCTTTGTACGTGCACCTATAAATCATGCCAACATCCCTGAAATTCCTCCTGAACCTTTTTTCCCTTTTCAAAATGAATTCCCTCGCTTCTTCCGGTTTTTTCAAGTATTCCGCGATTGCGGCATGCTTGTTGCCCATATTAATCCAAATGAGGGGCTTTTCGGGAAGCTTCTGTTGCCTCCTAACGTGATCGGAAATATAGCCTTCGGCACCTGCAGCAATGTAAGCACTCCTTCCCGCTCCCCAAATTGTCGGCAGGAGCCTGCGTTCCATCCAGCTGGAGATTCTCCTGCGTTTTTCCGATTTGGGATTCATGGAAACGGGGTTGACTTCCCAGAGTTTCAGGCTATCGAGGAGCAATCCCTTAAAATAGGAAAATGCGGTGGAGTGCACGTCCGAAAGCCAGATTTCCTTTTTCCTATTTGCAGGATCGCTAAACATCCTATTGAGCCTAGGGTCCGCTTCCCCTTCATTTATCCTCCGCTGCAATTCGGTGTGGTATTTTGCGGGCAATATTGCTTCTACGATAGCAACCGATATTTTTTCGGGTATTGATATGGGTTCCGAATGCGGACCCAAATTAATTACGTATACCCCCTTTTTTCCATTGACAGAAAAATGCATGCTCTCACTCCAAAATTTCAACCGCATCAACTATCCCGTCCCCGTCGTCATCGACACCTCTAGGGGAACTAGTTCCCCTACTCGTGTCGCCTCTACCCTTCTAATTACAAATCATTCCAATATCTCAACCGCATCAACTATCCCGTCCCCGTCGTCATCGAAGCCCTGCACAACCTTCGCAAGCTGCTTCCCGTCGTAATTATTCCCCTTCTCGATTTTATCCCTTTCCTTCAGCAGGGTAAGCACTGCTGCCCTCGTGCCCTCATGGTCGCTTCCTGCCAGCACCAGTATTTTCTTCCCCTTCGCGAACGGGTTCTCGATGAGCTCGATCACGCCGAAATTCTCCGTGTATTTCTTGCCGGATAATTTGCTTGAAATGCCGAATGCCTTCTCCTCAAAATAGATGGGCAAATACGGATTGATCTCATTTATCAGCATGTTCACCTTCGGCCCGCCAAAGAGCACCAAATTCCCCTTCCGGTGGCTTTCCTTCAGCTCCGTGTCCAGCAAATAAAGCGGGTAATCGAAAGTCGCATAATTCCCGAGGAACATTGCGAATTCCGATGCGCAGAATTCCGACGCCCTCGCCCTGAATTTACCGTGCGGGTCAGGCGATCCCAGAACGATTTTCCCCTCGAAATGGCTTCCTGAAATGAAATTCTGGATGAATGCCGGGGGCTTCTTGAAAGCAGCTGATGAAAAGGGGTGCCAGTGCTCCCTTATTACTACGCTTAGCGCCTCGAGATTGCATTTGTATTTCCTTGCAATCGCCCCGCGTTGTTCCGAATACCCCTCCAATTCGATCAATTTCGCCCCTTCCAGCTGCTTGAAGTGGTAATACAGCGATTGGACGGGCATTTTCAGCTCCCGCGCCAACTCGGCGGGATATTTCGGCTCCTTTGAAAGCATTTTCAGTATTTTGATGCGCTCCTCGGATAATATGGAAAGCTGCCTCTGGTCTATGATCTCGCTCTCCAGCGATTTTGATTCCACAACCAGCTTTCCCTTCATTCAAATCATTTATTACTATTATGAAAAAATTAATAAATCCATACGAATAATTTAGAAAGGCTTATAAACCTCGTTTGCGTCTCTTCTTCCTTCGTGATTCATATGTGCGGGATAATCGGATTCGTTTCGGCTGAGGAGGAGAATGCGGGCAAATTGCTTTTTGATGGGCTCAAAAAGCTCGAATACCGCGGGTACGATTCCGCCGGCATGGCCGTAACGAACGGCGGCGATTTCCGCATTGAAAAGCAGGTGGGCTCCCTCGATGCATTTGAAAAGGCAGTTGACCTCTCGGACATCTATGGATTTTCTGGAATATCCCATACCCGATGGGCAACCCACGGCGGCGTCACAAAAAACAATGCGCATCCGCAGCTCTCGTGCAACCGGAAGATAGCGGTTGTGCACAACGGGATAATCGAGAATTTTCAGGAGCTGAAGAAATCGCTCGGTGAATCGCATAAATTTACTTCCGAGACGGATACCGAAGTCATTGCCCATTTGATTGAGGATTTCAGGGAAAAGGGATTGGCGCCAAAAGACGCGTTTTCATCCGCATTGAAAATGCTCAAGGGCTCCTATGCTCTCCTGGTGATTTTTTCGGAGGAGAAGGGGAAGGTATTTTTTGCGAAGAACGAATCCCCCTTGATTTTGGGGAAGGCGAACGGGAAAATGTTCGCTGCGAGCGATTCCATGCCCCTGCTGAAGCATACTGACGAAGTGATTTACCTCGATGATGGGGAATATGGCGTAATTGAGGGAAACTCATTTTCCGTTTTCAGCATTTCGGATGGGAAGCCCGTCATCAAGAAAATTTCAAAAATCAATTGGAGCGCTTCCTCTTCTGACAAGGGGATGTTTGCGCATTACATGCTGAAGGAGATTTTCGAGCAGCCCCAGGCGCTGAAAAATTCCCTGCAGCAGCCGTACGGGGCTGTTGAGGAGTTTGCAAAGGCAATTCATTCCGCACAGGGAGTTATGCTGATCGCGTGCGGCACGGCGCTTCACGCCGCAATGGCCGGCCAATACCTGCTGGACAAGGTCGCGGGGAAGCATGTGAATGTCATCAACGCGTCCGAATTCCCCTATTTGGAAACAAGCCTGCAGAAAAACTCGCTCGTCATTGCAATTTCACAAAGCGGGGAGACTGCCGACGTGCTCAATGCGATCAAGACGATAAAATCAAAGGGCGCGCGGGTTTTTTCCATCATAAATGTGCAGGGAAGCTCCATTGCCCGCGCGAGCGAAAAAGCGGTTTACATCAATGCAGGCCCCGAAATCGCAGTCGCAAGCACCAAGGCATTCGTCTGCCAGCTGAGCGTCCTCTACCAGATCGCATTCGCATTGAACGGGAAACTTGAGGAGGGCAGGAAAAAATTGTCCGAAATTACTGCGCTGATGAAAATCGCCATGGATATTAATGCCGAAAAAACCCAGAAATTGGCTGCCTCCCTCAAAGGGGTGCATGATGTCTATTTCATCGGCAGGGGCATCAATTACCCGATAGCGCTTGAGGGCAGCCTGAAGATGAAGGAAATCTCCTACATCCACGCGGAAGGCATGGCAGCTGGGGAGCTGAAGCACGGCACCCTTGCACTCATAGAAAAAAACACCCCCGTTATCGCAATCAGCCCCCGGGATTACCTCTTCCATGAGACTCTGAGCAACGAGGTGGAAACAAAAGCAAGGGGTGCAAGGATAATTGCAGTTAGCAATGAAAGCAATCCCGTTTACGACGAGCTGCTTGAAATTCCGGATGCGGAGCCGGATTTCTACCCGTTGCTTTCCGTCATCCCCTTGCAGCTTCTCGCATACCATCTTGCGGTTCTCCGTGGCTACGACCCGGACAAGCCCCGCAACCTCGCAAAAAGCGTAACTGTAAAGTGAAATGAATATGGGCGATCGTTTAGAGAAACAACCTCCGCGAAAGTTGGGCGAATTCATCAGTACTCATGGCGAAGTATATGTTCATCAACTGGGTTTGAAACAAATTGATTTTTTTCGTAGTATTTTATCCCGTGGTTTGCTCTCTCAAGCACTAGCCGGAAGAATAGGGATAAAATTAGCCCCGGGCGCATTAAGATATGGTTGGGACTATGACTACGAATCAAATAAGAACGTGTATATGTTTCGCAGGAATGCGGAGGCCGAGCTTCTCCATCTCATTTCTATCAATCCCGTTATAAGTTTTATCATAAGACCAAGAAAAAAAACAAAGGGGGAGGTTCATTTCTCCATGAAGTTTAGGGTTCCTCCAAGGGACATATTGGCTGTTTGTATCCCTGAAAATGAGCCAGAGAATAATGCGCACAAAATGGTTTTGAAAATTTTGACGAAGTTCAAGTTTCCGGTTTACAATCTGAAAGGAGACTTGATTTGGGCTCCGCAAAGTGGTAAAAAATGAGCATTAAACTCATCGCATTCGATTTTGACGGCGTCATACCGGTGGAGGAGTCGCCGCTTTTCCTGTTCGAGCAATTGGGGAAGAAGCAGGAATCGGATGCGCTTGCAAGGGAATTCTATTCCGGGCTAGCTGGCGCGAAAAACGCGAAGGAAAGGGATTTGGTTCCCGGGAAAGTTTGGGAAAAATCCTTCGCACTCTACCAGCAGTTCCCAATAAGGAAATTGAGGGAGACTTCCAGGAAGCTGCAATACATTTCGGGCTCGAAGGAAATTTTCAATTATTGCAGGGAAAATGGCATCATAACTGCCATCCTGTCTGCGACAATAAAGCCGATCCTCGCTTGGTCGCTCTCGAGCCGCAATATCTCCCCTGATGCGCTCATAGCATCGGAATGCACCATTAAGGAAGGCCGTTTGCATAAGCTCACGAAAGTGGTCTCCCCCGAAACCAAGCGGAGGGAGCTGGAGTCGCTGCTCCGGTCAAATAAATTCAAGCCCGCCGAATGCCTTGTTGTGGGCGATTCGTTCTCGGAGGTTCCGATGTTCGAGTTTGTAGGGAAGGAAAATTCAGTTGCATTCAATTACCAGCAGGACCTTGGGCCGCATTGCGGGCACCTTCTCTTCAAGCAGGGCGATCCGGAAAGGGATTTGAGGAAAATAATCGATGTGATTGAGAACAAAAAGTGATAAATATGCAAATTAAGGAGGGTAGAGGCAACACGAGTAGGGAGGGTACCCTCCCTAGAGGTGTTGAAAAATTCGATTTTGTGCTCCTTGCTGCGGGCCAGGGAAAGCGGCTGCGCCCGATAACGAACTCCTACCCCAAAACTATGGTAAGGATCCTGGACAAGCCCTTGCTTGAATGGATGGTCGAAGGGATAGTGGAAAATTTCGGGGATTCGCTGGGGAAGATCATAATCGTGGTCGGTTTCGAGAAGCACAGGATAACTGCATATTTCGGGAAGCATGCTCCCACGGGGAAAATCCTTTTCGTGGAGCAGAACGAGCAGAAGGGCACGGCGGATGCGGTTGCGTGCACGGAAAAAATCGTTGACGCAGGGCATTTCTTCGTCCTGAATGCGGATACTTTCTCTGATCCCTCCTTCTTCAAGCTGCTTAAGGAAAACGCCGGCAGCGGGCCGTTCATAGTTACGAAGAGGGAAGAGGACGCTTCCTCATACGGCGTCGTGGAAGTGGAGGGCGGCAACCTCAAAGGGCTGGTGGAGAAGCCGCTTGATGCGAAGAACAAGCTGATTTCAACGGGAACGCTCTTCATGCCCCGGGAATTTTTCTCCTTCCTGAAGGATGTGAAACTTTCAAAAAGGGGAGAATTTGAAATCACCGATGCGGTTCTTGAATTCGCGAAAAAGCAGCCGCTGAAGGCGCTTGAGTTCGGCGGCTACTGGACCGATGTGGGTTATTTCTGGAACTATCTCTCGGCATCCGAATATGCGCTGGAAAAGCTATTGCTTCCAAAACTTGAGGGAAAGGTGGAGGAATTTGTTGTTGTGAAGGGCAAGCTGCGAGTCGGAAAGGGATCGGTTGTAAAGAGCGGCACCTACATAGAAGGAAATGTATTCATAGGGGAGAATTCCGTAGTGGGCCCAAATGCATACCTGCGCAAGGGCGTGGTAATCGAGGACAACTGCCATGTAGGCAATTCCACCGAAGTGAAAAGCTCCATAATAATGCACAACTCCAATGCTGCGCACCTCTCCTACATCGGTGATTCGATAATCTGCGAGAACGTGAATTTCGGAGCCGGCACAAAAATTGCAAACCTGAAATTCGACCATTCCGCAATAGCGATCCGCAATCCGGACGGAAAGGTTATCTCCGGAAGGGACAAGCTCGGTGCCGTTGTAGGAAAGAATACCAAGACCGGAATAAACGTCTCGATCAATTGTGGCGTGCTCATCGGGGAAAACTGCCGCATTTCCCCTGCAGCGTATGTGTATGACAACCTTGGCAATGATGAGGCTTTCAAGGGCTAAGCTGCACTAGTAAGCAGTTTTGCAATAAAACTCAATTCAGCTAATCAGTCCCACTTCCTCAACCTGCACTTCGTTCACTCCTGCAACCTTGCGGACGATCTCCTCGAAGTCCTTGCTTTCCGCATCCTCGCAGATGAACGACGCCTGTATCACTTTCGACCCGAATACGAAATCGATGATCTTGCAGGTGTTGCATCCCTCCACTTTTGCAACTGCAGCCTGAAGGTCCTCCAGCTTCATACCCTCTTCAGGGAATACCTTCAGCACGGTCATTACTTTGCCCATTCCTACCAACTATTTTTTCTTTTCTTCCTTCTTTGCTTCGGGCTTCGCTTCCGCTGCAGGCTCCTTGCCTGCTTCGGCGCCCTCAGCTGCAACAACTGCACTTGCTACGGGCACCTCTTCCTTCTTCTTCTCTTCCGTGACCTTTACCTTCATGACGATTTCCTTCCCTATTTTCGCGCGGTTCTTGGGATCCTCCCTGATGTCCCGAACCTTCTCTGAGAATTGGCCTGACATCTTCTGCTTTGCCCTCCTCAACGCATCGTGGACTACTGCCAAATCCTTAGTGCTCACCCTCACGACGAATAGTGCCCCCCCATGCTTGATGCGTGCCATCCTTCCTTTCGGCCTTCCGAACGCGCGCTTCATTCCCTTTGAAATACGGTCCGCCCCTGCAACCCCCAATGCGGAATGTTCCCTGATAACCAGATGGGGGTATTTTAATATTCCAAAATAGTACTGTGCAGGAAGATGCTTTTCCAGGAATTTGACCGCAACCTGCCTCGCTGCCTCGAGCGCATTGTCCCTCAGCTGGACGTCCTTGTCCGCGCTCAAAGAGACCTCGCTCTCATAAAAACGGTCAACGCCCATGTTGTACTGCCTGACTTTGGGCCTGGGCGCTCCTTTCACATAGCTCTTGCGGGGGACCCTATTCGACATCCTTGCCCATGGCTGCCCCTGTGAAACCCTCACGGTCCTTGCTGGCCTCAAACCCATAAATATGCACTTCGCTTTACAGCTAATATATGAATAAAATTAGCAGAATTTTAAGGAAGAGTTAAGGAAAGATAATTATTTAAAGCCATCTTCCCGCAAGGCTGAAAAAGGCAGGGTTTAAAATGAGGGTTTTTATCAACAATACGTGATCCATATGGCAACCCCCTTCCGGTTGGTTTCGGTGCTTTTATTCCTGGCATTCCTTCCCATCATATCCGCTGCACCAGTTATTACAAATGTCAACTGCCCTTCCACCACATACAATTCAATAACCGTGACTTTTGATACGAATGATGCCGGCAATTCAACTGTGCTTTGGGGGATCAATAGCACCCATTTGCCAAATTCCGCCGGCCAGAATGACAATGTTTTTCTGCATACAGTTGTCATATCGGGCCTCACTCAGCAGAACTACCGTTATTACTTCAATGCCACATCATGCGACTCATCCGGATGTGGCACGAGCCTCACATATTCCTGCAGGACCGGTTCCCTCAGCCTGCCAACAATCACGAATGTCAAACCAGCTGTAATAGGGGCCACATTTGCCCAAATCACCTTTGACGTTGCTCCTAATGCCGATGGCTCCATTATGTGGGGAACCGCTACCAATTCCTACTCGAATTTCAACAACGATTCCTCGGTCTGGAGCAACCACGTTTTCGGCCTTTCCCCCCTCACCCCATTGAAAACCTATTATTACATGGTCCGTGCGTGCACATCCGGCGGGTGCGCCCTCTCTTCCGAAAACAGCTTCACTACGCTGCCCGACACAACCCCGGCAGTAATAAGCAGCGGCTTCCCAATCGGAACCCTTCCTGCAGGTTCATCTGTTTCCCTCATTGGCGTGGATACTAACGAGGCTGCAACCTGCAGATTTCATGTGATTCCCACACTTTCCTATGGGTCGATGATTGAAATGAACACCCTTAATTACACCTACCATTATTCTTCAGTAGGTCCCTTGACAACCCCTGGCAATTACACAATTTACGTGAAATGCGCCGATATGGCCGGAATAATCAACCCGACTCCCTATGCTTTTAGTTTCTTCATTTTACCGGGAGACACATCCCCGCCGGTAATCAGCAACGGCCAGCCCTCGGGGATTTTGCCAATTGGCACAACCGTTTCCTTCATCAGCTTTGATACGGACGAGAACGCGATTTGCAGGATGAGTAACAATCCTAACGCACAATTTACCTCGATGATGGAATTCGAATGGACTGAATCCCTCCATCACTCCGCAAATATTGGTCCCCTATCCATTCCGGATAATTACTCGGTTTACATCAAATGCAATGACTCGAAGGGCAACATCAATCCTGCATATTACTTGATCAATTTCATCATTCCCTCTTCCGTTGTAGACAACACCCCGCAAGTAACTCTCAATTCGCCTCCGGATGGATTCATCACCTCCTCAACAAGCATTAATTTCAGCTGCACGGCAACGGACGACATCAGGCTGAGCAGCATCGTAATTTACATCAGGGGGCCCATCAATTCGGGAGGCGGCGGCACGGCAACCGGCACGTCCTTCACAACCGTTTTCAATGCCGTCAACCTTGTTCCTGGCAATTATAACTGGTACTGTGCCGCAACTGACAATTCGTCCCAAACTTCCTATTCGCCCAGCAATTTCAGTTTCCAGGTATTCGTACCGACATATGGCTTTTCAATCTCGCCGAGCCAGGACCTGTTTGGCGCATCCAATGCGACCGGCTCAATTACAAACCGCACTTTCACGCTCGGAAATACCGGCAACATGCCGCTCTCCGGCCTGAGCTGCTCGCCCGATTACCCATGGGCAAGAATATACAATTGCCCGGCGGGGTTGGCCGTAGGCTCAAACGCATCCATAATAGCTTCGTTCGACACAAGCGGTTTGCTGATCGATGTTTACCTTGTCCGGTTGCATTTTTCCGCAGCGAATGTTTCCACAAAAACGGCTTGGGCTTTTGTCAACGTTTCCACCACTCCTTTCAATCCCATACCTCCAATAGCTGATGTAGCTGCAACACCGAGCTATGATTCCGCTACCATCCGCTGGAACACGCCGAACATCAACAGCAATTCTGCAGTAATTTACGGGCTAAACGCGACGGCCCTGGCAAATGCAGTCAACTCCACTGACAACGTTCAGAGCCATTCAATTCTGCTTCCCGGGCTGGCTGCCAGCACCCAATATTTCTATTATGTTATGAGCTGCACACTTGGCGGATGCAACTCCAGCACAATTAGGACATTCAATACAACTGCAACGCCTGCTGGTTGCGCATACAGCAACCCTGCATGCTCAGCAGGCACGCATTGCAGCAACAATGCATGCGTTTCGGATTACACGGGCGGCTCGCCCGGCAATTACGTCCCCGGAGGGAATGTTGGCAATCCGAGCCCTTCAGCAAGTGCAGGGCCGTCTGGTTCGGCAACGCCAAGGCCCAGCGGAACAGCATCCATTTCGCCTTCCGCATCCGTAAGCGCGGAGGTGAAGGTGGAGGAAATTTCCGACGAATTCGCTTCATTGGATATGAGCCTCCTTGCCGATGAGGATAAGATCACTGTTGAAAAGATGCTCGAGGAGGCGGAACTGCTTAGGAAGCAGGGCAAGATGGAGCAGGCGTTTGTCGTTTATTCCAATGCGAAAAGGTATGCAGAGGAAGCGCTAAGCAGTAACAAGGACAAGAAGGCAAGCATTGCCTGGTTCTCTGTTGGCTTGTTCATATTCGCCATCCTTGGGATCGGCGGCTTTTACTATTACCAATTGAAAAAGCACGAGAAGGAACTGGAAGCGCCTCCCGGCGATGACCAAACACTCGAGGGCCCTGCTGAAAAGGCTGAAATGAAGGCCGCTGAGAAAGCCGAGCCCTCCCACGAGCCCCGGGATGCCAAGGAAAAGGAAGACGTGGAAGACCTGCTGCCGGATTTGGGGAAATCGGAATCAGATTCGAGGCCATCGGAAAATTCGATATTCAACAGCGAGGAGTTCAAGAAAATGAGGGAAAATAAGTAGTTGTTTTTTTTCATCTCCTCAGCATCTTGAAGTAATCCTTCGCCTTCCCTTCCGGATCTTCCGAGTAGATGAGGTCCCTCCCCACATTCACAAGGATGTTCGCGCCCGCCTGCTTCACAACCTCCATATCACCGCCTTGCTTGCCGATTCCGGGAATCAGTATGATTTTTTCCTCCCCGATCATCTCCCTGATCTCGACCATTTCCCGTTCCAAATTGGTCGCGCCGACAACCACGCCGTCAGCTGAGAATTTCTCAACTTCCTTTGCAATGAATTCGTACCCCCGCATACCCTCTATTTGCGACTCCTTCATGAAATACCTCGCAGAAGGATTGCTCATGAGCGTCAGCACGATCACTCCCAGTTTCGCTTCGTGCGCCTGCCTTACCGTCTCCTCCACGTTGCCCGCAAAGGGGCAGAATGTGAACGCATCGAAGCCCGCCTTCTTCATCCAGTAAATTGCGCTCTCGTTGCTGCTTCCTATATCCGAGAGTTTCAAATCAAAAATGGAGATGCAGCCCTTCTTTTCAATCAAGGAAGTGATTTCCTGGAGGTCATTGAGTGAAAATGGGATGACAAATTGTGAATTGATTTTGAACGCACATGCATATTCGGCCGTTTTATTGATTATGTCCGCACAAAAGCGTTTCATCCCGTCCGCTTCCGACCCCTTCTCAAAATACTCCCTCGGGATGCTTTCCCTCTCCTTGAAGAATATGCTCGCCGGGTCCAGCCCGATGCACAATGTGCTCTTCTTCTGCTTCTTCACTTCAGAATATTTTGCAAGGAAGGACATAGTCTCCACCAACAATTATTTGTTAATGCTACTTTAACTTAATATCCTTAATCTCTGCCGTAAAAATCCGATTATATTCATTGTTCAGTCCTAAAACCACAACGCCCGTATCCTTGGCTCCGCGAAGTGAATATACTCTTTGCAATACTTTATTTTTCTCCGATACGCCGAATACGACGCTTGTTTTCCCATGCTCATGCGCCCAAACGCCTGCTTTTTTCAAAATGCCGTTCACAACCATCCTTCTGGTTTCTCCCCTCAATTTTGGCGCCACGAAAAAATGATTCAGCCATAATGCGGTCTTAACGTTAATCGGTATTTTACCCAGTCCGATCTTCCTTGCGCTTAATGGAGCTATTGCATCCTCGAATCTCATTCCGCCTATGACTTGATTATTGTCAACCGCAAGGATGTGGTCTGCCTTCGAATCCGAAAAATTCTCCAGTCTTTTTACTGGCTTGGATCCGTAAAATGCCTCGGATCTGGCATCTATATAACGGTTCCAAAGTGCAACATCCTGCGGCGTTTCAGGCCTTCGGCGGGCGTCAAAGTGAATGAATTCCATGTCACTTCCTCATTAGTTTGATTGCATCTCCCATTTCAATCGGCATCTTGCATCTGTAAAGCGAGCTTCCGGCAACCAAAATGTCCGCTCCGGCTTTTTTCGCAATTTCAGCAGTCTGAAGGTCGATCCCCCCATCCACCTGGATATGCGTTTCCAGCTTCTTTTCCGTTATCCAACCCCTGATTTCCCTCACTTTGGGCATCATGTTCCCCATGAACTTCTGCCCCCCGAACCCCGGCTCTACTGTCATCACCAAAACGAGAAAAAGGTTATCATCCAAAAAAGGCTTTATTTTTTCTGCGGGGGTGTTGGGTTTGATTGCAATGGACGGTTTGGATCCCGCCTTCCTTATGCTTTCAATCACTTCCCTCACTTCCGCATCATCCTTGCACGCCTCATAATGGAAAATCACATTATCCGAGCCGGCTTTTGCGAATTTTTCCGCGTATTTCAGGGGGTTTTCTATCATCAGGTGCGCATCGAGGAATAATTTCGTTTTTGGGCGCAGCGCCTCAATCAGCGTCCATCCGAATGTAATATTGGGGACAAAATGCCCATCCATCACATCCAGCTGCACCCCGTCCGCCCCGGCCTCCTCAGCGAGCTTCAAATCCCTCTCGAAATTGGAGAAATCAGCGGATAAAATCGACGGAAAAACAAGCGTCCTCATCCCGGATCACACCAAGGGTTTCTCTCAGAATGTTATTATTGGTATTGTTTGCAGCCGTCAGTCGCCGGTCTGGTTGCGCAGGTTCTTCCCCAAATTGACAATTAGGGCCCGGGTAAGGGCGGGGGAAAGGGCTCCTTCAATTATTGAATGATTTTCCCAGAATTTATCGAGGGCGGTATGGATCTGTGCCCTTTCTTCCCTAGGGATTTTATTACTGGCTCTTTTTTTTGCAAGTTCTTTGTATTTCAATAACATTTTTTGGCGTAATTTGAACAAAATATCATGGATTCCTTCAAGCTGCTGAATAAGTTGTGCACCTCGCGATTTCGAGGCTTCCCTGAATCTTGCATCGGTTACTGTTATCCATTGGTGGCCGCTCGTATAGACTGCGTCCCGGGCATGCATATCGACCATGCCCCAATTCAGAAGCTCTCTCATCTCGATCTTTTTCTGTCTATCGTCCACCAAGCCTACGCTGATCTGCTGATCGGGGGCCCTAACATCAAACTCATGGATCAAAAAATTTTCTATGCGCACATGGCTTGTAGCTAGCAATTGTGCCCTTCGCACGTTGTACAAATACCTGTCAACTATGGGCTTGAATTCCTTTTCGTATAATCCTTCCGCATTAGGCATAATTAGAATAATTTAATGAAGGTTAAAAATCCTGCGATTCGAAGGAAAATCCAATTATATTCATTAGCCGTTTTTACTCCTCTCGACAAGCAGCTTGCAGTTCGTGGGCTCCTCAAACTGCAGGGAAAGGAATAGTTTCAGGTAGCCTACCCACGGCACCCGGAGGATTACTTTCCCCTTCAGCTGCTCCTGCTTCGCCAGATCCGGGGAAATCACCGGCACATCCTGCTGCGGGTTGTTATCCCCCTTGATAAGGTAATAAGTGGCATTCCGGTAATTTACTTTCAAAACAGCGCGATGCACAATCAAGCCGTAATCCCGAAGCGGGTTTTTCGGGTCGTAAACAACCACATCGCCGGTTTCATCGAATTCTATTGTCTGGTTATTTGCCTTCAGCGCATAAGTGCAGCTCCCTTTTCTGGTGATTCCGGTTGCAATCTCCTTCACGGTGCAATCCTCCATTATAAAGTCGGCAAGATCAATGGGTTTTGTAATCGTAATCTCCTTCGTGTTCACTTCCCCTCCCTGCAGGAAAATCAGGTCCCCCCTGTCGAAGCTGGGAAGCATGGAGCATGAGGTGATTACGTTTATGGGAGTATCCGTCTGCAGCAGGAATCCCATTCCATACCACAATACAAGCGCAGCT
>JBDRLB010000071.1:0-21654 GCA_043813365.1 Microcaldota archaeon | reverse complement strand
GGCAGCGCACCCTCACATCTTATTAACGGGGAAATCCTACGCCTTTAGGCGTAGGTAATTTAAAAATTTGGAATCCTTTGGTATCTAGTGCGAGAAATTCTTGGTAGTTTAGGATTTTGATCTTAAGCGGAAATACGACTTTTTTTGCGCTGCCCCATATGCCTCCAACTTCCAAATCCCGCAAACAATCGATAAATGCATCCCAATTTATTCCCCATCCAATATCCATTACATCTGCTTTTGCAGCAATATTTCCTTTTGGGCCACCAAACTGGAAGATTTCCCCGAATCTCAATTGGACATCCTCGCTATCCTTGCAACCAAATAAATCTACGTGAATTTCCATAATATGTTCATCTTTATCGTCGTTTATTAACTATACTTATGGGGATATTTTTCATCCGAATCGCTCCCCCAGTTTTCCTTAATGGTTCGAAAATTGGCCGTTTCCCGCGAGTTTCAAATCTGCCTCTTCCTGACCCATGCTGAACGGAAACTGTTTGGGGGGATTGGCCCAATGCTCCACAGGAAGAGGATGGATTATGCGAGAAGGCATTTCAAGGCCGTCCTAATTCCCTATATTGAGGGTGCGAAGAGCGAGAATATGATAAGGAGGGAGCCGGGCGTCCATATTCTGGAAGAAAGGCAATATCTGGATCATTTCAAGAAGAACCTGATTTGGGCGTATGTGGTGTTCAGGTAGGTTTCGGTGTAAAAATCAATAACCCTTCAGCAGCTGGTACAATCCGGCGGCAAGCAAACCAGCTCCGATTGTTGAAATCAGGTTTACAGTGTCGTTGTTAATGTTCCGTATTCCCTTGTAATAAGTTGTTTTGGAGTTGCATTTGTGCACCTCCCTCTCCGTCTGTTTTTTGCATTTGGGGCACCAGTACATCACCTGCACAGTTGCGCCGAGGAAGGAGTCAAGAAGGGCGCCGAACGTTCCGGCTATAAGGGGTATGAGGAGAAGGAACACCGGGTCGATTGCGGGCTCCATGAAATAGTTTGAAAGGATTACCGCAACCAAACCTATGAGGAGGGAGCCTGAAATCGCAGCTGCAGTGCCCAATTTGGAGATGGCGCCGGAAACCCCCTTTTCAACCTTCTTCAGGTTCGTTATCAAATAAGCCTCCTTGCTGAGAACGCCGATTTCAGTTGCCAACGTGTCCGCAGTTGCAGCTGCAATCACGCCCAAAAATGCGAAGTAGGAGGTGTTGGTGGGGTAAAAAGTGTTGATCACCGCAATGAGCGCCCCGAGAGCGCCGTTAGCAGCAACCTGCCAGAAATCCCTCACCCCCCCTTTGGCGAATTCGCGGTTGACCTCGCGTTTCTCGGAAATGCGGTATTTGGTGAAGCTGCTTGCAATTATGAAGAAAACCGCGAGTATCATGAACCAGTTCCAGCCGCCGAAGAAGTAAATGGTAAGCCCGATGAGTACGGCCGCGAATATCCCTCCCTCTGAAAGCAGCTCGAAGCGCGCGGCTATGCTAGCTAGGAAAAGTGCTGCAATGATGGCAATGAAATAAGAGAAGTCGGTCATGCGTTAACCTCTTATAATAATCCGGAATGGCGAATAAAAACAGGATGGTTGGATTAGCTTTGCTTACAAAATCTATTTTGCCGGTACGTCCTGAACTTGCTCATGAAGTCGCATATTTGCTCAAAAAGTGGCATTTTGGGCGCTATAAATCAGGACCGTCTTCCCTACTTGTTTAGCCTTTTATCGTGAAGGCAGGAAAATGCCCAACCAGTTGAATAGCCAAAGAATGAGCAAAACTATGCAGATTTTCCAGGAAATGCCAAAAATCCCCTTTCCTTCAATTTCAGGGTTGGTTTTTGCCTTATTTGAAATATAAAAGCTAAAGATTAACCCAATTAGGGATGATATCAAGCCAAGCGTGTCCGTTATCCCACACAAGTTTGTACATTGATGCCCACTCGAATACCATGTCGTATATTTGAGGTAGAGGTTAGCGACTACGCTAATAACCGCAATAAGCAAAATAACTATTGAAATGTTCTTGTAAGTGTCACTCATCTTAACCACCTTTTGAAATAGCCCTGAACTCTTCATTTAACGCATAACTTCGTAAGCAAAAGATTTTTCCATCTTCGTTTCCTTCTGCCTTAATCCCCTGAGCAAGATTGCAAACACTGGTGTCATTTTTGCTTTGGGCAATTCCGGTGTAACAAGATACTTTTCCTTTGTCGGAGGAAATCTCCAAACATATTGATGTATCCTTGCTCGCCTTGGCGATTCCGCTCATACAGCGTTCTGTTTTAGCTACATTAACCATCCTCTTGCATAATGAAATATCTGTTTTTTGGAATGCCACCCCCTCCAAACAGTCGTCCATCCCTTCGTTGGTTATTTTTTCACAAATCGATTCATCTTTTGTTGCAACCGCAACTTTCTGATAACAATAGAACTTTGCCCTGTATTCCGAAATTTTCTCACAAATTGACAAATCCTCCTTGATTGCTGCAACGTTTTGATAGCATTCGTCCTTTGAATCCTGATGGTAGCTTAATTTATTGCAAATCGAAAGGTCTTGCCGTTCAACAGCCTTTTCCAAATAGCACTTTTCAATATTTAATCCCAAAGTGCCCGGAATAAGAGAGTCGCATTCGGGAAGGCTTGTGACTGGTTCCGAATTAAGAAAACCTCCAAAATATACTATGATCCCGATAACAAGAAGAACAACGACGCCTACAATTATTTTCATATCCATATTTAAATAAAGAATTTGAGTGTTTAAAAGTCTTGTTATTATCGGTATAGCTGCCAATCGGACGGTCCAGAAGAATTCCTATTTCTTCTGTGAAATGAACACTTTTCCGCCGAACGCATCCTTCAGGCTGTGGTGTTGCAAATTGAGCGCCTGCTTAGCGAGCTCCATCCCGCCGAGTATTTCGGGCATCACTATTATGTCAGCGCCCGCTCCATGCAATTTCCCAACCGATTGCTCTGAGAACGCCCTGCTGGCTATTTTCATTCCCTTGTTCAGCTCTTTCGCAGTAAGCACCAAAAATACGTTGTTTGAGTCGTTATTAAGGGCGCAGACAATCACCTTCGCCCTTGCGATTCCCGCTTTTTTTAGCGTCTCAATTTGCAGTGCATCGCCCTGCACAAATGGTATCCCCGAATCCTTCAGGTTTTCAATTGCCTTGTCCGCCAGATCAACGACAACCACTTCTTCCTTGGAATGCCTGAACAATTCGCAAGCCGTTTTCCCCAGATCGCCATAGCCGCAGACGACGATGTGATTTTTCATCCCTTCGATTCTTTTTCTCATTCTTCTCTCACCCAGCTCCAAATTGACAACATACCCCGTGACAAACTCAACCAGCACGGCGAACACGAGCCAGCTGGAGAGCGCAAGGAAAAGCGACCCGACCTTCGTCGGGAACGAATAGTCGAGCGTGCACTTCCCCAAAGTGAGGGAACAAACCGTCTCGTAAAGCGCGTCGAACGGCGTATACTTCTCGAAGAGGATGAATGCGAATATTGCGTATCCGCTTATGAGCAGCAGCGTGAACAGCAGCACCTTGCGCGCCCCTCCCCTGATGCTCTCCACCTTCTCGGCATTAGCCATATTGGAAAACTAAAGGAAGGTTAAATAAAAACCCCTCCCCTAACGGATTCATGCTTCTTGTGACTGGTGCAACAGGGAAAGTGGGAAGGGCGTTAATTGAAGCGCTGCTGAAGGGGAAGAAATGGCGCAATAAAATCAGGGTGCTGGTGCGTAAACGGGAGGAGGCAGGAAGGGCATTTGGAAAAAATGTGCAGATCGCGGAGGCGGACCTCTCTTCCGGGCATGATTTTATAGCAATTGCGGAGGCGTGCAAGGGAGTTGATGAAATAGCCCACCTTGCCGCGTTGATCGATTACGGCGCACCTGATGAGAAATTGATGCGGCTCAATTACCGCGGCACGGAAATGCTCATCCGCGCTGCGAAATTGCAGAAGAAGCCGCCGAAATTCATCTTCCTCTCCTCCACATCCATTTATCGGGGAGTGAAAGAGGAAATCGTGGGCGAAAAAACCAAACCATGCCCCCTCAACGCGTACGGAAGGAGCAAACTGCTGGCGGAGAATGCCCTCAAGGAAAGCGGAATCCCTTACATCATATTGCGCTCCCCAATAGTTTACGGGAAAGGGTTCACGGAGGGGTTCTCTCGCGTCATCAAAATGATTAAGAGGGGAAGGATGGTGATTATCGGGAAAGGGGACAATCCGATCCCCCATATTAATATAGGGGATTTGGTGAAGGCGCTCGAACTGTGCATCAATTCCAAAGTTGAGAATGAGGATTTCATCGTCGCATCTTCCGAGAGGCTTACGCAGGAGCAGATGTATGCAATCCTTGCGAAGGCGTTGCACGTGCCCGCCCCGAAATTGCATGTGCCAAAGGCCGTTGCAGCTAGGGCAATTGAGGGGATTTCCGCAATTTACCGGCTTTTAGGCAAAAAGCCAAAAATTTTTAAGGAATATGTTCATACGTTAGCCGACCGCCGCGTTTTCAATACGGCAAAGGCGCAGAAAATGCTGCATTTCAGGAGTTCCATCCCATTGAGGGAAGGGGTTTTGGAGCTTCTATAAAAAGGATGATAAGATGAAGTACGAATGCGAAAACTGCAAGCTGCAATTTGATTCTGAAGACCCGCAGAACTGCCCGCGGTGCTCCAGCAGGAAAATACGGAGGGCGTTTGAGAAGAGGAAATTTGATGACAAGGCGCCTGTTACTACGCATCACAAGGAAAAGGTCGCTTTTTCGCATACCTCTTTCGTCGGAAGGGAGGGGAAGGAGGGCTGGAGGGACTTCCACAAGACGGAGGTTCGCGGCTGCGCGGACTGCGGAGGCGTTGATTTCGATTTCAACTGGAAACATAAGGAAAAAATCTGCAAGAAGTGCGGCGCGATTTATCCGCTTCCAAGGAGGATGGCGTGATTACGTTTTTTAATAAAAAAAGTGCGTGTTCCCATGGGAGAAAATGAAGTGGAATTGAAGGCATTGGAGGCTCTTAAGCCGGTTGTGCGGCAACCCCGCGAGGACATATTTTTCCATTTCCACAGGTTTTTAGAGCTAAATGGAATCCGCCATGTGGGCGAGCTCAAAACCGGCGTCCAGTTAAGGGGCTTGAATTATACCAAAATTGAACACAGGGATTATGCAATCAACCTTGCGAGGCGTTTCATTGCGCTTCATGGCATTGATACCCATGTCGAATCCGTCGGGCCGACCTTGGGCAAAACAGAACGCGTGCCCCTAATCCTATTCCATAAAATTTGATGGGTTGCCTTCATTCCGGAATGTCTTTGCAAAGGAAAAAGGGTAAAAAAAATCGAATTTGGATGGTGGTAGCCATTTTACCCCTTTTTTCCCAAGTATTATATTCCACCTTAGCGTTCTTTTTTCATGGCCCGCAAACCCGCCCCATCGCACAAGCAGGCGCAAGCAAGGAAGCCGCTCCATCATCTTTTCACAAGGAAGAAACTTGATGCAAAGCAGGCTGGCGAAAGGGAAAGCAGGGAGAAAAATAAACACGAGCCCCCAATCATTCCCCCTCTAAACATTCCTGATTTCAAGCCTGCAGCTTACCCGAAATCCGAATTCCACTCGTATAAAAAAATGCCCCCACTCGATAGGCTTTCCAAATACGCGCAAAGCAGGGGAATGCCGCCGCTTCCCATAATTGGAATCACTCTTCTGGTGATTATCGCAGCCATCCTTCCCATTTTCTCAGTTGGGGTTTACACTTTCGAGATGAAGGAAGCTGATGTGAGCATCGCTATAATGCTTCCCGATGGCAGCGTATTGAAGGATGCGGAAATTCTGCTTCTGTCCCCGGAAAATTACAAACCGAACTATGCTTCCCCAATTGGTGCAGACGGATTGGCGGAATTCAGGAAATTGCCGGTGAACGGGAAATTCATCATTTACGCGGAAACCGATGCGGATGCAAGGCGGGTGGATGTTTATGACCGCGATTTCATCGTGCCCTACCCGGAAAGGAAGAAGGATATCATCATCGTGAAGAACGCCGTACAATAAAATGCATCAACGATAGGTGGATTTTCAAAAAAAAATCCATCCGAGGCAAAAAAATAAACGGGGGGTTTGGGGCAATCGAATAGCCGAACAAATTAAGCGGGGTAAAAAAATTTGCGTGACAGGGGTAAAAAATTCAGAGGGGGGTTTGGGCAATCTAATAGCCAAAACTAATTAAGAGGGGTAGAGGCAACACAATTGAAGGGGTAGGGCGACACGGTAGGGGAATGCTTTCCCCTTGGTGTCGGGGTTATCTCCCCTAGAGGTGTTATTTAAATAGATGAATAACCTAGAATTCTTCCAGAGGATCACCTATGGGAATAGCCGAAAGCCTTCAGGAAAAATGGGAATCGTTTTTGCAATGGTCCGACGAGAAGGGCATGCCTTTCCGCGGAATATCAGACAGCCTTGAGGAAAAGGGCATACCCGCTATGCCGTTTTTCATTTTCCTCATCCTGGCAATAGCGCTGGGCGCGCTTTACCTGATGGCTCCGGGAGGCCAGATCAGCATACTCAAGCCGAAGGAAACAACCATCCTCCTCACTCTTAAGGATTCGCTCGGAAGGCCGGTTCCCGGGGCGAAGGTTGCGTTCATCGCGGAGGCATCCGATACCAGCCATGATGGAACCACTAATTCATTGGGGCAGATAACATTCGAAAACCTGAGGATAGGCAGCTCATATTCCGTTGCAGCGCAGAGCCAGGACGGGATTTCTCTTGAGCTGGATACGTCTCAGATCGCCATACAGGCGGGAACCGACCGCGTTGACCTCACTTCCTCCACCGCAGTCGTGGAGGAACGGCTTAAGCTCGGCGTGGAGGTAAGGGGGCCCGAAACCGCCGAAGGGGTCAAAATCAACCTTTTCGATTCTGACGGCTTCATTTCGGAATCCAAAACAGCAATTTTGTCCGCCACTTTCAACATACTCCCCAGCACAAAATATTTCGTGCAGGCAATTGCGCCCGGGTTCAAGTCGGAACGGGTGGAAGTGTCGAAGAGTACCGACGACACGATTGTTATCACGCTGAAGGGCAACGAGGTTGCGGACCAGGGCGCATTAAGGGTGCTTGTAAGGGATTCCGTGAAAAACGATCCCCTGAAGGGAGTTGCAGTAGATGTGCTGGATTACGAAACCAACCAGAAGCAAAACAGCCTCCTTACGGGCGATAACGGCTATACCACTCCCGAGAATTACAAATTGGGGAGGAAATTCAAATTGGTAGCGAAATTGGCGGGATATGTCGCTGGAACGGAAGAGGCGACAATAGAATCGGAAACGCGCATAATCATCGACCTCCAGAAAATTTCCGAGGCGGACATGAGAGCGATAAAAATTGCCGTGAAGGACACTTCCGGTGGCGCAATAGTCAATCCGGTTGTGAAACTTTATGATGAGAAAAATGTCAAAATTTCGGAAAAGAACCCCTCAGACGGCGTTGCAACCTACGAGGAGGCCGGCACGGGCATTTATTATGCGACAGCAACCAAACCGGGCTATTTGCCTGGCTCGTACAAGAATGCGGAGAGGGGCAATATTTATGACATCATGCTGGAAAGGGCAACTGATGCTAATTCCGGAAAGGTGAAGGTGCAGGTAGAGAACCAGAATGGCGAGGCGGTCCCGCAAGCATCCGTTTCGCTTTTTTACGAGGACGGGTTCCCGCTCGGGACCATTGAGAAAATCGCGGGGAATGACGGAATCGCATCCTTCGATGAATTGCCGCTTATGAAATTATTTGCGAAGGCGTCATTGAATGGAAGGACGGGGATGAGTTCAATTGTGGAGCTCACAAAGCAGGGGACTGGCGAGGAGGAAGGGATCAACCTCCTGAAAATCACCATGAAGCCAGCCAAAGGACGCGCTGTTGTGCAGGTGAAGGATCATTTCACAGGGAAGAATGTGGAGAATGCGAAAGTCGAGTTCTCCCCGTCGGATGTTGAATTTTCCTCCGTGGGGTCGTGCATCACGAAGAATGGCAGGTGCTCCGTGAGTCTGCAGGAGGGATATTACGTTGCAGTTGTAACCGCTTCCAAATACGACACCTTTTACTCGAGCGAAGTGGAAGTGAAGCCGAACATTGACAATAAGATGGTGTTCCCGCTCATCTCATCGGACATTGCGGACAAGACGAAAGTGGCTTTTGGAGGAATATTCAACCTCAAGAACGAGCAGGTGAGCACGCTTTCACCATCCACTACATACGTTGCGAAATTCACGCTCAACAGGCCGAACATCAAAATCTCAAAGACGGAATTCCAGGTCAGGATAGGCAATGCGGGAGTTGAGCTCTCGAGCGAGAATGCGGAAATCGTGGGCTATTCAGCTGTTGGCGCCGTTGTCACGAAAAGCGCAAGCGCGGATGCTTCAGAGCCCGTGAATAGGGTTGTTAGCAGTGAGGGTTCGCCTTCCCCAGACATTGATGCATCCCCAACAACCAACCTTGCGGATGAGTTTGCCGCAGATGCTTACAAATACGTGCATTTCGAATTCCAGCCTTTCGAGGGAAGCAGGGAAGTTGCCGTGCAATTCAAGACGCGTGCAATAGAGAAGGGGAATGTTGACCTGCAGTACAGATCTGCTATTTTCACGGACAAGGAAGTGCTCCGCGATCCTGTTGATGACGGCGTTCCAAGGGGGGCAGTTTTCGCTGCAATGAGGAACGAAATTCTCGCGATATCCTTCGAGGGAAGGTGCGAGAACGGATTGTGCCTGCAGGCGAATTTCGAGGGCAACTCGGGCACTGCCGAAAACAATTTCGAGGCATCGATTTCCGAGAGGTTCCTGGTAAAATTCAAGCTCATTGCGCCAAAGGGGACGCTGGTGGAACTCAGCGCGCCGCTGAACGACCAAACAGTCTCATTGACGGATGGCGAGAGCGGCACGGCAAAAGCGGTTTTGAAAACCACCGAGGACCAGCAGATTCTTTCCCTTGTCTCCCCGGTTGACAATGCGGAAGGCTCATTCACAATCCAGGCAAGGAGGCTCGCGAACGACGTTGATTTGCAATTCCTTGCAACCAACGGCGAATTCTCAATAGGGAAATCCCTTTCGGCAAGGATTGTCGGGGAAAAGCCGGATTTGAAAGTTTCCTACAATGCGATAGTTGACAAGGGCGGCGGGAAAACCATGAAGGCGCTGAAGGACAACAAACTTACATTTACCGTTTTGGATTCGCTCGACCTTCCCGTAAAAAATGCATTCGTCACAATAGGGAACGGCATCGATGCGCTGGGAGGCAATATTTTGGAGGCGGAAGCGCAGGAGGCGCGCGACGGGACGCTCACTTATGTGATTGAGAACGTGAATCCGCCCGCAATCGGCTCCATCTCCTACAAAATTTCGGCAGAAGGGTTCAAGCAGAAGACGGGCACCATCCCCGTAAGCGCAACAACGCTCTTCTCGTTCGACCCCAAGGGGCTTGCATTGACAGTTGACCCGGAGGAATCGAGCTCATCGGAATTCACACTTAACAATCTGCTTGCAAACGAGCTCTCCCTTTCCTATTCGCTAGTGCTTCCAACTGCAAAATATACCGACGTGAGCCTCGAGCTGACTTCCGCGAAAGTAAAGGCGACCGAAACGCAGGCGAACAATTTACAGGCTGCAATTTCGGAATCCATATTGAAAATCTCATCCAATCCCCAACAGCTGAAGGAAAAGCTGCAAGGAAAAGTGAAAATCAAGGCGAAGCTGGGGTCCGCGGAGCAGGAGGCGGACATACCGTTCGTTATAAACACGGATTACAGGCAGCAGGACCTCAACAAATTGTGGTCGGTTTCAAGCGATGCCGTGAGTTTTGCACTCACGCCTCCCAAAACGAGCACCGATTACCAGACACTGACCGTTTCCAATGAGGGCCCCTACCCAATTCTCATCAATTCGCAATCGTCCATTTCAAGCATTTTCGTTGAGCCACTTTCCAAAACCATCTCGCCCGGGGAGAATTTTGAATTCAGGGTGAACGCGAAAACAACGAAGGCGGATTCGTGCAGGTTCGAGGAGGAGACAATCAAGGGCAAAGTTGATTTTTTTGCTTCAACCAACGGAATTTCCTCGAAGAAGAGCACAACAGTAGAGGTTGCAATCGCTTCCTCTGAAAACTGCCATCTCAAGGACGGGCTGCGCGTTACGCTTCCCGTTGCACTTACGGCAGTTATCCCGACGGATTCGAAAACAAAATACAATGCGGACGGCTCGCTTCTTGTCGAGCTTCCGAGCAAGGAACGGGTTCTTTTTGATGCGGGCGCGCAGCTTTCCGGAGTAGGTAACTCATATTACAGCTCATATAATTACATGCAGGCCTACCCGGCTGTTACTGCGGGAGGGAAAACCGTGATCGTTCCTCCGGGAGTCGCAATTGAGGCGTCGCCGAGTTACATACGGCAGTCGGGCCTCGTGCAGCAGGTCGGTTACAGCGGATTCAATATGAACCAGCTTTCGGGCCGATACCAGCCTTTTGCAACGAGCTCCTACACAATAGCGCTTCCATTCCCCACTTACCTTGATTTCGATTCGGACACGGAATTCTCGCAGCAGGGATCGCAGAAAATCGCGAGCATAGATGATTTCGACATCTACTTCCCTTCAAGCATCCCGCTCACGAAGGGAAGTGGCACTCTCGAAAGAAGGGCGAGCATTCCTGCAAATGCGCCCATCATGATCCAGCTTACGCCGTACATCAACTCGCAGAACTCACTGGAGGTCACCTTCCCTGTTGATGCAGTTTTCATCATAACGGAAAGGGTGCGCGTGCGGAAGGACGATTACACGGGAGCTCGCGCAATACAGTTTTCAAGCGGCACCACCATAACACTGCCTCCTGATGCGCAGTTCTCGAATGATGCTGTTGCTGGAGCAGCAACCGACCTCTACAATGAGCAGAGGAAAATCACCATTCCCGCAGGAAGCATAATCCGGATTCCCGCACCATACGCTTTGGAGAACGAGTACGGCCAGCGGAAGCTGATGCTGCCCTTCAGGGTGCAGTTCAAGGTTCCAAAGAACGACCGCATATCGCTTGCGATTTACGAGGATGGCATGACCGCGAAATCCATCTCAACCGACATTTACGAGGTCGCGTTCGATCCCGGGACAACGAGATTGGGGCTGGAGTTTACCGACGGAAGCAGGATGGTGGAGGTGCTGCCTATTGCGCCTTTCACCTTAAGGCCGACCGATTTCGGGGTTGTGGGAATTACGAAGAAACTCCCGGTTACAATGACAATCATGGTGCCCTCAAGCGCTTCCATAAAGCACAAGGGCTCCCTTACTCAGATTGAATTCGAGAACGGCCACCGCATGATCGTTGAAAATCTCGATATCAAGGAGAAGGCGTTCGATGCAAAGGAAATAACTATCCAGGCGGGGACGGAAATCACCTTCTCAACTAATGCACCCAATGCGGCAGGAAGGATGATACGCGTTGAGAAAACCGATTACGGGACTGAATCATTCACCGTTTTCATTGATGCGCCCGTGACGTACCACTTCCCGCTTGCAAACACCAAACTGATACCGCCGAACATTGTCGGAAACGACCAGACGAATTACGAGGTAGAATTCCCGCTGGAGAAAGTGGCGCTGGCAAGAAGTGAATCCTACAATGACGTTGTGCTGCAAAAATCAGATTCGCGGCGTGGAGTTAAATTCGTCCAGGTGGATACCTCATTGGAGGGAAGCGATTTCGAATTCCAGTTCTCCTTCCCAATCAGCGTGGAGATACCGGAGCAGCTTTTCCAGTACCCGAAATTAGAGCCATACAACCGGAAGGTGAAGGAGGTTTACCGCTCCTTCAGGATGGTTGAATCGGGCGAGCTGAAGATGAGCGATCCGGAGACTAAGGATGAGTTCTCATTCACGGCATCGCGCCTGATGGCGAAGGAAATTGATGATGCGGGCGCTGACTTCATTTCCGACCCCAAGACGTTCACTGTCCCGCAGGATACGCTGATAATACCGAAGATCAAGAAAACTCCGCTGGAAAACAATGACCGCGAGGCGTTCTGGCTGAACGTGGTGCTTTCAAAGGAAGTGGTTTTCAATCTGCCTAGCAATTCGCCCGCATTCGATGACAAGAGGAAATTCGTTGACTTCGGGCAATGCCGGAACATCGTGATCAATGTCGGTGAGCGCACCTACAACATCCCGAACATCCGCGCAATACAGTTCCCTGAAAAATCAAGGCTGCTTCCCGCAAATGCAATCAACGAGGAGAACGTGCAGCAGATTGTTGTAGAGAGCAGGAGCAGAATTTCCTTTGATTTGTGCCCGCAGAAGGCGAAGCGCGACAAATTCGGTTCAATTGAGGATGTAACCACTTCGCTGGTTGCGTTCGAGTCTCCGCCAAAAGGCGCAAAGCCGGACCCCACTGACACTGAAATAGAAGTTACTTTTGATGACACCATTGCGCAGAACACGAAGAAGGCGTACATCTGCGTGCAGAACTGGGGCTTTTCCGTTCTTGATGTGTGGATGGATATCGGAGGCGGGCAGCTGAGCTCAAAGAAGAAGCTGGAATACCAGACGGGCGGGTACTATGGCGATTCAGTAAGCTCAGCGCTGATTTCTGAGGGGGAGAGCGCAATCAAGTCCGTCACAAGGCCGATCTCATGGGAGGCGGATGCGTTCATGCACATAAAATCGGTCGAGCCATCGAAGCAGAATTGCGATTCGCAGTCATTCGAGATGGAGGTTGCAGTGCCTGCTGAATATCTGGATGACAACGGCTGCCTTACGGGCGATTTCGAAACCGACCCCAAGGAGACGTTTGTGACCGTTTTCGGGAAGTACAATGGGAAAACAGTTAGCGGGCAGGTAGGGCTGCGCATAAAGGGCGAGAAGAAGGGCGTCTGCGCCGGATCCGTATTCGAGAATTTCAGGAAGATGATGAAGGGCTTCTACGTGAACTACGATGCAAAGGAAACGAACGTGCGCTTCAGCACCGACGGCAAAACCGAATACATGAAGCTATACTTCAAGGATGCGGGGCACGTCAGGTACATCGCTGCAGTCAACAATTTGGATAAGGACATCACTTTCACAATCACTGGAGACACCGGCAGTGTAAATTGCGTTGCGCAGTCAGTTGCGCTGCATCCGGGAGAGGGAACGACAATTGCTTGCACCGCAAAGGATGTAAGCAAGAAGACCGGAAGGCTCATCATCACCCCCAAATATGCGGATGGCACCGGAGGCAAGGAGCTTGACGATTACATCCGCATCGTCAATTTCGAAATTTTCACAGTTGAGCCTGAGTTCAAGGGAATCTATTCCTCCTCGCCTATGGGAGACCTTAAGCCGCAGGAACCCGAATCGGACGTGGCTGCAGCAGCAGCCGGAACGGGCACAACTGCAACCGCCCAATCCAAGAAGGAAATCGTTTTCGCTTCCGAGCCATCGATCTCTTCACGCCTCAGTTTTGCGGACGCAATCCCCGCAGGCACGTCTTCCGTCACGATACCGGCGCTTTCAGATGATGTAATGGGTTGCCAGACAAATTTCTGCTCCTCTGGGCAAGTTGAGAAGGCATTCTCCGGTTTCGCGGGCCAATTCAAATCAGTTGTGGACGGGCTATATAACGATCCCCATTTCCCAACCGAGCTCAGCAAATTCTGCCAGAAGACGCAAACCGGCTACAAGAAATCCATAATCCTGCAGGCGGCAAATGCGAAGAACTTCCTGAAAGCGGAAGATGCCATCCGGCTAGCCGACCAGGAATTCAGCTCGCTGCAGTCGCAAGCTGTGAATGGGATCGACATAACCGCTTCCGATCTCACAATTTCCTCGTGCGGCATCTACATCGTTTCCGGAAGGCTCGACATGTGCACCAACGTTCAGAATTCGAGGGAGGAATGGCTGAAGTCGGTTGCAATAGATTTCAGCTCGGATGCCGGTCCCAAATGCGCGGACACAATCGCGAATGCGCCGCTCCTGCTGGCGGAGCGCTCCGAAACCCAGCCGGTTGTCGGAAGGGAACCATCGAGCAGCGTACTGCTGGGGAATTTCGCGTTTGAAAGCCAGGACAGCAGTGCCGGTGGGCTTGTCGGAATGCTTGCTAGCATCCAAAAAATCACAATAGGGCCGTACAAGCAGGAGGCGAACAAGCGCGACCTTGAGAGCCTCAACAGCCTTTATTCCAGCATATATGCAAGAGACCGGAAGGAAACCGTCTCTGCTGCAGAGCCTTATGAGGGAAGGTCAACGTGCCTGCAATATGGGTTCGGAGCGATGGCTGCAGTTACTGTTGCCGAAGCGGGCGCATTGACGGCTGCTTTCGCTAAGAATTGGGGAATGGCGGCATCCGGAGTGGGTGCGCCCGCAGCTGCTTTTGCAACCTACCAAACAGGGAAGGCGGCTTATGGGCTCGTCACAACAATGGCGCTTTGCTCTGCTTCACTCGGGCAAGCCGTTGTCCGGCAGGAGGGCGTTGTTTGCGAAACGATCAACAATTGCGTCTATGGCGGGCTTATCGGAGCAACCGAAGCTGTGATGTCCGGAGTCGGACCCGGCACTGGTTTAAGTAGTTCTCCCGTAAAGGATTTTGCGAAAGGATTATTGAAGAAATATATTGTGGATACTTCATTCAATCTCGGCGCAGTTGCGGTTTTTGATGGCATTGACATGCTAAGCGGTTCGGATGACCCCGCATTCACCCCGACCCCGTACTTCTACGCGCCAGGCCGCCTGCTGAAAACATTCGGCACCAAATCCTACATGACGGATTACTTCATCCGGAGGGGGATGACCGTTGCGGAAGCCTCGAAAGTCACCACCGCAATTGCAAAAATCTCCCCAGCAAGTTATGCATTGCCGGCAATTGGGCAAGCGCTTGGCATTACCTCGACCACAAAAGGATCAGTAGCATCGGTCATAGACAGCTTTACGCTTGCAGGCGATGACGGATATGACAAACTTAAAGCGGCCTATGCGGCATTAAATCCAAAATCAACTGATGTGCTGACGAAAGGCGTGGAAGAACTTAGGGTGGAGTTCAATCGGATAGGTTTCGTACAAGTACAATATCATACGCTGGAAACGCAGAGGAATACTCTTGCTGGAAAAAGCCCCAGGACAGCTGCGATCAGGAGGCAAATAGACAGCCTGGACAGCCAGATTGCACAAATCCAAGCCGAATATACCGAAGGGCTCGCAAGAAGGCTAACACTTGATCCTGAATTGATTGCACAAAGAGATAAGGCAATCAAGGAGCTCCAGGCAAACCTCAAGAAGGACCTCAAAGGTGTCGCACTTGCGGACTTCCGCAGGAGCCCGGTGGATGCATTGAAATCAAAATACAAGCTTTCTGATGCTGAAATAAAGAACTTCCTGGGCGAGGCGGAGCAGCAAGCTGCAACGAAGAAATCGCGGTTCAAGAGCATGCTTGGGGCGGAATCCAAATTCCTGGATAAGGCAAAGAGCCTTGCAGCGCTCATACTTCCGTTCATATTCCATGTGGATGTAAGGCCCGTTCAGGGAATGCTCGACTATCGCTTCCCCAACCATATAGTGTCGTTCAACGATGCGGATGGCGTTCCTTCAATGAACCGCATCTGCGGCCAGAAAATAGGGACTGAGGAGGAGTGCGTCAATAAATTGGATACGGAAGCGTTATGCAACAACGATGATTATGCCGCCTGCCTTTACTTGGTGAAGGGAACCCAATTTGCGACAATTGAAGGCTATACCTTGTTGGCAGGGGTAAACCCGGGAGTGGATAATTCAAGGCTGCAGAAATCCCTGTTCCTGACAAGCGAAAAGCCCATGACCTCGAAGGAATCCAGCCCAAGCCGGCTGAAAGTCGCCTCAATGGAGAACTTTGACGCGCTTCCGCAGGAAGCGGCTGAAGGAGGTGGAACTGAAATTGCCGGAGGGAACATTGCGGATGCGGCGCGCACTACCTATGAGAAGCTTAACGAAGGCTGCAACGTTTACGGCTATTGCCCAGGCAAGGTGGATGCAAAATTCCTGGAAGACATAAAGGTGGATGTAGATAATAGGCCGGAATACGCGCTTGATAGGATGCTCGAGGCTTCCGGGACTCCGTGAGTTATTTTTTCCTGTTTCCCAAAACAGCCTTGCCAGTTACCGCAAAGGTCAAAACCCATTGGTTGCCTACTTTCTTTAGCCTGGGCGTGCCTTTTCCTTTTATGGTTGGAATCTTATAGGTCGGTGCTTGCGCACGTTTTGCAGCCGTAACCCGCACGAGTTTCACCGATGGGAGCTTTTTCCTGAGCGAAGCCGCAATTTTGTCTATTTCGGTCGGGGTAGGTTTGCGGCCAGCTGCCTTTGACGCGCCAAATACCTGTATGAGTTCCATTTTTTGCGTTACTCCTCCTCTTGTTGACCTACCAGCAGATTTTGGCGCCGCCTGCCTTTGTTTCATCAGCTTGAACAGCTGATCCCACTGCGCCTTGCTGATGCTGCCTCCAGACTTAATCACCTTGATCGGAGCCTGTCGGGGCCTGTATCTAGCGATTTTGCCCAATTCCGTCATGAACCCCCTAGGGAAGGGGCTTTGCGTGCGCCTGTCGCTGCTGTCCGTTTTCCTGCTGAAATCGTTCTTGAATCGGTTGTCTATCGGGCTGTAATTGTCATTCCTATTCCTGTTGTCGGGCGAATTGATTATCTGCGGCTTGAAGTCGATGTGGATGGGCGAACCGGGAAATAGCTGGGGCGTTTCGGGCCGCCTTTCGGGTTCTTGGGGAGGCTGTTCTGGTGGTTCCCTCGGAGTTTCTTCCGGTTCAGTAGGCGGCTGTCGGTCCGCCCTTTCAGTATGGATGCTTCTTAGCGTATCCAAAATCCGCCTTGCTGTTGCATTCTGCTCATACACCGTTAGCAGCGCCCCGCTGACTTCGGACGGTCTTTTATCCCAAATTGAGTTCGCCTTCCTGTCGGTCATGCGGTTCCGGAATAATCCGAATGAGCTGAAAAACCTTCCCAATCTCGAGTTCTGGTTTTGCTGAAGATCCTCCCGTATTTGCCTCCTGAAGAGGTCCGGGTCGCGTATTAAACGATCCGCTATGTATCTATAATCGAGCCAGTGGGGGTTGTCCTCCCTCCTGCCCATCCTTTGGAAGTAAAGCGAATTGCCTGCAACCGCTTCCGCTGCCTCTCGAGCGTGCAGGTCATCGACGAAATGCTCGCGGCTGTTTGAAAATGCATGTTCGTTCCGTATCCTGAAAACGCTGTGCGATGCCGTCAAGGCTTCAGTGTTTGCCCTGCTTGCCTGTGGGCCTCCGATACCTAGGAAATTCAGCAATCCGGTACGGGGCGCCCAACGCGTCCTGGAGGAAGGGAGCCGGAGTTTTTCAGGATGGAGCTGATCCCTCTCAAGTTTTTCTCCTGCGAATTCCTCAACTCTTCTGCGGGCTGTTGGGAGCATTAGCGTCACCACTATTCAGATGCAATCCCTTATTTATAACATTTATCATTAGTGTTGTGGGGGAAATAATGGGGAAAATGGTGCAAGCAATTGTTTCCGGGGAGGTGCAAGGAGTGGGCTACCGGTACACTGTTTATCAAATTGCAAAAAAATTCAATATTACCGGATTCGTCAGGAATTTGGATGACGGGACTGTTGAGGTTGTAGCGGAAGGGGAGGAGGAAGAGCTGAAGCAGTTCATCAATGCAATTTCAATAAAGGACGATATGATACGGGTTGAGCATGTAGCAGTGGAATGGAAACCTGCTGAAAATAAATTCTCCAATTTTTCCATCATAAGAAGCGGGTTCGTTTAGCGGGAAATCATATCCCCAATCCATTTTTTTACCTCCCGCGGTTCATCAAATATGATTTTAAAGGCTGGATGAGTGTTATTTCCGTGGTGCAGATGGCAGCAAAGCAGAAGACTTCGGCGGATTTCAGCTTATTTTTGCTATTGGTTGTTGTAGCGCTTGCAGTTGTAGGGATCTATTTCATCTATCAGGCGAGGACGACAACCCCCTCTAACCAATATGTGATATTAGGTAAAAAGCCGGCTGAAATGCGCGCTGATCTTGATGCCGCTTTCAAGCAGAAATACGAATCAAAAACTATTGATTACTACGATCAGACTTATGGTTTCAGCCTGCGCTATCCTATAGGCTATTCTGCAGTGCGGGACATTCCACCCGACATCTACCTCAGATTTGCCGCTTATGGGACGAATTTGGATGCGGAGGTTGAGGACATCCTGATTTTGCAGAAATCTGAAATTGATGAAAAAACTATTCTAAGCGACGCGAATTATGCCGGTGCAAAGATACGGCAGGAAACCATAAACGGCAACCCTGCAATCATCGTTGATTTCAAGAACGAGTCAACAATCATTGAGGGGCAGAGTGTTTTCATCAAAATTGCATTCATCAGCTGCAGCAAGGGCGAAAAGCCGTACTGGCTTGTATTCAGGGGAGGGGTCACGCAAGCATTATCGCCGGATTTGGAGCTGATGGAGTACATGATCCGGACGGTTAAATGCTGATGCAATTATTGGGGTGGGAATATGAAGATGATGGCTGAGTTCAAGGAATTCCTGAAGAAGTACCAGGTGCTGGGGCTGGCTGTTGCATTCATAATGGGCGCCGCAGCAGGGAAGCTTGTTACAGCGCTGGTAAATGATTTCGTTATGCCGATTATCTCATTGGTGACTCCGGGAGGGGACTGGAAGAGCTGGCAGATAGTGCTTTCAACCGCATCGGATGGAACGGTAACGAATGCGATAAAGTACGGCGATTTCATGGGGGCGTTCATCGACTTCCTGATGGTGGCGATCGTGATATTTGCGGTTGTGAAGTTCATTATGAGAGAGGATGCGACGCAGAAGAGGTAACTATTTTTCCTCCATTTTTCTTTTTCCATAAACCGGTTTATCGGGGAACGTCACTTTCGGGACGAGCCTGACTTTTGGGATTTTCATTTTTATCAGTTCGGCATACGTCCAGCCCACGCATTCGTCATTAATTGTCCTTCTCATGCGGGGAACATTTGCCTTTTCATAATCCAAAATTGCCCTTGTATGCTCATCATCAGCCAGGTCGGCATGGCTTGCCATCTGGCCTGCGACGAAAGCTGCTTTTATCCCTGCTGCCTTGAATAGCCTTTCAATGTGGCCCCAGCCTTCCTTGGGCGTGGCTTTGCCCTTTCCTGTCAATAGGAAATATGGCCTGTCCCCGAAATGCGCAGCTGACTCTTCGGCCTTATGCGCCTCCTCCAGTATGAGGACTGGGATTTTTGATTTGGCAACAAGATTGCGGAGCTTGTGTCCATAGCCGAAATACCTGGTAATCTGCCAATAATATGGGTGCACAACCACAAGTACCCTGCCGTTGGCTTTTTTCGCATCCCTGATGAATTTGGCCCATCCTCTTCCGGTCGGTGTTTTCATAAGTAGGTTTAGGGGGAGCGGGTTATAAATTATATATCGAAGTTCGCCAATTTCCTACACTTATGTGCATCACGTGTTGCGTAATTAGGTTTAAATCCGGGCTTTGCGTATTGAATGATGCACCTTCCGCAGGACACAATCCTATTGGAAGATGGGTGATTCGATGGCAAAAGGCAAGGGATTCAGCATGAATTGCGGCGACCACTGGTATCTCGACGGCATAATGATGCTGCTCGGACTGGGTTACCTTATCGGCACTGACGGCTGGGGGGCTGTGAATTTCACGCTCTCGTACTACCTTCCGCCCTTTGCGATGCTCTTCCTCTTCCTCGGGCTGAAGATGTACCTGATGAAGCACGGTTAAGCAATTTTGGGTCGGAGGCAAAAGCCTCCTTTTCTTTCTTATTCCTTCTCAGGCAAATAGTTTCCACTGGCTATTTTTAAAAATAAAATAAAGGAAAAAATCAGCCGAACAGCGACGCCAAGCCCGCAGCAGCCTCCTCCTTCCCCATCGACACCGCTAGGGGGAATATTCCCCCTACTCGTGTCGCCTCTACCCCCTTTAGTTGGCACTAGTATTAAAAAAATAAGAAAAAGAAAGGCAAATCAGCCAAATAGAGATGCAAGCCCAGCAGCAGCCTCCTCCTCCTTCTTCTCCTCGCTCACTTCGTCCTTCTTCTCCGCCTTTGCAGCCGGAGCGCCCGAAGCAACCGGGGCAGCAACAACAGCAGCCTGCTTTATCGCCTCCTCGATGTTCACTCCCTCCAGGGAAGAAACCATCGACTTTATTTTGGCGGCATCCGCAGATACTCCTGCAGCTGAGAGGGTCTTCTTGACATTCTCCTCATTTATGGGCTGCTTGTTCGCGTGAAGCAACAGCGCTGCATAAACATATTCCATACAAAACACCTTTTTTCAAGACAATTTTTTTACCATTAAGAATATAAAACGTTATGCGTTGGGGGCGGTTTCCGCTTTCGGCGCCTCCCCTTCTGCTTTAGGAGCCTCTGCTTCCGGCTTTGGCGCATCCGCTGAAGCATCCGGAGATTCCTTGCCCGCATTTTCTTCCGCAGGCGCCTCATCTGCCTTTGCTGCAGGCGCTCCCGCCTTGGCTTCAATCATTTTGTTCAGCGCGTTCGCCTCCCTTGCAGCTTTCTGGATTATCAGCTCCGTAGAATATCTGTTGTAAATCTCCCTTGAAACCGCGAGGTTCAGCGCCTGCCGGTGCGCAAGAAGCAGCTGATCCATCCAGAACTTGTCATCAATATCCAGCACATCCTCCCCATAAATGAGCCCATCCTCATAAGCAGCCCTCATTTTCATCCCCACTTCCATGGGTTCGATTGAGAGCTTTGTCAATATTTTCGCAACCGCATCCGAAATAGGCTCGCCCTTCTTTGCAACGGTCGCATCCTTTGCAATTACTACTTTCGGTCCCTGTATCTTCGCCTCTATTTTCGCCTGCTTCAGCTCCGTCAGCACCGGGCCCGGCGGCAAATTGGTCTCCCCTGCAGGAATGACGATGTCACTCGGCGCAATCTGCCCTGCTTTCGCGAAGGTTTTGCTCTTGCTTTCCCTGAGCAATTTTGCCAATTTGAAAGCCGAAATTTCCGAAAAGATTATTGCGCAGCTTCCCTTCATGAGCGGTATTAGCTCCTTCAATTCTGGCCTTCCCTCAGTTATCGCCCTCTCAACGAGCGTCTGCCTTGTGAGGAATATTTCCGCCTTCCCCCGAATTTTCTTCCTTATTGAATCGTAGTGCTTTGTTGGGAGGTTCTGCACGCTCGCGATGGCTACCACTTTGCTCTGCTTGAGCTTGGCCTTCATCTGCCCCACGACTTCAATTTTCTTTTGCTTTGAAATTGGCATAAATATCATTTTCATTTTAGGCTGCATACCTGATCTTGTACGGCTTGCCCATCGTCAGCTTTATGTAAAGCGCATCAATCTGGGTATCCTCGAGCTTCTTCCTCAGCGCCTCCAGCACCGTGAGCACGTTCTCCGCTATCTGCTCGCTCGTCATGCTCTCCTTCCCTATAATGCAGTGCAATACCGGCAAATACTTGCCCTTCGTCTTGATGTTGATTGTTTTGCTCGTCCTTGTCGCAAGCTCCTTCAAATTCGCATTCGGCGGTATCGGCTTGGGCAATTTTCCCTTTGCTCCCAGAAGCTGCCCCAACGCCTTTCCAATAGTGGTCATCAATTGCGGCGATGAAAGCAATGTGTACTTCAAAAGCT
>JBDRLB010000070.1:0-23865 GCA_043813365.1 Microcaldota archaeon | reverse complement strand
GGTTATGTTGACGAGGAACCAGTTGCGGGAGATGTTGGCATTGGTGTGCAAAGTTGAAGGGTCGAATTGGAGCTGGGGATAGGTTGTATCTACGGTTATGAAGAAGGTGCCGTTTGAGCCTATGTTGTTGGCGGAATCATTGACGAAAAGTTTGTAGTCCCAATAGCCATCTGGCTGGTCGGTGATGTTAAGGTAGCAGCTGTTTCCCGAGGAGGAAGCAGTAATGTTCATATAACTGCCATTGTTCCACTGTATCCAGCAGCTATTGAAGTTGGTTTCAATGAAAGTGAAATTAATGAAAACCCAGCTCCTGCCCGTAGCAGACGTATTCGATAAGGTCGGCGGGGTTGTTGTGATGGAAGCTGCCGGGGTAGTGTCGACCGTAATTGCGAATGTGGAGCCGTTAGTGCCAATGTTATTGGAGGTGTCGTTCATCCATAGCTCATATGTAATGAGTCCGTCGCTCTGCCCGGAAACGTTGAAGTAGCACCAGTTGTTGACGCTCGCAGTTGAAATATTGTAAGCGGAGCCGTTGTTCCAGTAGAGCCAGCAGATGTTGGGGTTGAATTCGGTGAAGGTGAAGTTGACGGTTACCCAGCTCCTATTGGTGTAGGATCCGTTTGCAGGCGTAGGTGCAACAGTCCTTAAATTGGAGGGCGGGTTGGCATCAACGCCCACGAAGAAGCTCGTGTTGGCGCCGGTATTGCCTGCAGTGTCGTTCACGAATAAGGCGTAATTCCAGATTCCGTCCGGCTGGCCTGTTAAGTTATGGTAGCAGCTGTTTCCGCTACTTATTGCGGTTATGTTCAAATAGGAGCCGTTGTTCCATTGAATCCAGCACGAATTGAAGTTTGTTTCAGTGAACGTGAAATTGATGAAAACCCAGTTGTTGCTGCTGTTCGTGTTGTTTGCGAGAGTTGGAAGTACAGTTGCAATGTTTGTAGGAGCGGTTGTATCAATATTTGCCCAGAACAACGTGCCATTTGTTGCGGTTAAGCCGGCTGTATCGTTCACCCAAATTGAGTAGTTCCATTCTCCGTCCGGCTGATCCGTAAGGTTGAGGTAGCAGTTTGTGCCCACTCTTGTCATCGAGTAATTCGCAAGGGAGCCGTTGTTGTAGGTAAGCCAGCAGAGCGAGGGATTCGCTTCGGTGAAGGTGATGTTTACGGAGAGCCAGTTGTTTTTTGTGAAGGAGCCGCTGGATAGGGTTGGCGGTACCGTAATGATACTTGCAGGAGCAGCCGTATCAATGGTGGCCCAGAACACGGTGCCATTGGTGCCGGCATTGCCCGAGGTATCATTGACCCAAATGGCATAATTTTTGAAGCCATCGGATTGGCCGGTGATGTTGAGGTAGCAGTTGACTCCGTCACGGGTCATCGAAAGGTTGAAGGAGCCGGTTGCGTTTGTGAGGTAGGTCCAGCAGCTTTGGGGATTGCCTTCGGTGAAGGTCATGTTCACGAATAACCAGTTGCTTGATGAGAAGGAGCCGTTTGCAAGAGTTGGCGGAACCGTAATCACATCTGTTGGCGGATTGACATCAACAGTGATGGCAAATGCGGATCCATTCGTTGCGACATTGTTCGCCGAATCGTTCATCCATAACTCGTACGTGATGAAGCCATCGCTCTGCCCGGAAACGTTGAAGTAGCACCAGTTGTTGACGCTCGTAGTTGAAATATTGTAAGCGGAGCCGTTGTTCCAGTAGAGCCAGCAGATGCTGGGGTTGAATTCGGTGAAGGTGAAATTCACTTCCACCCAGTTATTCAAAGTGAACGAGTTGTTTGCAAGTGTTGGGGAAACTGTTTTAAGGTTTGAAGGAGGAGACGCGTCCAAAGTTGCCCAGAATAACGTGCCATTGGTACCGATTCCGCCGGAAGTATCGTTGACCCAGACAGTATAATTCCATGTGCTTTCCGGCTGATCCGTAAGGTTGAGGTAGCAGTTTGTGCCTACCCTGGTCATGGAGTAGTTGTAGAGGGAGCCGTTGTTGTAGGTAAGCCAGCAGAGCGAGGGATTCGCTTCGGTGAATGTAATGTTCACGAAGAGCCAATTGTTGTTGGTGAAGGAGTCGTTTGCAAGCGTGGGCGGAACTGTTGTGATATCAGACGGCGGATTCGCATCCAAGGAAATTGCAAACAAAGTGCCGTTTTGGGCCGAATTGCCAGCGGAGTCATTTGCCCAAATCCTATAAGTCTTGTCCCCGTCGGATTGGCCGGTGATGTTCAGGTAGCAGTTGGTGCCAACTCGGGTCATGAATAAGTTGTAGGTGCCAGTTGCGTTTGTGAATGCGGTCCAGCAATTGTATGGGTTGGTTTCGGTGAAGGTCATGTTCACGAATGCCCAATTGTTTGCTGAGAGGGAACCGTTTGCAAGCGTGGGCGGGACTGTTTTGATGCTTGATGGATCGATGGTATCCACAATTACCGTATATGTGAGTGCATTTGTCGCAATGTGGCCAACCGTATCATTTACCCAAACTGTGTAAGAGTGCGAACCTTCCGAAACGCTGGTCTGCGTCCTGTAGCAGGTGTTCCCCGAACGCGTCATGGAATAATTAGTGGAATCGAACCGCAGCCAGCAATTGGAGGGGTTTGTTTCTGTGAATGTGATGCCCACATATACTGAATTGCTGTCCGTGTATGAGCCTGATGGGAGGGTGGGTGCGGCTGTGACGATATTTGAGGGGGAAGTAGTATCAACAATAGCGGTAAAGGTGGTGCCGTTGGTTCCCACATTCCCGGCCGAATCCTGCGCCCAGATGGTGTAGCTCTTTGTGCCATCGGATTGGCTTGTAAAATCATAATAGCAGTTGTTGCCGACTCGGGTCATGGTGTAATTTACGTTGTTGTAGCGCACCCAGCAGCTGGAGGGATTGGTTTCGGTGAAGGTCGTATTGACGTAAACTGAATTTGTGGCAGTATAGGCGCCGTTTGGGAGGGTCGGCGGGATCGTCCTAACGCTGGAGGGCGGTGCGGTATCAACCGTTATGCTGAAAGTGCTGGTATTGGTGCCCAAATTCCCGGCGGAATCGTTAACCCAGATGGTGTAGCTCTTCGCGCCGTCGGATTGGCCGGTGATGTTGAGGTAGCAATTGACTCCGTCACGGGTCATTGAAAGGTTGAAGGAGCCGGTGGCGTTGGTGAGGTAAGTCCAGCAGGACTGCGGGTTGGTTTCGGTGAATGTAATATTAACGTAAAACGAGTTGCTGCTTGAAAATGAGCCGCTCGAGAGTGTAGGCGGCACCGTTTTGACGCTCGAGGGCGCTGTTGTGTCGACCGTAAATGTAAATGTCGTGCCATTGGTGCCGTTGTTCCCGGCTTTGTCCATCAGCCCAAAATTGTACTGGTACGCACCGGAGGAAAGGCCCGTTATGTTCAAGGTGCACATTGTGCCATTCGGGGTGAAGGTGCGATTGGTCCAAGAGCCGGCATAGAACTGTATCCAGCATCTTTCGGGATTGGTTTCGGTGAAGGTATAGGTGATATTTACCGCGCTTAGCTTTGTGAAGGAGTTTTGCGGCAAGGTTGGCGGGATGGTTTTGATTGTCGAAGGCAACGTTGTATCGACATATACAAAAAAGGTGGTGCCGTTGGTGCCGGCATTGCCCGAAGTATCATTCGCCCAGATGGTGTAATTTTTCAATCCGTCGGATTGACCCGTTATGTTCAAGGTGCACATAAAGGTACTTAATCCTATTTCAGGATATGTCGATAATGAGAGATTTTTGAAGGTGCCATTTCCCCAAAAAACCCAGCATATTGAGGGATAGTGCTCCACGAACGAGAAATTCACCAGAACCCAGTTTTTGTTCGTAAAACTTCCATTCGCAAGGGTAGGATTGAGGGTCTTGAGATTCGCCGGAGGGATTGTGTCCTTCAATATCAGCTGGAAGGTTGACATCGTAGAGCCGACGTATTGCAGGGATGTATTGAAATACCCCCAAATGCTTGCGTTACCCGTGAAATTGTAAGTCGTGTAGTTGGCGCCAGTTGCATAATCGCCGGAAAACTCCTTTATCCAGGCCCAGGGGGTATTGCCGCTTCCGTCCGAAATTTGGTTGTAGAGGTTGTTGGAGGTTGCCGTGGCGTTGGTTATGCTCACATTGGCGCTGCTTATGGCTGTGCCGACGCTATCCTGCGTGTGCACCCTGATGATGTCCCAGATCGTGGCGTTTGAGACCCCACTGAAGCCTATCAGCCTCCTGTTGAAAGTATTGTTCGTGAGGTTGAAATTCTGGCCGTAGGAGAAGTTCATGTCCGCACCGCCGGAAGCTGCAACGAAAACGTTGTTATTCAGTTTGTTGTCGCGGATTTCGCGGCCGTCCGCTCCGCTTGCCCAAAAATTCGTGGGATAGTTGTTGCGGAAAGTGTTGTTCTCGAAAATATTGTCGCGCAATGTAAATCCGCTAGAAAAGGCCCAAAGAAAAATGCCGGCTTCCGAATTTGCTTCGATTACATTGGAATAAACCCTATTGGAATTTGGTTCAAAAGTAAACCCCGTTAGTTGGATGCCAACTCCATTGCCGCTTATGTTGTTGTTAGAAATATTCCCCCCGAATGGGTTCACCAAATTAACGCCAGACGACGTGCAATTCGTAATGGTCGTATTCACCACTTTGTAATACTCCGAATAGGTGTTGCCAAGTATGCAGGAATCCATATTTCGGAGAGTTGTGTTCGTTACGGTGACATTGGCCACACCGTCCAAAAAAAGGCCTATGCTGCCTTCATCGATGACGCTGCTGGAATCCACGAGCATGCCGGTGCCTCCCCCAAAATATACGCCATAGTAGTTGTTTTTCAGGACGGAATTAATCAGCGAAAAATTATCGGGCGATGCGGCCGAATAGATGCCGTTGGTGAAATCCGAGATGAAGCAGTTCTTCACAACAACATTATTATAATTGCCAACATCTATGCCGTTTCCGTTGTTTGTGCCTGTGATCGAATGCCCGTTGCAATCAAGGATCACATTGTTTGCCTTAATGACGAAGCAGCTCGGGACATTGGTAACGTTCGAATCCATCACGAAGCTTGAGGTGAGGTTGTCGCAGCTAGTAACGGTTTCGTTGTAAAACTTAATGTACGTATCAGATCGATTGTAATAGGTCTCATAAGTTTGTATTGCGGTGCAATTTTTTATTAAACAGTACTTGACTCCGATTAGCTCGCCCGGTCCCAGCCTTGAATTGGGGCCATCAGGTATAGTTATTGTATAAGTTTTTGTTGTGACCCATGCAGGATTGCAGACAATAAACCCTATTGCAGTATTATTGGTTCCAAGCTCAACCTCCGTGCCATTGATAAATCTCTTGAAAATAGTTGCCGATAGGTTGTACCATCCACCGGAAGTTCCGCCTATATTTTTTGAAGTGGATTTCCCTTCTAGAGTACCGTTTACATAGGTGACTGCCTGCTGTTTAGCTGAAGTATTGAATTGGGGAGTGAGCCATTGTAAAGTGTAACAGCCTAAAGTACCCAAATGGGATTCTGAATAGTCCTCCGTCGTGAACGGAGCGGTCCTGTTTAACAATTTGCGAGGGCCGCCTGTTTCGTGGATGCGGTTATCCAAATACCATGTGAGCTGGGTTGCGCTGTTGTTCGCATATGCGACCGCATCGCCGAACTGGAATTGGAGGTGGTGCGCTCCGGATGTGATCACAGTGCTCGTTTCCGAACCCTCGAAATCGCAGGCGTAGTTGTCAACGAGCGCGGAGGTGCCGTTAAAAGCTGCGAGAGTGTCGTTTTCACCGCACATTATTGATTTGAACTCTAAATCCGTGCCGAATTCGGTACCATCAATAGCAGTTACTGTGAGGGGTGCGGAACCGGTTGTTGTGAACCTGACTATCCAGTCCCCTCCAACTGCAGGGTAGCTCTGCACGTTCAGGATGGTGATGTTGGCGCCCGCATAACCCGAGAAGTGGTTGACTTTGAAGCGGATGGCACCGTCCTCTTCAGTGAATGGTATATCGGAAATAGACCATTCGGAGCATCCACCCGTGAAGCCGTTGACGGAATCGCAGGAAAGTATTGCATCTGTTCTCGAGGAGGAAGGAAGAAGCAATTCAGCTTCATCAAATTCAAGGTTTTCCATTCCCATCAAATCAGTCGTGAAGTAAGCGACGGTGTCGGAATTTTCAGTTGTGGAAAGGTGCACCTTATTTGGGACACCCGCACTAAACGGTTCAGTGAGCTGTTCAAGGTCCCTGATGCCGGAAATTGAGAGGGAAATCTCCTTCGCTTCACCGTGCTTGAATTTGTTTTTGGAAGGAAGTGAGAACGACAAATCATATAGCGCGGTGTTGGTGCCGTTGATGAATGAAAAGCGTTTTTTCAGGGATTTGAAGTTCAGCTGGCTGTTCTTTTTGAATTTTTCCTTCAAAATAAGAAGCTCGGGAATTGCATCTAAATCTTCAGTCTGGTTTAATCCGGTTCCGTTCAGCGTTTGGTTCGCGAGGGTTACATTGTAAGTTTGGTTAGAGGAGGTCTCGTTTAAGATGGTCTGATTGAAAACAGTAATATTCAACTCTGTTTGTTCGTAGGGAGTTTCGTTTGCATATGTTTGGTTTACGAATGTGGAATTCAGATCCGTTTGGTTATCTGACTGGTTTAACGGGATATCTGAAATGTTCAGGAAGGCGAAATCACAAACCGTAATATTCCCCGACGTCCCGTTTGTCTGGTTATCGTCCGTTAAGTTGTAGGGAGTGCAACCTGCCAAATTGGTGAAATTCAACAGGGTTCCGTTTAGGTAGGTCAGGTTCAGTTGTGCGGGAATTGTGCTTGCAGTGGGATAGGAAAGGTTGGAGGCATTCAAATCGGATGAGTTTGCCCCTTCGTTCATCCCGGAAATTGAGAAAAGTGAAAGGATCGCAAGCAAGGCTAGGCCAAAAGGTGCTAATAAGTATACCTCGCCTCGCATGGGGGATTAAAACCGGATTTTTTTCAATTTTTAGGCCGAATTATTAACCGGAAGCGCTTTTTAACCCTATCCGGAGGCTTTAAATTATTAACTATTATTAACTATTTATAGCATTTTAGAGGTGAAATTATGGTATCTACCTTCAGTTTGCCGCGTTTATCGGAGGATCAGATAACAGCGCTTGTGCGTGCAGGCTATTATTCCAGCAAATCCGACGTGATCAAGGATGCGCTGAGGCTGCTGTTCAAGAGCAAAAAAAACCTGCGCCACGCATCTGCAATCGAGCTGCTGAAAGAGGGCAGGATCAGCCTGGGAAAAGCGGCCGAGCTCGCGGAAGTGTCCGTTGAGGAGATGAACAAAATGCTTGAGCACCACAAAATTTACAGGGAAGTGAGGGTTGAAAAATCGGAACTCGACAGGATCAGCGAAACATGAGAACGTGAATGCACATGGAGATCATTGCGGATGTGGAATCATTGGAAAAAATGGGGAGGTGCGGGGGCCTCGGGCCGCTTTCCGAACTTTTTGGCAACCCCACTTGGCTGATTGCGCCGCAGGCATTCCGGGAGTCAAAAAAATCCGGCATGAACGCGGAACTGTTCTCGAATTACCACATCCATTCCCCGAAATTGCACTACAAGGAGAGGGAGCTTATAAGGAGATGGAGGAGGAAATTCCCGCATCTCTCAAAGAAGGAAATCGAGGCGATTGCCATTGCGAAATGCAGGAACATAACATACTTTGCATATGAAAGCCATTCTAGCAGGGTATGCAAGGAAATGGCCGCGAAGTACATGAATTTGCCGATGGCATTGAAGGCGCTTTGGGCTAAGCAGTTGCTTACAAAAAAGGAAGTGTGGGAAATAATCAATAAATTGGACAAGAAGGAAAAGATAACGTTCGATAAAGTTGAACTGATTTTCAGCCAAGGCTGATCAGCCGAAAATATTCCCTATGCCTGCGGCTGCATTGTCCTCCTCTCCCTCTATCTGGGATACGATTGAATCCTTCTCTGCGCCTGCGAGCTCCTTCAGTGTCTCGAGAACGGAAAGCCGCGCCTTCAGCTTCGGCACCAGCTCATCATCCATTGTTTTGAAGAACAGCAAGTAAAAGCCGCCTTTCGGCCCCAGAGGCTTGCTTTCCTTCAGCACATAGCCGTTGATTGCAAAGGAGTCGCGCGAGTACGGATCCGCTGCAAGTATGCCCTTCAACTTGCCATAATCCTTCGCTTCGATCTGGTAGACGAATTTCTGCATATTTCCCACCTTAAAATGGAATCCCGGCTGTTTGGGCTGACGAGTTTACCATTACCATTCTCAAGGATAATAAAGTTATTGGGTTTATATGTAGAACGGGAATAAAGGGTTTTATTGACTTTTCTGTTGATCACTATGAAGCTCACTAACAAGCAGGTTATGGTGCATACGTTCGACGGAAGGGCGAAAATGAGGCTTGAGGAGACGGGCAAGTATGATGCGCTGTTTTCCCCGGAACACCTTTACAACGAGACTAAAAAATCCAAGGAGCGCGGATGGATTTATGCGAACGTCACCAATAAGGACCTATCCGCGTACATCACATTGGGGTATGATGACCTGCAGCGGTATCTCTTCCACGAGCTGCGCTACAAGGGCAAAACCTACAGGATCGGGGAAGGATTCTGCAACGATTCCACAAAATTTGGCGACGGGATGTTCACCATCAAGGAGGAAGGGAGGGAGGTGGATTGGAAGGGCAGCCCCTCGGAATACGAGGTGACCGCGAAATTCCGGAAAAAGGGCCCAGCAAGCGAAGGGGAGCTGAAACTTACGTATAAATTCGAAAAACTATCGGACGAGATAAAGAAATTCAAGTGCATTTTCAAGGAATTCGACCAGATCCTTGCCTATTGGATGATTTCGCCCGCGAAGGGCTCCATTGAAATCGAGGGGAAGGGCGACATTTCGCTTTTCCAGCTAGGGGAGGCGGAGGAGCTTATTGGGAAGAACATCGCGAGCAATTTTTCATATAACGAGAACATCCACATGCGCACGCCGATGATTTCGCAGGGGTGGCATTGGACCATACTGGATTGCTTCCAGGAGGACGAGCAGAAAATCGAGAAGTTCGTGAGCTTCATGCATTTCTTCTTCGAGCGCGGCAAGTACCAGATACCGATTTTCATCCAGCTGATCAACTGGGACCCGGAAACGGGGGAGGCGGAGGTATTTGAAGACGCCGAAACGAAGCTAAAATGGGAATCGCCCAAAACACCCCTGCTTTCCGTGAAGAGCAAGGAGGGGAAAATAGAGCTGAAAATAACGCCGAAATACGAGATCGATGTGCATTCCATAAGGGGGATGAAGCTAGCCAACCTGATACTGAAGACGGATATAGATTACAACACTTATCCCTGCAATGCGGAAGTTGTCATCGGTAATAAGAAGTACACGGCTATCGGCTCATCGGAAATAACCGGAGCCGGAAGGACGGGGTATTGGCTATAATTGCCTTGCCCCTTTCTTCCGAAGAAAGCGGCGGTGGCGCCGCTGGAAAGAAGGCATTTGCCAATATTTATTAATTTTGCCATTTATAACAATAATTGCCAATTTTGGCAAAAAGTGGTAAATTATGTATTTATTTGGCAAATCAAAGGTAAGGATGGACAAGATAGGTAGGGTGTTGATTCCTGCCGAACTGCGGAAAGGGCTGGGGAGCGAGATGCTCATCATCAGAATAGATGACAAACTGATACTCCGGCAGCGCAAACGCGGGTCATTCGCAAAATGCTTCGATAGTCTTAAGCTGACCGAAGACGACCTGAAGAACATGGATGACCTGATTGCAGAGGGCGGGATGATGGGTAATTACAAATGATAGCAGTCGATACCAACGCACTGATATACCGCGTAACTGAAGAAAATCCCGAGCTTTCAGCTGAAATGAAAAAAACCGTAAGGCAGGCAAAGCAGCGGTTCGCCGAATGCTATGGAAAGCACGAGAGGATGGCAATACCAATGCCGATCCTGACCGAATTCGCTAACTACCTGAGAAGGAAATTCAGCAGGCAGGTAGCCAACAATACGCTGGATAAGCTGATTTCTGACGAAAATTTCAAAATCATAGAAGCGAAGGAAGAGTATGTTTTGCGAGCTTCGATAATGGCCGAGGAGCTTAATGCAGATTTCACCGATTCGCTGATCTGCACCTGCCTTTTCGCAAACGGCATCAAGAAAATACTGACATATGATGAGGATTTCAGGAAATTCAAGGAAATGGAGATTATCAGGTGAGCACAATGGGAATCATTGAAATCAAATCGCCGGAGGAACTCGCCGAATTGGTTAAATCCGGAAGGCCGCTTGTTGTGAAATTCGGCGCAAAGTGGTGCGGCGACTGCAAGGAACTGCAGCCCCATTTCGAGGCGGAAGCGGGGAAGCTGGAAGAGGCGGGGATTCAGGTGGCAAGGTTCGATTTGTCCCATGAAAGAAGGGAAGTCGAAGGAGGAAAAAAAGCGGTTTACCCAACACTGCAGCATGAAGCGCTGAGGAAAAGGTATGCGCCAGAGGGTTTCCCCACAACGGTATTCATCAATGGGGGCAGGGTTTTCTTGTCGTCACTTGAGGACAATAGGGACTCGTTCAGGCATTTTGTTTCTAACGTGCTTCAGAGAATGAAGTAATCACAATTTCTTCCCCATGTAAACCCCCTCCAGGGCATATCCGCGCTTCCGGTAGTATTCGCGGACACCGACTCCGGAGATTATCAACAGCTTTTTGGCGTCGAATTCCCCTTTGGCAATCCTTTCCGCTTCCTTCAATAGTTGGGAGCCGTAGCCCTCGTGCTGGGTGGGGTCGAATTTATCCGTTTCGTGCTTCCCTAATGGCAATTGTTCACCGTAAACATGCAACTCGCGGATACCCATCGTGGAATCGTCCATCTCTGGCCGGAATTGATGGGATGAGTTCCTCCTCAAACGTATGAAGCCCATGAGCGCATCATTTGTTTTGTCCTCAAAAGAGAGGAAAATTTCCTTCCCTTCAGAAGCAGCATATTCGCGGCGCACCAGCTCCACATTATCATAATCAGGCTTGATTTTTTCCTTAAGCATCTTTATTCCGATTTCCCTGCAGCGGATGCACCTGCATTTGATGCCCTTCTTTTTGGCTTGCTCGACAACCAATTCGCGCAAGTTGCTCTTCTTCACGCCTTCCGCAATGAGGTTGACTGGAATGTCCCGATTAACGCGCATTATGCGGCACCATTCCGGGACGAATTTTTAGATTCCGCAATTACAGCAGCTGCTTCCTCCGACGTGTAAGGAACATATTCGCCTTTTTTCCACATTTCGTAAAGTTCCGTATTTGGCATCACAAGTGTGGGGTAGATTTTGAGCATATCCGGCTGGAAGGAGGGGTCGGAAAAGAGCTTCTTGAAGTATGCGATGTCTTCCTCGGGGGTTGCAAACAGCCCCGGCATCATGTGATAGCAGATTTTCAGCAGCGAATCCTTGCATCTCCTCGTCGCATCAACAACCTGTTGCACGGAATGGCCCCTTTTTGATTTCTGGAGTATTTTATCTTCAAGCGATTGGACACCCAGCTCGATGCGCGTGGTGCCGAATTCAAGTAGTTTGGAAAGCTGGCCTTCCGCGCAAAAATCAGGGCGGGTTTCAATCGTTAAGCCGATAACGCGGTGCTTGGAAGTCTCATTTATTTTGATAGCCTCCTCCAAACTCCCACTTATTTTCCCGTTGAATGCATCATAAGCGCCCTTGATGAAATCCGTCTGGTATGTTATGGGAAGGGCGTTCAATGTGCCGCCTTGAATTATCAGCTCGTTCTTGTCGGCAGAATGCCCGATTAATGAGAATTGCCTCAACCTTGCCTCCACTTGCCTGTAGGAATCGAACCCATTCTGCTCCGCCCTTCTGGCAGCAGGCTCCTTTCCGGTGTACGATTTAGGGGAATTGAATAAGGGGCCGCCTGGGCAGTAGATGCATCTTCCTGGGCAGGGTAGCGGGGCGGTCATTATGGCGATGTTGGAGATCCCCGAGAGAGCGCGGATATGCTTTATTTTGAGCGCTTTCCTGAGTTCGGGGGTTAGTTTCCCCTCCTTTTCCAGCCTTCCAAGTATTTCGGGGTTTTTGACTGTCCGGGACTGGCCGTATTTGCTTGCGAGCCGGTTTTTCAGCTTGAGCAGCTGCTGGGGGGTGATGTCGGGATTCTCAGTAAGCTCGCCGTAGATCTCCTCGAATACCTTGTCCTCGTTTTCACTCATCAACAAAACCCCAAAAAAAGGAAAATGGAAAAATCAAAGCTCCTTCGGGAATGTAATTAAGCCGGCAAACAGCAGCACCAGCCCTAAGATGCCATCTATCAAAGCAGTTTGGAGGTATGACTGGTTTGTTGCGGCAATGGTTTTTTCTATGAGGTCGCGTGCCTCCTTCGAAGTCTTGTCTATTTCATCCTGCGTCTGGCCATAACTCAAAGCGAACTGCTCATTGGCAGCAATTTGAGCCTCCGCAACCGGCCTAGCGAGCTCTGATTGCGCGCTGCTAATTGACATCTGGTTTAGCTGGTTCAGCGCAAGCGTGCTGAATGCGACTCCCAGGAGGATCATTACCATGCTGATTGCTTTCTTGTTCATCAAAACCCACCTCTATTGAAAAATCGGAAATATACTATCAAAATCGTGTTTATTAAAGATTAGCTATTGTTTACCAAAGCCCCGGCGAGGATTTAGCACAAGCGTCTTAGGGGGCACCTCCGGTTCCCCCGCTTTCGTAGCCTTTTAGGCTACTCATCGCGAAGCAAGCTTCACGATACCCTTGGAAGCAAACCCCCTCCAAAAACAAAATAAGCCCCCGGCGAGGATTGCACTCGCGACCTTCTGCTCGCCTTGCCCCTTTCTTGGAAGAAAGGTGCGATGGCACCGCGCCAAAGAAAAGGACGTACAAGGCAGACGCTCTGCTACTGAGCTACGGAGGCAGCGTTATAATGGGAAATAGTATGAATAAAAAACAATACGGATCAGAGGTACCTGATTTTCGGGAACTCCTTCACTCCCCCTTCCGGATCGATCACAACTGGAACAAAATCCCCGATGTCGCATTCGTCCAAAATGGGAGAAAGTGTGTCCGTTTCATAAATCCGCGAAACGAGGTCCGCCCCGGAAGCGAGGGGGGAAATTGACGGCAGAACAAGCAGCTCCTTTCCTTGGAACTCGCCTTTCAGCAGGCAATTGTACTTGTGCGGGACGCCGACCTCATCATGGAGGGAAACGGCCGGATGGACATGCCCAATCACTAAAGTGGAATACTCCTTCAATTCCGGAAATTCGCCGTACTCCCCCAACTTCTTGTGCCCGTGGATGAAAAGTATCCCCTTCTCAAGGAAGTAATCGTGCAATTTCAGATTTTGGTTCCGGAGGATTTTCGCGACGTAATTGTCATGGTTGCCCCTCACAAGGATCAGCTCCACTTCTCTCTTTTTGAAGAATTTCAGGAGCTCGAGAACTTCGTCCCACTCCTGCTGCATCGCGTGCGAGAATTCGTGCTTCATGTCGCCGTTTATCAGCACGCGTTCCGCTTTGGTTCGAAGGAGCATGCTTTCGATGCGTTCGAGGATTATCGGGAACTGCTCCAGCGGCACATCCACCCCCCTATTGTGCAAAACGGCCTCGTGCCCCAATTGCAAATCAGTAATTGCAAGGATGCCCAAATCATCGAAATAAACGCCTCCCTCCTTCAAAATGCGGATTTTCGCGGTTGAAAACTGCTTCTTGAACAGCTTGCCAATGCGGTCCTTTAGTTTTGGCATTTTTACTCCTTAATCTTTTATGCGCCCTATTCTTTTTAGCACCAGAGTATGCAGCTGCTCCAGAATAGCCTTCCTGTCGGCCATCAAAACAACATCCGATATGCCCTGCGTGATGAGCAGTTGCGCGAAAGGGGAGGGCAGATCGTAAGGAGGAAGGACGGTAACGGTCATGTCCCCATCCTTCAGCCATTTCTGCACCAAGCGCGCATTGTTGAGATCCATGTGGTCCTCCAGAATTTCGCGGAATGTTTCCTTTATCACAGGGAAATCCACCAGGCGGGAGGAGATGCCGAGCATGACGTGAGCGGACATCTGCTGCTTCCTAACTGAGCGCTTCCTTCCCATGTAATTGCGCAAAATCATCAGCGAGCGCACTGCAACGTTGCGGAACTTCCTCTTGAGAGTTTCGGTCTGCTTTATTGCTTCCCTTGCTTCCTCCTCCAAATCGAGGTTGGCCATCAGGAAAAGCTCCTTCTTTATTTCCACGTTCACGGCGCGGCTCATGGTGAGGACGAAGCCGTTGTCGTTGAGCGAAATGACAACGTTGCGGTTGATTTTGTGCGAAATGCGGGCTGCAAGCACCTTGGAGAGAACCTCGTTGACCCTCCTTCCGAACAGGGAATGGAAAATGAAGTGCCTCTTCCCCTCGGAAAGGAATTCCTCTATTATGAGCTGCCGGTCGGAGTGGAAGGTGTTGGAGCGTAGGATGTTGAGGAACGCCATCTGTTCCGAAAAATAGTTGTAGATCGCTGTTGCAGCCTCCTCGTTGCAGTGGCAATTGATCGAAATGAAAGTAATCGCCTCCTTCTTGCTCTTGTTCTTGAGGTTATCAGCAAGCATACCCCTGAATTTCCCGATCGCATTCGCCAAATCAAAGGAGAGCGGGAGCATTTCGGAGAACCATTGCGGAATCGTGGGCTTCAGCCCGGTTGCAAGGGAGACGTATGCGTTCATCCCCTTCGCATATTCATACGAATAAGTTTTCCCCCCAAGAACGAACCGGTCGCCCTTGCGGAGCCGCTCGAGGAATTCCTCTTCTATATTACCGATGTGGCGGCCCAATGGCATGAGCTGGACGGAAACCGAAACTTCGTCGGGGATGGTGCCGATGTTTGTCGCATAAATCACGCGGAGCAGTTTGCCGCGCCTTCCGAATTCGCCTTTCTGCTCGTCGTACCATATTTTCCCATACACTCGGTATTTTTCAAGCGAGGAATAGCTTCCGGAAAGGAAAAGCAGCACGGATTTGAAATCCTTTTCGGATAGGTTGCGGTAGCAGTAGCTCTGCCTCACCAATTTGAATGCCGCCTCGAAAGTCCAATGCTTCTCTACTGCCATGCCAATTATGTGCTGCGCAAGGACATCAAGGCAGTTTTCGGGTATCTGAACCTTGTCAATATGGCCTTTGTAGGCTTCTTGCAGCATGACCCCCAGCTCGACAAGGTCGTCACGCTCCAGCCCGATCATCTTGCTTTCTGAGATTTTGTAGATGTCATGGCCGCTCCTTCCCGTGCGCTGCAGGGCGCGGGATACCGATTTAGGGGAGCCGATTTGTATTACCAAATCTATGTAGCCGATGTCAATCCCGAGTTCGAGGCTGGTGGAGCTCACCACGACCTTGAGCTCCCCGTTCTTGAGTTTTTTTTCAACATCCCGGCGCTCATCCCGCGAGAGGGAAGAGTGATGCGCCTCTATCCTATCAAGGTAATTATTGGGGAAGTATTGCTTGAGATGGTGGACGAGGCGCTCGGTGCCGCTCCTCGTGTTGGTGAAAATCAGGGTGGTCTGGTGGGACTGAATCAGATCGTCCAAAATCTTGTATGTCCGCTTTTGCAGCTCATCCTGCGTAGTGTGTATCAGATCCTCTGAGGGCGCAATGAGCCCGAGCTTCATCTCCTTTGCATATTGCGCGTTCACAATCTTGCAATCGGCCGGCTTCCCCCCATCGAAGCCCACAAGGAATTCGGCAATGCGATCCAAGGGCGCAATGGTGGCGGAGAGCCCGATCCGCACGAACTTTTTTTCATTGAGGTTCTGGAGCCGTTCAAGGGAAAGCGAAAGGTGCACGCCGCGCTTGCCGTTTGCCAACTCATGGATTTCATCCACGATGACCCACCTCACCCACTTGAAATTCTCGATGAATTTCGGGGAGGAGAGGATGATTGCGAGCGATTCTGGCGTGGTGATGAGGATGTGCGGCGGCTTGCGCACCATTCTGGCCCTTTCTGAGGCGCTGGTGTCGCCGGAGCGCATCGCAACCCGTATTCCATGGTTCTTTCCCGTTTTTTCCTCGTGGATTTTCTCAATCTCAGATAGCGGGCCGTTTAGGTTGCGCTCGATGTCCGCAGCGAGCGCCCGGAGAGGGGAGATGTAGATGCAATAGATGCGGTCTTCCAAATTGCCCTTTTCAGCCAACCCCACCAGCTCGTTGATTACGGAAAGGAACGCCGTGAGGGTTTTCCCGGAACCGGTTGGCGCGGAGATAAGGGTATTCCTATTCTCGTGGATCAGCTTCACCCCGAACTTCTGGGGCATCGTAAGCTCCTGGAAGTGCGAGAACCACTGCCGCACATTGGGGTTGAGCAATTGGAGCACTTCTTCCCGGGTGTTTTCCTGGGTTGCAGTCTCGATCATATATTTCACAAAAAAAGTTAAAGCTCAATTTTAATCGCAGGCATTCCCCGTCATTACTTTCGAAGTGAAAGAGGGGGAGAATTAGGCGGTTTCGGAGATATTAATGTTCCGTTTAATTGCGCATATTATGAATAAAGGCATCAGCAGGGGGGAATTTCTTCTGCATTATCAACCGCTCCAATCAAAAAAAATCAGTCCTTGGCAGATTCCATTTCGGCGTAATATTTCCGCATGAACAGGTTCACATCCTCCATTTTTGTGATGTTGTTGTCAATGAGGTAAGTCAGCAGCTTCTTGCGCTGGAGGAGGTCCGCATGGATTTCCGAAACGGTTTTCCCGGTAGTCCTGGAGAGCTTCTCAACCGATTGCGAGGGCAGTTCCGTCCTCTCGCAATGCAGCTTCTCTACTTTGAAAAGGAAAATCTGGTTCTGCGTCACCAGCTGGTCAAGCCAGTCGAATTCGGTGATTTCAGTGACCCTGCGTATGACCCCTTCCTTTTTGTTATAAATTCTGTGCTGAACAACAACAAGGTCAACTAGGGGTATGAGGTTGGCTGGCACGTTCATGGGAAAATTTTCCAGCCTCGAGATAACGTCCCGGGCGTCCTGTGCATGGAGAGTCGCAAGCATTCCCCTATGGCCGATGTTCATGGCCGTGAAAAGCGGGTGCGCCTCGTTGCCCCTAACTTCCCCGATGATCAGCCTGTCGGGCCGCATCCTTAGCGAATTCTTGACAAGCCCTTCCAGGTCAACGTGGTCGGTTGTTTTCATGGGCACCCAGTTGTCCATGTCGTAGAGGTTTATTTCGCGCGTGTCTTCCATGCTCACAACCCTTTCGGAAGGGGGGATGAAGCTGCTGAGTGCATTGAGGGTTGTGGTTTTGCCGCTTGCGGTTTCCCCCACTATCAGAATGTTGAGCGGATGCAGCCTATACCCTTCGATGGCTACCCAGAGGAATGCGGTCGTGTCGAGGGTCAGCGTGCCGTTCTTGATAAGCTCCGTAATTGTGAGCGGCTGCTGTTTGAACTTCCTTATTGTCAAAGTGGTACGGTCAACAGCTGGCGGGAAGACGATGTTCCCCCTGCTTCCATCCGGCAAACGCAAATCCTCAACGGTCTTCCTCTCGTCGGGAAGCACCTGCTGCAGCAGTTCGAGCATCTGCTTTTCGCTCTTGAATTTGAGGTTCGTTTTGCACATTCCCAATTTGCGGTGGAAAACGAAAATCTCGTTCGGGCCGTTCACCATGATTTCCTCAAGCTCGTCGTCCTCAAACAGCGGCTCAAGCACGGCAAGCCCGAATAGCTGGGTGAGCAGCTGCTGCGCCAGAAGTTTCTGCGAAACCGGGTCGGGGATCACCATTGCAAGCAGCACGTTGAATTGCTCGCGCATCTGCCTGCGTTCCTCTGAGGGCAAAGGCTTGCCAACCTTCGCCTGGTCGAATGTGCTGAGGAATTCCTTGTAATAGCGCTCGTTCTCCTCAAGCTTGTACGCTTTCGAGAAATCCTTGAGGGGCATCTTCTGCGTGAATAATTTGATGAAATCGTTCAGGATATACTCCAGATCTGCGGAAAGCGGCTTTTCCTCAATGATGTACTGCGAGAACGGGTAATCCACCTGCACCTTTGCTGTGAACATGATTTCAATACGGTTTCCCGCTTTAAAAAGATAGGTTTTTTGATCAGGCTTCTGTTTCGCTTTTCATCGAACTGCTGCCGATAAGGATACTTTTAAATGCTCCAGTATGCACATTTAGAACGCAGTCTTTCAGCTAGCCGGGGAGTTAAGGGTGCCCTGCAATCGCCAATCCCTTTGAGGCGAGTGATAGCTGCGGGAAGGGCAGGGAGCTTCATTGCAGTCCCTTGCTTGCCCGTCGAAGCGTTGCTTTGCGTTATGCGTTCGCGTGCGAATGAGCCAGGCCGGAAGGAGCAACTATAAGCGCACGAAGGCATGCTCGCGAAATACAACGTGGAGGGTTTGCTTGGGATTCACTGCATTGGAACTTCCTTTTCGACCCGCCGCGCGCTGGGGGGCTGCACTACTTATTATCGCGCTATCCCTCCAAAATAAACCGGTTTCAATCAACTAATCATTGCTTTCCCATCAACCCAACCGATTTAAGCCGGAATTCACAAGCTGATTTAGGAGGCGGGCTGCATGGAGGATGGGAAGGCTGTTCCTGGATACGAACATATACTTGGGGGCATTAAGGGAGGAGAAGGCCCAAGCCAATCTGCTTTTTGAGAGGGCGCTAAGCTGTGAATTTGAAATTATCTACTGCGAACTAATTGAATCGGAAATCTATAGGAAATACCCGGATTTGGCCGGATGTTTGGCTGATCAGCTGGAGAAGTTGTTGAAAAAGAAAAAGCTAATTTATACTGAAATTTCGCCAAATGAAAGGAGGGAAGCAATACGGTTAATGAAAATTCTGAAGACGAACGGGATAAATATTGGTTACGAGGATTGCATTTTTGGTGTAAAAGCGAGAAATTCCGGCTCAATCCTTGTAAGTGAGGATAAAATGATGGTTGAAGAGCTCAGGAAACAAAAAATCAACGCCCGGAGACTTTCCCATATCTTTCCCGAGCTCGGCGATTAGATTCATCAGTCAAGAGCTTGGCCGCTTTATCCTCATCCCCGCCGGCTTTTTGCATATATTCAGCCCATATTTCCTGCCTGGCCTCTCGCGCTATTTCAACAGAGGTTTTGCCGGGATAGAGGTGTTTGTACTTTTTGCCTTCTTCTAAAAAGTTGTGCCATGCCTCCCAAAGCTCGCTGTCGATGCTTTTTTGTGTGAGTGTTTTTATCGCATCCCCGCGAGACACGTAATAGCCCCGCTTAACCATGCGGTCGAAATACTGCACGTCCTTCTTCGGGAACCTGACAGGCACGATGACTGAATTCATGTGTATATGGATTCATATACAGGTTTAAATTGGTTTCGAAGGCGGGATTGGCAGGGTCCGGAAGTCCTTATGAAATAAGCCGCTCCATCAGCTGGTATGCCTTGAGCGAATCCTTCTTTTCCAGAATCATCATCGTATCCCTGTAGCTGCTAAGGAATTCCTTCAGGTTTATTCCGTTCTCAGCTAGTTTATCCGTGATAAATGCTACAACCCCCGGAGTGTCCTCTATCTTTTCCGGAGTGATCAGGGAAAGGGAAACGAGGTCGCGGTTTTTTATGAAAATGTCGTGCCGGTGGAGTTTTGCCTCTAGAGAAGCCAAATAGTCATCAGGGCACACTATTGTGACCCCGGTTTTGCTCTTCACGACGGAAAGTGTATTTTTTGGCCGGATCCTCAGGTTTTCGTATGCAGCCTGATTCACAACAATAACAGAAATTCCCGTCGCAAGCTCCAATTTGCTCTCCTTGAGCAAGCGTTTTATCCTGTTCTCATTTGCGGAGGAATTGGATGACCTGCCCTCGGAAAACCGTTTTACAGCCGCCCTAACTGCAATCAGCGAGGCTTTTTCCCCCATTTCCCCAGCAATTTTCCGCGCAACCTCTGAAATGTTGGCATAGCCGCCATCAAGTGCGCGCAGAAGGTAGGGCGAGGACTCCAGGATCTGCTCCGTTTTCTTCGCGACTGATTTTCCCATATATCAAATTTGAACATTTATGTTTAAATTTGTTTAGTTTTGACCGGAAAGAAGATATATGCGGAAAATGAGATGAAGGAGGGTGAATCGGATGCCAAAGAAATCAAAGCACAAGAAGAAGAAATGAGTCCTGATGCCGCCAATAATAGGCGGCGCTCATTTTTTTAAAATAATGGCGATTGAAATGAAAAAAAATGGGAAAGAGGATCAAAGGAAAATAATTGGTGATGGGGCGAAGAAAAAGGCGGAAAGGATTTTGGGGGATAAATTGTTGGTATGCGAGATGTTTGATGATTGGTGAGGAAGATGGGATTATATTCAAGCTATGAGGCAAAATCTGCGAAAACAGTGGTCCTGCTTTACTCGGGAGGGCTGGACACATCCTGCATGCTCAAATGGATTCAGGAGCAGTACGGGTGCAAATTAATTACGCTTACTGTGGATTTGGGGCAGCCGGCTGATTTTGATGAGATTAAGAAGAAGGCGGAAAATTTGGGGGCCGAAAAGTCGTACGTGGTCGATGCTAAGGAGGAATTTGCATATGATTATGTTGGAAAAGCAATCAAGGCGAATGCGTTTTATGAAGGAGCCTACCCCATAAGCACCGCGCTAGGAAGGCCGCTCATTGCAAAGAAGGCGGTTGAAATCGCACTGATGGAGGGTGCGGATGCTATAGCACACGGCTGCACTGGAAAGGGGAACGACCAGGTAAGATTGGAGGCCTCGATTTTGGCCATGAAGCCGGAAATGAAAATCATTGCCCCAATAAGAAGCTGGAAGATGGGCCGGGAGGCGGAAATCAAGTATGCGGGAGAGAATGGGATTCCGATCCCCCAGAAATCAAAGTATTCGACGGATGAGAATTTATGGGGAAGAAGCGTGGAATGCGATGTTCTTGAGCAGCCGGAAATGGAGCCGCCGGAGGATGCGTTCGAGTGGTGTACTTTGCCCACGAATGCGCCGGACGAGCCGGAATATGTGAAATTGGGATTTGAACAGGGGTTGCCGGTTGCTATTAATGGGGTAAAGAAGGGGCCGGTTGAATTGATTTCGCAGCTCAACCTGATTGCAGGATCGCACGGAATTGGGATCATCGACCATATGGAGGACCGGGTTGTGGGGCTGAAAAGCCGGGAGGTTTATGAGTGCCCCGGCGCAATTTGCATCCTGAAGGCGCACAAGGATCTGCAAAAATCGGTCAGCACGATCCATCAAAACCATTTCCTGCCAATGCTGGAGGAGAAATGGGCACAGATGGTTTATTGCGGGCTTTGGCAGGATCCACTTAAGGAAAATTTGGATGCAGTTTTTGGGAGCGCAAATGAAAATGTGGGCGGGGAAGTGACTTTGAAATTGTTCAAGGGGAACGCGCAAGTAGTGGGGCGAAAATCAGCAAATATGCTTTACGATTTGAACCTTGCTACCTACGGGGAAAACCAGACTTTCAGCCAGCAGTGCTCGCCGGGGTTCATAGAGCTTTATAGTTTGCAGACAAGGATGTGGAAAAAGGTGCAGGAGAATGGCAATGTGGGGAAACAACAGGAATATGCAAAGGAAATTGCTTGAATTTTTGAACAAGGGGAATTGCGAAGCGGATTTGGTGCTGCTTCCCTACAACTGCAAAGTGGTTTCCGCGCATAGCGGCGCATTGCATGAGGCGGGGATACTGAATTTGAAGGAACTTCGGGACATACAAGCATGCCTTCTCCAATTAGAAGCTGATGCAATTGGCGGGAATGCGAAAATCGAATTAGGGGAGGAGGATTCGCACACTAAAATTGAGAATTGCCTCATAGGAACATTGGGGGAAACCGGAAAAAAGGTGCATATCGGAAAATCAAGGAATGATGAGGCACTGGCTGTCTTGAGATTATATGAAAAGGACAAGCTGAAGGAGGCCATCGTGTTCCTGAACGGCCTGATTGATCAATTATCCGGATTGGCATCAGAACATAATGCAACTGTGATGCCGGGATACACTCATATGAAGAAGGCAATGCCTAGCACATTCGGCTACTGGTGCGAAGGATTCGAGAAGCTGCTCGAGAAGGATGTGGAAGCGCTCAATTTTGCAATTTCCCAAATCGATTATTGCCCAATTGGAACGGCCGCAGGCTACGGAAGCACCATTGACCTTGATTGGGAAGGGATAGCCCATGAGCTGGAATTTTCCAAATTGGAAGTAAACGGGATTGCAGCGCAGAATTCAAGAATGAAGGAAGGGGCGCTAATTTGCGGCATTCTTGCGCAAACAATGATGGACGTCAACAAGATGGCAACCGACCTGATGCTTTGGAACACGGAAGAGTTCGGCTTTGTTGAGCTGGATGAGGGTATAACAACCGGAAGCAGCATGATGCCGCATAAGAAAAATCCGGATGCGCTCGAGCTACTGCGAACCAGCGCGGGAAAAGTATTTGCAAAGCAGAATGAAATCCAAATGATCGCACTTAATTTGCCTTCCGGCTACAACAAGGACCATCAGGAAATGAAAAAGCCGCTTATCGAGGCGTTTGAGATATCCATAGAGTCATTGGAAATGCTCCAACTCGTGCTCGGTATTATCAAAATCAACAAGGAAAAAATGGCGGGTTCTTTAACGGAGGAAATGGGAACCGCAAAAGCGGCCGCGATGCTTGCTTTGGGCGGAAAGCCGTTCCGGGAGGCGTACTTTGCCGTTAAAGAAGCTTAAAAAATTCTTTTCCCCTAGCTCTTTCAACAAATCTGATTATTCGGGGGGGATAAAAATGGTTCGTCATCTAGTTGGAATGGGGGATCTGCAGCCGCAGGAAGTCGGGAAAATCATTGACAAGGCGATCGAGCTGAAGAAGAACAAGGAGAAATACTACCACGAGCTGGACCATAAGAGCCTGATAATGCTTTTTGAGAAAACATCCACGAGAACAAGGCTGTCGTTCGAAATTGGAATGACCCAGCTCGGGGGGCACGCGGTGAATTTCACGGGATCGCAGCTCTCGGCAGGAAAGGAAGATATTGCGGATACGGCAAGGACGATGGCGGCATATTCGGACATCGTGATGGCGAGGGTATTCAAGCACCAGACTGTTGCGGATTTGGCGAAATATTCTAAAGTTCCGGTGATTAATGCGCTTTCCGATCTGGAGCATCCGTGCCAAGCGCTTGCAGACATCCAAACCGTAAAGGAGCTTAAGGGATGGAAAAATGTGAAAGTCGCTTATGTCGGCGATGGAAACAATGTGTGCAACTCCCTGATGCTCGCGTGCGCCATGGCGGGGATAAATTTCTCAGCCGGGACGCCCAAAAAATACGAGCCAAACAGGGAATTGGTAAAGAAGGCGGGGGAATATGCAAAAATGAGCGGTGCGAAAGTGCAATTATTCAATTCCGCTTCGGAGGCAGTAAAGGATGCGGATGTAGTTTATACGGATGTCTGGATCTCGATGGGAGAGGAGCATTTGAAGGAGCAGAAGATGAAGGAGTTCGGGGAATTCCAGGTGAATGCGAAACTCATGCAGAACGCGAAGCCGGATGCGATTTTCATGCACTGCCTTCCCGCAAACAAGGGATATGAGGTAACTGCGGATGTGATCGAGAGCAAGCAATCCGTGGTTTTCCAGCAGGCGGAGAATAGGATGCATGCTCAAAAAGCCTTGATGCTATTTTTACTCGGCAAATTCTGAATTGGCAAAATAAACAAGATCAAGCTATTTCAGAATTCCCAGGTATCAGCTGGAGAACATGCTCATACGCGAGCTCGATGGAATCCGCCGAAAGCTTGTTCACGATGGTTTTGGCGATTTCCTTCTTTTCCTTTTCTCCGGGAATTATCGCAACCCTTTTTATGAAAGCCCTAGGGGAATGCGGGAAATCATAATTTCCGGGCACTGCGACGAGCTTTTCGACATTGTTTATCCGTTCAACCG
>JBDRLB010000069.1:0-3536 GCA_043813365.1 Microcaldota archaeon | reverse complement strand
GACGGGATTTAGGATTTTGAGGGCAATAGGCGTTAGCGGAAGGAGCTGCTGGATCGCCACGAATAAAAGCACATCACCCATTCCCAGCTGGCCGCGCTTGTAGAATACATAGCCGAACAGCAATATGATGATTGAAACGATTAGCGCATACAATATGAGAAGCTCGCCTGTTATGATGAAATTTATTAAATTGAGGAAGACGCCGCATGCGAGCATGAGATAGATTATCTTCTCGTCAATGAAGGATGTCTTGAAATCCTGGTAGGCCGCAGCCCCTGTGCCTAAAAGGGCAATTGCGATCCGAAGGATTTCGAAATTAAGCACATCCATAAAACAACCAACCTCGCACCGAGTCATAAAAATGAATCGGAAAAAACCCATAAAACAACTTAGCTAATTTTTAGCTCAAATTAATCATGTTGCCCCCCTTCCTCAGGAAAACGCCCCGCTTGTCAGATATGTGCCCAACAAGTTGCGAACCTATGTTGTGGCGGGAACAAATTGAAACAATTCCATCCGCCTCCGATTTCGGGCATACGATGCAAAAGCCTATCCCCATATTGAATGTGCGGTACATTTCCTTGTCTGGGATTTTTCCCATGTTTTGGATTTTCTGGAAAATCGGTTTGGGCCCGGGCATATTGGAGAGTAAAAAGCCCTTCTTCGCATACGCGCCGATGCGCTGCAGCTTTGAGAATGCGCCTCCTGTGATATGTGCCAGGCCGTGCACATTAGAGTTCCTTAGGACATCCATCACCGCATTCGAGTAGATTTTAGTTGGGACGAGCATTTCTTCAAGAATATCCCTAAGGGGAGATTTGCCTTTCGGGACGGGCTTAAGATCTGAAGAGGCGTACCCATTGCCGGAATTGCTCTGGGAATTAACACCCTTAACCGCGGCTCCATGGGCAGCATGCCCCTTTTCTGTTGATTTCAATAATACTTTCCTTGCAAGCGTATACCCGTTTGAATGGATTCCGGAGCTTTCAAGGCCGATAATCACATCGCCAGCTTGCATGTCCTTGCCGGTTATTACCCCGCCCTCAATTTCACCGATGCATGTGACAGATAGATCAAATCCGCGTCCGGCTATTCCCCGGATGAGGTCTGGGACAACCGCCGTTTCTCCGCCCACGACTGCGCACTTCGATTCCATTGCGCCAGCAGATACACCCTTCATGATCTCATAGATCATATGGCCATTGGTTTTTTCAACTGCCAGATAATCAACGGCCGCAACGGGCCTTGCACCAAGGCAAATGAGGTCGTTCACGTTCATGGCAATGGCATCAATGCCAACGGTATCGTATTTTCCGAGTTGCTGCGCGATGAGCACTTTTGAGCCAACCCCATCGGTGTGCAACGCAAGGGTTTTTCCTCCGAACTTCAATAAACCTGCGTAATGGCCAGCTCCAAGTAAAACATCAGGCGTGAGGGTGGAATTTAGGAGGCCCGCTATCCCCTTCTGGATGCCCTTCACCTTATCGACGTTCACACCGGCTTTCGAATAGGAGTAGTTCATTCTTCCCACAAACCAACAATAGGGTGGGCGGCTTTTTAAGGGATTTTGTTGCGGCTTGGTTTGGCTGGCGTATGCAAACGCAGAAGAAGAAAGGCAGGCGAAGAATCCCGGAGCCGCAAGCGGAAATTGGCTAGCTATTTATTATTTGCGAGTTAAAGATAGGTATGGCCCTTCAATACAACGAGCCGAAAGCGGGGGAAACGCAACCACTTCCTACAGGAGATGAAAAAGGGAAGGGCAAGCTCCTTCGAGAAATGCCAGTCCCCCGCTATCGCAACCGTCGTTCAAAATTCGGGATTCGGAAAATGGATCCAGAAAGATTTTCTTCGTTTCTTGAAACCCTTCGGCCCCATAAAACTAAAAGGGAAAAAATCCCCGAATAGGGAAAAACGTAGAAAGAGTGCTGGAGGCGGCAAGGGCGCAAAGAGACCGCGATGGCCATTATGATCTTAAAAAATTGGCAGGAGAAATGGGCGTTCCATATTATAGGGCGGAACACCACTTGAATAGGTTAAGACGGCTTGGTTTGATAACTGATTACCGACGCAGGAATAAGCAATCCGTTCGCCCCCCGGACGAGCAAAAAAAGCTGGTGGAAGCGCACTACCTGTGGGTTGAGAAATTCATTTCTTCGGAGATGGCAACAAAATCCGGTATAGATCCCGGCATCATCCGCGAAATGGCTCATGATAAATTAATGGCATCTGCCAGATTATGGGAAGAAGATGGGGGTCCGGATAAGCGTCCTGCAAAATTTTCAAGTTATTTATGGGAGTCCCTTTTGAACGGCCTAACTAATTTATTGAGAGCTCGTTCGGTAAGGCAACGTACCTCTAGTTCAGCGGATATAGAACAAATTGAAAGTGGCAAAGCCCATTCAGATCGGAAAATGTCTGCTTTTATTGCGTTCGTACATAGCCTTCACAAGAAGGGATATTTGTCGGAACAGCATGCAATGGGATTAGTTCTTCGGACGGTGCATGAATGGAAATTCCACCAAATCGCTAAAATATTGGGTCTTCAGAACAGATCAAAGGCATATGAGAGCGTGCAGAGGGGCAGCAGGATCGTCCGATACTTTATGGATCACGAAAGGGCGCGGAAAAAGGCGGGGCTGCTTGATACTCCGGCAGGATTTGCGCCGAAGTGAAACTTAACTCCAATGAGTAAACCGCCCTAGTGATGCTTTTATATACTGTTTTCATCATACTTTTAGTGGTACTTTTAGTTATATTTTTAATCATTTAGAGTTTGTGGAGGTGGAGGAGATGAACATGAACGTGAGGCTGGAAGGGAAGATGGAGCAGATCGTTGATGCGGCCATTGCACAGGGGGTGGTGAAGACCCAGATGGAAGCAATCCGGGCGGGGCTATCGGAGCTGAACACAAAGTATCGCCTTCTGGAGAGTTATGCATTTATACCGACCGAGAAAATCTCCAAAAAGGAGCTAGCAGAGCACAAAAAAATATTGAAGGAAATGGAAGCGGGAAAGGAATACTCGATGGAGCAGGTTTTCGGGAAGAAATAGGCGACATCCGTGTACGACGTAAGGATAGCAAATGCACCCCGGAAATTCATCAAAAGGGCGCAGGAAAAGCTTAAGGGAAGGATCTGTAGCCTATTCAAAATTCTTTCGGATAATCCGATCCCCCATAACGAATTTGATTTGAAGAAGCTGGAAGGCTCCAAAAACGCATATAGGATTAGAATTTCCAGCTTTAGGGTGCGATACGAGGTATATTGGAAGGAGAAAATAGTAAGGATAACCGATATCGAAAAAAGAAGCGAAACCACCTACAAATAGCAGGGAAATCCCCAAATTGCACCCTTGAGAGCTTATGGGTATATAAGCCAAACCGAGCATTTTTAAACTCCATATTCCATAAAAGTAGTTCAAGTTGTCAGGTGTTGCATAAGGGCTTGAAGGAATTGAGAGCGATTCGTGAAGAAAAGTATCTGATTCTTTGAGGGTTACCCTTGCAGCGATAAGCTTTGACAACTATTGCAAAGAAC
>JBDRLB010000068.1:0-4678 GCA_043813365.1 Microcaldota archaeon | reverse complement strand
CCAATAAAGCCTAAACTCCTACCGGTGGAGGTTGCCTAATACTCCTCCGCCAGCATCAGCGTATAGCCCCCTTCCCCATTATCGGCTGCGAAAACCTTCCCCTTCAAAAGCGAATAGAACCAGTCCTCCTTCTGCCTTGATTTCGCCCAGAACTCAACCAATGCGCTCTTCTGCTCGAATTCAGAAAGAGAAAGGAACCCCCTTGTCAATGCATTTACCTTTTTTTCACTCATTTTGATCACCTGTTTTTTCAAAGCTGCCGCTAACCCAAAAAGAAAAAAAGAAAAGTGGCCACCCCGGAGAGTAGCTCTTCTCAACCGCGCGGTTCCTGCTGCTGCCGTTAGCGACATTCCAGCCCGCCTCCTTCAGCTGGCTTACGACGTTCTCCATCACAGCCGCGCATTCCCCGAACGCCTCCGCTACGTTCTGGGGCTGCCGGTAAACCCTGCTTCTGTGCTTTTCAAGGTAGCCCTCGAACCGCTTGAGCCATTCCTCATCTCCCTTCTCTCGGCACTCGGCTATCTTCTTTAGCAGATACTCCTCATTTTGCCGCTTTTGCTCTTCCGTTGGCTCGATATAATCGCCCTCATCGCTTAGGTGGCATTTCCCGCCCAGTTTTTCGGCTATTTCCCTTGTTCTTGTGTCTATCGAATCTGGCTATTGCTGAAAGGATTGTGCATCACGTGATGTACCCTTGTCGAAGTGTCTAATTCCCGTAATGATATTGTCTGCCGATCGAAAAAATCCCTCCTCCTATCAGTTGGACTTGAAGTGCTCATAGCCCCGGCCCTCGATTTTTTCGAGCTTTCCGTTCCTTTGGAGAAATACTCCCCGGCCTTCTTCAACCCGTCCCACGGATATGCCTGAAGCATTGCGGCTGCCGGTGAAAACTATTTGATAGTCTTCCCCGTGATGCAACGCCACTTCCTTCTCCCCTATTCCCAATTTTCTGCAAAGGCTCTCAAAGCTGGGATCCAAAGGAAGTTTTTCCCATTCGACGACTATGCGTTTGCCGCTCAGCCTGGAAATCTCGTGAAGTTCGAATGCCAGCCCGTCCGACACATCTATTCCAGAATGCATTTTGCCTTCCCGCAGGATGCGCTTGCACAAGGCGAAGTCTATCCCGGGCGCATCCTGTGCATCCAGGAATTTTTTTGGAACCGAAACGCCTTTTTTCCGTGAAAAATAACCCAAGGCGGCGTTGCCGATTTCTCCGGTGAGATATACCAAGTCCCCGGTTCGCGCGTTGCCTCGTTTCAACGGCCTTGAATCGGAAAATCCCAGCAGCGTAGCCGAATACGAGAATTCACATGCCTTGTTCGTGTCGCCTCCCAAGAAAAAGCACCCGTATTTTTCCAGTTCAGTGTCCATGGAAGAATACAACCGCTTCAGGAAGCCCATGCTGAAGCCTGCGGGTATGCCTATGCACAAGAAAAAGTATTTCGGAAGCCCGCCCTTGCAGAGCACGTCCGAAACGTTTGAAGCTACGATTTTCCTGCCCATCTTGACCGGGTCGAAAGACGTGAAATGGGTTGAAAGCACGCCCATGTCCGTAGTTACGATGATGTGCTTCCCGAGTGGACGGAAAACCGCTGCGTCGTCATCCAAGTCCGCATACACGGTTGGGTCGCGGCGAAGCAGGCGTGAAAGCCCTGCAATTATCTTCCTCTCCCCGAGTTGTTCGACGTTCATTCCTGCTCACCTACAAAAAGCTTTGAAAATCCTCGCGCGGCTTGTTTCCAATTGCCTTGCTTGAGGATTCCGGATATTACTGCCAATGAATCCGCGCCGGCATGCAATACTGAAGAAGCGTTTCCAAGGCCAATGCCACCTATTGCAACGATGTGCTTCGAAGTAAGGCCACGCACTTCTGCCAGGCCCTCCAGGCCCATAAAAGGGGCTGCGTCGGGCTTTGTTGAAGTAGGAAAAACCGGTCCGACACCCAAATAGTCCGCATGAGCTGCCTTTTCCAAATCTGCAATCGAAGAGACGGAAGCGCCGATGATTTTTTGTCCCCCTAGGATATTCCTCGCCTTCCCCAGGGTTGCATCACTTTTCCCCAAATGCACGCCGTCAGCATCTGCGGCTTGAGCGAGCTCCAGGCTGTTGTTAATTATGAATGTTGCGCCGTAATCCACGCACGCTTTCTTCACTTGCCTGGCTTCCTCGAGAATTTGCCTCGGGGGAAGTTGTTTTTCCCGGTATTGCACTGCAACTGCCCCCCCTTCCAATACTGATTTCACGGAGTTAAGCATCCTACCGTTCGAGAGTGCCTTGTCGGTGATGAAGTACAGCCCCTTTTCAAGTCTTGTCATAAGAAGTTATCCTCTCAAGTCTCTGCAGCTTAGCTTCGTCGAGGCCGTACAAAGCATCGTAGAAGCACTCTTTGAAAGTCCCCGGTCCTTTGGCTTGGCTTGCAGCTATTTCTCCGGCTATGCCGTAGCATGCGAGAGCACTTGCCGCTGCATCAATGTAGTTTCTTTCAACTGCGCAAAAACTTGCTATAACCGATGCAGCCATGCAGCCCGTGCCCACTACTTTCCCCATGAGCTCGTGGCCGTTATTTACAAGAAGGGTCCTACTCCTGCCGCTGATAATGTCGGTCTTGCCCGTTATGACAACTGTGCGCCCGATTTTTTCAGCGAGCGCTCCGGCAATATCCTCAGGCTTCCCTGCGACGCCTGCAGCCTCCACTCCCCTCACAACCGACTTTACTCCGAGAATGCTGCCAATTTCCGACACATTGCCTTTTAAAACGTCGACCTCGATCCGTTCCAACAATTCGGTGCATATGCTGCTCCTGAAACTCGTTGCTCCGACTCCGACTGCGTCAAGCACAACTGGAATGTGTTTGCTGTTGGCCTTCTTTCCTGCCAAAAGCATCGAGTCGACCAGGGGCCTCGTAAGCGTGCCTATGTTGAGAACAAGGGCATTTGAAATGCCGGTCATTTCCTCGACTTCCTCCGGCGCATGCGCCATCACCGGCAGGGCGCCGACTGCACGCGTGACATTTGCACAGTCGCATATCGTCACCCAATTGGTTATGTGGTGGATGAGCGGTTTGCGCGCCCTCACCTTAAGCAAAGATTCGTACAAATTCATTTAATTCCCCCTTCCACCTTCGGATTCGCATCCATAGATATTATACCGCCACCTTTTCCTTCATTTGTGTTCTGCGGTTGTTTTCAAGCGGAAGATTTTCATTCCCGGCTTCGCCCTTCATCAATTGCGAGACCTTTAACATTGGGCAAAGGCCCAGGCACATGGAACACGGCTGGTGGTCCTTGGTTTCGACCGGAATGCGTGTAATGGAATGCCTGTTCTGCTCCGTCCAATTCAAATCAAACCTTGCCTGTGACATCTGGCGGTTCTGTTCCCACAGACCCTTTTTCCTAAGCAGGTCAGCAGAGTGTGCTGCAATCCTGTAGGCAATCACGCCATCCCTGATTCCTTCGAGGGTCGGCAATGAATAATGCTCTTGTGGGGTCAGTACGCAAAGGAATTCGACTCCAGCCTGTGCTGCTATTGCAGCTCCGATGGCTGCGTTGATGTGGTCGTAACCTAGTGCGGTGTCAGTGACCAACGGACCAAGGACGTAATAAGGTGCGCCGTGGCAAATCCGCTTCTGCAACGCCGCATTTTCGGCTATGGTATCCATTGGCATGTGGCCAGGACCTTCGCAAAACACCGGAACGCCGGCTTTTCTCGCGCGAAGCACGAGCTCGCCCTGAACTTTCAGCTCCATGAGCTGCGCTTGGTCGTTTGCGTCTGCAAGACAACCCGGCCGCAATGCGTCGCCAAGGCTTATTGCCACGCCCGTGTCCTTGAACAGTTCAAGGATGTAATCGAAATTCGTGTAAAGGGGATTTTCGCAATCGTTTTCCTGCATATAGGCTGCAAGTATTCCCCCACCCCTGCTCACTATTTTCGTCACTCGCTTTATCGCTTGCCGGGAGCCCTCCCGCGTGATGGCTGCATGGATTGTGCAATAAGAGGCGCCCAATTTTATATGTGCGGCTATCTCGTTAAGAAAGCCATCTTCGGTGGGGTTTGCGAAGGCTCCGTATATGGGAACCGTGCCAACCGGAACCCGGGATGCTTCCACCATCCGTTCCAACGTCCAATGCGTTTTATTTGTGGAAAGATCCATTACAGTGTCGGTGCCATGGTGTTCCGCAACCCTTAGCTTTTCAAGTTCCAATTGCAAATCACTTGCAAGAGAAATGCCCAAGTTTGTATTCAATTTCGTGCTCACGCCCGCACCAAGAAGCACTGCCGCAGGATCGTCCTTGTGCTTCAATACCACTGCCCTGCCTTCACGAATCTCTCTTTCCAAGAAAGCTGCACCTATCTCTTCGCGTTCAGCCAACAACTTTAGGTTATCATCCATTGAAGACCACCAAACGGAAGCAATATCTGCTGATCCTTTAAAAATTCAGGCTCCCCTTTTAAAGGATATAAAAGCAATCGAGGTAAAACGGTTTTTTCCTGCTTAGCATGAATCTGCAAGGCACGCGTTAGCATTCTCGGCGGGATCCTTGAATATTTATGCTTGCCTTTGCCATGAGGGGACCTAGTTCTTTGAGGAATTCATCGACCTGCTGTTTTTCCTTAAATTCCATGCCGTAATGTATTGTAATTCCCATGCAAATCACCTTTTTTTTAAACAAAGCTCACG
>JBDRLB010000067.1:0-11961 GCA_043813365.1 Microcaldota archaeon | reverse complement strand
CACGAAATACTCCACTTCCTGTATGCGCTGAAGCAGGTTTTTCGGCTTGTTCGCGCAGATGAGCCCCACTACCGCCCCCACTTTTTCATCAGTAAAATGCGGCACCATCTTCATCAGAACGTCCTTTTCTGGGTAAGTATCCGAATCGATTGTGGCAATCAATTCCCCCTTCGCTTTCCTGAGCCCCAGATTGAGCGATGCCGCTTTCCCGATATTTTCCTTCGTCCTGATCAAATCCACGCCGCCCTCCTTCCGGACGATCCCATAACTCCCGTCAGAGCTGGCGTCCTCTATCACTATGATCTCCACCCTGCTCGGGTATTTTAGCGCCTTTATTGCCCTCAGGGATTTCTGCAATGTTTTCGCGCTGTTGTAAACCGGCACCAAGACCGTCATGCTCGGGAACCTGCTGCTCCTTTCCGCCTCCTTTTCCTCCCTGAATTTGAGCAGGTATACTATCTCAACGAAAAGGAAGAAGAAATTCACGAAAATGAAGATGACATAGTACGGCACCATCATGAAGATGAAGTAGAACGTGGCTAGGAGTACGAGCGTTATGGCTGCTGCTGCCAATAGCCAACCCTTCATTCCCGGATGAAAGACCTTCCTCCCCATTTTCCCACTTTTATAAAAAAAATGCTGGCGCACGAAAACCCGCAAATTTGATGGCGTAAACCCTTCCCTAAGTTTAAAAATCCCCCTCCTGTTCTACGAGCTAGAGGGCTATTTATACTTTTATCATTTAAACCCTTCCTATGAGGGGGAAACTACTATTGCAGCTCCTTATTGCAGCAGCCCTGCTGGGCATATTCCTATTCATACCCGGCAGCCGCGATTATCTTTCTTCAGTCATCCATCTTCTCACTGAAGGCAACAGCTACGGGAAGGGCATCGTATTCATCGGCTTTTTCATCCTCATGGCGGCAGTCAAGATTGCCATTCCGAAATTGCCCAAAAACTTTGGAAAAATCGAACAAAAGCGCTTAAGGCGCGCGCTCATGATCGCCATTCTATGCGGATTCGCGTTCAATCTCCTAGCAAACATGCTTATTCTCCAGAAATTCGGCGCCCCCCTGAATGGCTATGCTGCCCATGTCACCGACTGCAGCGGCATAACCTGCTGGGAAGCAACCTACACTCTGCATTCTCATTCGCTGAAGCCCGCGATTTATTTCATCGAGAAGGAATTCGGCATCGGCTTCGGCCCCTCTGTTGACAACGGCAAGCCCATGTACGACATTTCCCCATATCCAGATGCGGTTTCCGTCCTTACCCTTGCGATCCTCGCGATAATTTTTGTGCTCTCAATCCTTCTTGCCTTAAGGGAAAGGGAATACTGGAAGTTCCTCCTCCTCGAATTTGCCGCTATCGCATCAATAATCTCCGTCCTCGACGGCGGCTTCATGACAGTTGCGGGGATCAATGCAATCGTGCTTCTCGTCTTATACGATTTCTCCCATTCAAAATCCCTTTCCTGGAAGCATTTCCTCGCTCTCTTCGGGCTAATGCTGATAATCGGCGAAATCATCCCGCGCATCACCCAGACTAACATCATATACCTCGGCTGGTTCGCACCCGGCTTGCTCGCAATTTCGATTTTCCTGTTTTTTGAGAAACCGCGGGACCTTCCCAAAAAATTCAGCCATGCAGCGATGCTGTTTATACTCATCTTTTCCCTCTACCACCTGAATTCGCTTTTCAATTTCGTGCATTATGGCGAACATGTGGAGCCGCCCGGGAAGGCAATTATATACGGATTCCCCGAATCGTCCGATACAGATGCAGCGCTGAAGGAATTTTCCAATCCGCCCCTTTCATCGTACAACAGAATAGGCTGGTTTGCAGTAATTCGACCCGAGAGCGGAATCATGGTGAAGCAGCTTGTAGGAAATCTGAAACAATCAGTCAAACCTGAGGGATATTTCTTAGGCGAACTTGACTTGCAGCCTCCAAAGGAAGTGGAGATATCCCTACGGTTCCTTGAAAACCCCCAAAAACCGGTGAAAATAAGCACTTATTCATTCAAACCCACTGGGGATGCAATTTGCAGCGGCAATTGCGTTGTTGATGGCACGACTACCCTTTACTCCACGCATCTCGCCCTTGAAATAGGGAGCTATTTGCATTCGAAGGGTTATGATGCGGTCGTGGTAACTCCGGTAATGTGGAAATACGATTGATTAGATGCGGTTCCTGGCACACGTTTAGAGCACCTTCCCATAAGCTGCAATCAGCTTGTCCACGCTTTTCTGTATGGAATACTGCGATGCGACCTTCCGGGCGTTCTTTTCCATTGCTTTTAGCTTTCCGTCCTTCAGCTCCAGTGCTTTGAGTAGCTTTTCCGCGCATTCCTGCTCGTTGTACGGCTTGAAAAGGAATCCGTTTTCCCCCTCATGCAGCATCTCCGGTATCGCAAGGCTGTTTGCTCCCACAGCAATGCGGCCGCACGCCATCGACTCCAGCATCGCAAGCCCCTGAGTTTCAAAAGTGCTAGCCGTTGCGAAAACATCCGCGGCTGAATAAAAGAAAGGCACCTCGAATTCCTTTATGAAGCCCGTGAAAATGATATCCTTTGAATATTTGGATTTCCTTGCCAACTTCTGGCAAGCAGCCCTTGCAGGCCCATCGCCTTGTATGATGAATTTCGCTTCCTTTTCCTCCCTTAGTTTTTCGAATGCCTTGATCAGCACATGCACATTCTTTTCCCCGCTCAGCCTCCCGGATGTCAGTATGATTTTCTCATTTGGTTTCATTCCAAACAGCTTCCTCACTATCTGCCGGTCGTATTTCGGTGAAAATTTGTTCAGGTCGATCCCGTTCGGCACAACAGCTGTTTTCTCAACACCGTGCTTGTTTAGCATCTTCTCAATTGTCCTTGTCGGGGCAGTCACGAGGTCGAATGGGCTGTAGAACTGCCTTATTGCGCCCCAAGCAACTGCAGAAAACAGCTTCTTCCCAAATGAGCTTTTGGTCAGGATGAAAGTTGCTTTGGGGATCATGGTGTGATATGTGCCTACGAGGGGCAGGTTGAGCGCTTTTGCGCTTGCTATTGCCGCCACTCCCATTGAAGCTATCGCATGCGAATGTATCAGGCTCAATTTCGATTTCATCGCATAATTTATGGAGGAAAGAGGAAATACCGCCACCTTGTATTGCGGGTAAGGAGGGAACACCACGGATTCAAAGAAGAATGTCTTCTTCCCCCCATATTCCTTCTCATCCGCTTCAGTTCCGGAAGTGAAAACGAACACCTCGTCGCCTCTCCGTTCCAGCTCCCCCTTGTAGGAAAGGATCGAATTCACGACTCCGTCAACATTCGGCAAATAAGTATCCGTATAAAATCCCACCCGAAGCGGTGCCTTGCCGTCCCATTTTTTCCTTTCGGGCCTTATCCGCAATTTCGGGAGCTTCCCTATGTGCAATAGTTTCTTCCAATTCAGCCTTACTTTCGGAAGCCTGATCAATGCCATATGTGTTCATCAGCGGGTGATTTCAGCGTTCTCAAAAACTTCCAGCAATTCTTTTTTCGATTCAAAATGACCCCTTATGGGTTCGATTATTTTATTCAGCTCATGCGCTACCGTATTCTTGAGGTCCATCGCGTGCAGTTTCTTCAGCTGGTAATCCTTCTCCATTTCCGAATAATTCTCGTAACCCACGTCGCCGCCGAATTTCTTGTCCCTCCTCACTTCAACCGTTTTGTTCTCATGGAATATGATGTATTTGGCGATCTCCAGCACCGGATTCCCTTCTGTTTTTTCCGGGCAATACGCCTTCCTGATCTTCTCCTGCACCTCCTTCTCCGAATCATGGATGAATATTGCGCTTCCGGGAAGGGATTTGCTCATTTTTGAGGCAGCAACCTGCTCCTCCTTATCCAAAGTTGTTGTTTTCGGGGGCTCAGTTAGCCCCGGAATCAGGTGGTGATGCAAAGCAAGCGGCTTCTTCATGCCCATTTTCGGGAATACCTCCCTTGCCACCATGTGTATCTTACGCTGGTCCATTCCCGCGTGGCATACATCCACTTCAAGATGCTTCACATCAATTGCCTGCATCGATGGGTAAAAATATTGCGCAAGCTCCAGCGAATCCTTCTCGCTCCTCCCCAAAATCGTGAGGCAGCGGGTTGCCCTCGCAAGCGTAAGGTGCTTTGAGAAAGTGATCACGTCCTTCCAGTACCCGTCATTGCCCTCGTACAATTCGGTCCCACGGATTATTTTGCTTCCGGGGCAGAAGAATTTGAACGCCTCCTCGTAATATCTCGCGGCCTTCCTGATTTTTTCCCAGTCGCCCCCCATCTTGTTGTTTATGACGGAATGCCAATCCGCAAGGAAAACCTGCGTTTTGAAGCCCGCTTTCGTCAAATCATTCACCTTGAACCCATTGATCAATAGGCTTCCAAGGTGCAATTTGCCGGAAATCTCCAGTCCGATGTAATGGCTGGGGTGGGCCTCGTTCTGCAGCAACGCATGCATCTCCTCATGCGTGACAATCTCCTCCGTCGGCGGCCTCATCGCCAGCTGCAGCCTGTTATCAATGTCCATCCGGATCACTTTATGCAATCGGTAACGTTGAGGATATATTTAAGCAGTGCTCTCGTCGGCCGGCATTTCCTGCTTCATTATTGTTGTTATCTCCCCGGCTAGCCGGTTCCTTTCGACGGTATTTGTTGACAGGATCCCGAACTTCCGAAGCGCTTCCTTGTTCTTCGAGAAACTCAGGCCGAACATTGCCGCATTCGCCCTCACCAATTTATGCGCCGCTACTTTCGTCCCCCTTCCCTTCACTCTTCCCATTCATATCACCATTTAGAATTTTTTTGTTTTATAGTAGCCCCGGGCAGATTCGAACTGCCGTCGACAGGTCCAAAGCCTGCAATCCTTGGCCGCTAGACGACGGGGCTGAGGGGTATGTTAATCGGAAAGCTTGTTTTTAATGCCTACTTTTTATGGTTTTTTTGCGATTAGCACGATATTTTGCCCTTCCTCCTCAGGAACACGCTTTCCATTGCGCTCGAAAAAAAGCTCCGTAACATCGAAGCCCGCATCCCTGAAAAGCTCTTCCAGCTCCCCCTTCTTGTAAAAATAATGGTATCTCTGCACTTCCCCCCATTTCACATGCCCCTCATTCCCTTCCTTCAGGCGGTTTTCCGCCCATACCGTTGCAAAAACGGATCCGCTCCTTTTCAGAACTCTGAAAAATTCCTTCACAGCAAGCGGCTGCTCCTGCTTGCCCAAGTGGTGGATAACCGCTGCGGAAAAAACCTTGTCAAAAAAACCATCCGAAAAGGGCATTCCCATGATGTTGCCGGCCAGGCAGCCCGCATTGCGGGTCCCCTTCAGCATCAGGTTTTCGCGGCAGAAATTCACCATTTCCGTTGAGGAATCCATGCCGTAGGCCTCGCCGCAGTTTCTTGCAATTTCAACAAGGTTCCGGCCGTTGCCGCAGCCCGCATCCAGGATGCGGTCATCCTTCCTGACAAATTTCAGAAAAAACGGGATTGGCGAAATCGGCGCCTGCCTGTTCTCGTTCCATTCCCTTGCGATTTTGTCGAATGCCTGCATTTCATCAGCTAGATTATATCTACTTTAAAAAAAACGCCGTATGCCTTCCCTTCCGCATTCATTTCAATCTGCACTTTATGTATCCCCTTATCATTCAGCATCACGGGCTCATATATGCGCTTTTTCTCGCCGTCGTCCAGAATTATTTTATTGCTACCTATCTCCGCACCATCTACCAAAACCCTATACTCGTATAGCATCCCCTTCCCCTCGTGATTATAGATCTCCAAGCCGAAATTGAATTTCGTGCCCGCCTCGACTTCAGAAGGGAATGCGCCCGCAATCAGGGAAAGCTGCGAGAACCTCTCGGGTTTTTTCTGCGCATTAAGCACGAACATGCTTGCAGAGAGGACGATGGCAGCAAGCAGCAAATACTTGAAAATTGAAATTGATGATGAACTGCCGATTCCCGTTCGCCTGCCCTTGTTCATTTTTTTCTCCCACCGAGCCATTATCCCTGCTCACCCACGTTTACGCAAGGAAAGCTTATTATTGCACATAAAATTAACCCTTTCGATTCGATGGCAACAGCGATCAGCATTAAGGGCCTCTCCGTGAAGTACGGCTCCTACGTTGCAGTGCAGAATTGCAGCTTCGATGTGGAGGAGGGTGAAATTTTCGGTCTCCTTGGCCCAAATGGCGCAGGAAAGAGCTCCATAATGAAGATCATCTCGGGCCAGCACCGCCAGAATTCGGGCACCGTTTCCCTTTATGGGAACGACTTGTTCTTCCATTCGCTGGATTTGCGGAAGACCATCGGCATCGTTCCGCAGGAATACTCGTTTGCGCTCGATTTCACCGTTGATGAGAATCTCTCGTATTTCTCCAAACTCTACGGATTTTCGGGAAAGGAACTCGAGGACCGTATAGCCTGGCAGCTTTCGCGCTATTTGCTGGATAATAAGCGCTCCGTGAGGGCAAGCGACCTCTCCGGAGGCTACAAGCGGCTCCTCAATTTTGCGCTCTCAACAATACACTCGCCGAAATTGATACTGCTTGACGAGCCGACAGTCGGGCTGGACCCGGACATCCGGTCGACGGTGTGGGGTCGCATAAAGGACTTGAGGAAGGATGGGGCGACAATCATACTGACGACGCATTACCTTGAGGAGGCGGGCTACCTTTGCGACCGGCTGGCAATAATTTTCAGGGGCAATATACTTGCGATCGGGACGCCATCTGACCTTATTTTGCAATACGGGGGCGACACGAAAATATTCATCCAGCTCTCCTCCGCTGCTGAAAAAGTCGTCGGCGATGTCGGGAAACTAAAAGGGATTTTGACCGTTTTCGCGGAAAAGAACCTGCTGATGGTCACGTGCGTCAACACGGAAGTTGTTAAGCTTATCTCCATGATGTATCGCCTCCTTTCGGATCGGGAAATCGCTGTCAAGGACTCATATGTGAAGGAGCCGACACTGGACGACGTTTTCAAGGTCGTTGTAGGTATGGGCATTGGTGTTAAATGATGAAACTGCTCACAATCGTAAAAATGGAGCTGAAGTTCATCTCTTCACAGGGACTGACTTCGCTTCTTATTCTGCTCTATCCGTTCATTTTGATGTTCATTGTCGGCCCCATATTCACTTCCATAGGCGCGAGGGGGGTGCAGATCGCCGTTTACTCGCCCCTTGACGACCCCTTCCCACAGATAGATGACCAATCCGTGCATTTCGTTTCCAGCAAGGAGGATATGATAACGGAGGTGCTTTCGGGCAGGGCGGTTCTCGGCTTAAGCGTGGAGAAGGACGAAAACGGCCATAAGCGCATTTACACATATTTCGAGCCCACGAAGGAAATTGTTGCAAATGCAATCGCCCTCCAGCTGCAGGGGAAGCTTGCGGACGTTTCAGCCGAATTGGTGGAGACCAACCTCGTCTCAATTTACAATAACATGCGCACCCTTTCCGTTGATATAGATGCGAAGCTCATCAAGATACCGCAGCTGAAGCAGTCTTTCCAGGAAAGCAAGGTGCGCATGAGCTCGCTTGAGAACACCATCGAATCGAACCAAATTGTCTCAACCGGCAATTCGCTCACGCAGATGGAGAACGACGCAATTCAAATGCGCCAGAGCATCTCGCTGACCCGGAACAAACTAAGCAGCTGGGAGGGCGCTATAAACGAGCTATCCAATTACGATTCGAAACTGCAGTACTACGATTCGCGGCTCGCATCGACCGATTCGCAGCTCGCAACCTTGCAGAACAACCTCGCGAACTGGGATTCGAAGCTTTCCGCCCGGATAGCGCAGCTCAACAGCATTTACAACGAGATCAGCTATTACCTTTCAATTGTGCAGCAGGTCAAGGCGAGCTCGACTGGCACCGCCCTTGCGCAGCTCGCGGAGGTTGAGAACGGCCTCATAAATGCGCGCAACGAGGTTGCATCGGCCCGGAACGAACTGACGCAGATGCGCACCGAGCTCCAAAATATGCAATACCAGATTGTCGCTGCAAGGAATGACATTTCGGATGCAAGGCGCGACATACAAACCACCCGTTCCTCGCTTTCCTTCTCGCAGGCAAATGCGCGAAATGACTTCAACATGGCTCGCACGCAATTAGAGGATGCGGACGGGAAGATCGGGAATGCCATCGCAAGCATCGGGCAGGCGCGCTCGAATCTTGAATCATTTACTTCCCTCTCGGATTCGATGAGGAGCTACCTCTCCCAGTCCGGGGCTGAAATAGACCGCCTGAGCGCAGAATTGGACGACACCGAGGCATTGCTGAGGGCTGCCAAGCAGAACATCGACCAATTCATCTCAAACGACCCCCAGAAATTCGTGCCGCCGAAATTGGAGGCGCTGAAGGAAAAGCGGCAGCTGAGGCCTATCGACACCATATTCCCCGCTTTGATCGGGCTAGTTTCAATGCTTTCCTGCCTCCTGCTTCCGCCCATCATGACCGTGAAGCAGCGCGCACAGGGCGTAAGGATGAGGATGAAGCTTTCCTATGCGAGCACTTCATCGATAGTCTTGGGCAGGTTCATAGGCGATTACCTTGTTGGGCTTTGCCAGGTGCTTGTAGTTGCGCTCCTTGGGAGCCTGGTTTTCGGCATCAACCTCGGCTCTAATTTCACAGCTGTCGCCCTTTCACTGCTGCTTGCACCGGCAATATTCACCGCGATGGGGACGCTCCTCGCGTCTTTCGTGAACAATGAGGCAAGTGCCGTCCTTTCCTCACTGCTCGTATCAATGCCCATGCTCTTCCTTAGCGGTATAGTGCTCCCACTCGAGCAGATTCACGGCTCCGTCAGGTATTTCGCAAGCCTCCTTCCCCTTTACAACGTGATAGAGATGATCTCAAAGGTCACCATCAGGGATTCCGCAATTTATTCGATGGGGAATTTCTTGATCGTAATAATTTACCTGTTCGTGCTCCTCATTGGCGCGTACATCGTTTGGGCGAGCCGCGAGGATTAGGACGCATCCCTTTCAGAATTTGCAGCATTCACCCGAGATTGTCCGCGTGCTCCTCGATAATTTCGAGCAATTCCCTGACCTCAAAGTCGAATGAGGTAAACTTGATTCGCTTCACCAAATTTTTTTTCAAGTAATCCATCTGCAGGCAACGGACCATCTTCCCCGTTATCCTGGCATCCTTCAATTTTTCAAGAGGAATTTCCGCGATTACTACCGGCACGGATGCAATCAGCCCCCTGGATACAATGATGTAAATTCTCCTATCGGTCAGCACAAGCTGGCATATGCTTGTATTGCCCTCAACTTCAACCGAGCCCCTGCTTGCGAGTATAGCCCCTTCGTCATGCAAGAGCCCGCTCCAATCTGCCATTCAAAAAACCATCAGCCAATGATTTTCCCTATTGCAGCCCCGCCAAGCAGGTACACAACCAGCCCCGAAACCAGCCAGGAGAAATTGAGCATCACCGGGACAGCAAGGATCATGAACAGCATTATGAAGCCCGGGATTCCCGCTACAAGGAAGAGCAGCCATCCGAATTTCACTCCCCTCATCCAGCTGTTTTCAGCAGGGATCGCGGATTTTATGCTGTTGTATGCATACGCAAATACCATCCCGATCAGCACCCCGAAAAGCAGGTTGTATATGAAGAATTCCATCGGCGGCGCACCTGCACCGGGCATCATCATCCGGCTCCACAATGCGAAATTCGCCGGATCCGTGTAGTAATCCATTGTGAAAAACGATTCGATGATCCTTATTGCCTGGCTGATCACAGCATATGCGATTCCCGCAACCAACGCCTTCCCCCAGCCTAGCCCCTTTTGCATTTTCATTCCCTTCCCCACCTCTTTCCTATTCCAGCATTTTTTCCGCGAACTGCTCCAGTGCCGCATCCTCCTGGCTCTTGCTCTGCTCGAACAGCAAGAAGCCCTCCCTGAGGTATTGCACAGCCTCGTAGAACAGCACAAGTATGAAGCCGCCAATAATTGGATAAACGATGCCCACGCCCTCCCCTATGGCGCCGAAGAAATTATTGTAGAGAACAGCTGCAAGCGTAGCAAAAGAGAATACGATTGAGAGCACTATTGCGCCAATGGTCATCTTCCCGAACCCCTGCACCGAATTGGCTCCGGAAGCAATCCTTAATACTGCCATGTTTTCCCGTATCTTCTGCTTCGCGATTGCCTTGCTGGAAGGCGGCTGCTGGCTCACCATCTGCCTCCGCTGAACTTCCGGGGAAATAGGCATAAAAATAATAAGTTGAAGCTCTATTTAAGCGTGTGCGGTGATTTGCGACATGGAAAAATTGCCTGCCTTCATTGGCCACAAACTTGAAAAGAACTACCCGGGTGCCAGCAATGTCACCATGAATTTTGGCCTTCCAATCATGAGCCAGGAGGAAATACCCGCGGTAGAGAAGCAGCTAGCGGCCAAATTGACCCCCCATCTAAGGGAATTAAATAGACTTCAGAAGAAAGTGGCCCCCGCGCGTTCCAACAATATCTTTGTCTCCATCAGCACTCCAGAGGGCGATGACCGCCATATGCTCCAGGTTGTCATTACCGCTCCTCATTTCGAGTCGAAAGTGGTCCCATCAAGGGATCAAATCAGCGAACTCGATACTCTTGCAGTAAAGCATGTCCCCAAAATCAGCGCGGCGGTGCTGAACTTCCTTAAAGGGCGAAACTGACCTGCTCGCACCTATTCCCGGCATATTATTATTTGTATTCTCCCTGATTGAATTATGCCTAGTGAAGAAATCGCTGTGTGGCGCGTGCCGAAAAGCGACCTCAAGCCGGATATTGCGAAATGGCACGAGACCAGTAAAAAAGTGGATATATTGGACCTGCCAGAGTTGCACCGAGATGCCTACTCATTCGTGCCCCCCGAAGCACATTCACTCAGGAATTTCGGAATAGAGCGAGTTTCTGAAGTTTTCAAGGACTGGGAAACGGGAACAAATGCAGTCCTAAAATCGCGAGACATAGCAAGGGCGACGCATGCATTCTTCACAAAGAATGGCGATCTCCTGCTAGTAAAAGCGTCACAAGCCCAAATCCGCAAATTGATCGAGGATGCAATAGAGAAAAAGCCGGCCTTATCGAGGGATCAATTGAGGGACCGGATTAGGAAGTGGAACCCGACGCAAACTGTCAAATGAGGCAGCTTGCCTAATCCTCACTTTTCCTCGGGAACATCTCCGGCATCTTCCTGCAAAGCTCCGAGTAGAATTTTACGAACCCTTCCGCCTCGTTCTTTACGTATTCCTCGATCCTCGCGTATTCGCTTTTCTCATACCATTGCTTAATCATCGCGCCGTTCATCTTCTTCTCGGTAAAATTGTGCATCCCGCTTCCCTTGAACTGGCCCTTGTTCAAAATCACGAAAACGCTCTGCAAATCAATAGCTGGAAACTCATAATTAAGCTGGTATTCGTTCAAATTGAACCATCCGTACTGCCTTGCCTTCTCTATTAGGAAGCGCTTCTCATAGCTTAAATTATTCCCGACCATTATGAATTCCCACTTCTTCAGCATCGGCCAGAATTTCCTCAATATTTCCGCCTCCGAGCTCTCCCATTCCTTCAGAATTATCAGCTCCCCCTTCGCTTCCCCTGTCACATCATCCAGCAGTTGGTATTGAATAGTGATTATTTTATCCGTGAACGGCGACGGTGCTAGGTTCGGTCCGAAAGTCTCGATGTCAAAGTAATATTTTGCCATTATATTTTCGCCCATCTTTCATATTCCTTATGATCGCCAATGAATATTATCGTTTTCACCTTCATTTTCTCATCAATTTTGAAGCAGAGGCGGTATTGCCCGATTTCCTCGACAAAGAATGGTTTCCCGAATTTCAGGTGCCTTGAAACCAGCCCTTCCCTTTCCATTTGTTCCATTTTTTTGGCAATCATTATCCGTAGGGCATTTTCCAAACCCAGATAATTCCCTTTGATTTTTTCATCAAAA
>JBDRLB010000066.1:0-5470 GCA_043813365.1 Microcaldota archaeon | reverse complement strand
GCGAAGGCGATTTTTGAGAATTCGGATGTAGCGAGGCCGGGGCTGGAAATTCTCGTATAACTCATTTTTTACCAACGAACGCAACACTTTAAATATTAGTTTTACCTCTGGTTTAACATCAACCCATAACTGAGGTAGATCTAATGGATCTTCAGAGCCGTTTCTTCGTTGCCGCCATATTGCTGTTCTCGATTTTTGCCGTTCTCGCAAGCGCCGACCCATACTACGATTTCTACGGCTTCACCGGTTTGGCAATATATTCCGAAACTGCATCGCAGACAACGGACCGCGACTCTGATTTTGAATTGCCAACTGCTACCCCTTCCCTCTGGCCGTCCCCCTCACCTACGAACCAGACAAATGCCACCGGAAAAATTTGGGGCTACACGGCCCCTTCCGGCGCAATGATGTACTTGGATGGAAATTATGTCGGGCATACCAATGTGATGGTAAATAATGTACGGCAAGGCCCTCATGTTGTTTCATTCTACCTTGCCGGTTACCAAAGCTACACGCAGGAGTTTTACCTCACAGCCAATACGGTTTATTCCGTTGTAAAATATTTGGAGCCGCTGAACGCAACTCCATCTCCGAGCCCAACAATCCCTGCCAATGGTTCCATTTATGTCACTTCAATTCCTTCGGATGCATGGGTTATGCTTGATAATTATCGTCTTGCCAAAACCCCTGAACTTTTTCAAAATGTCGTTCCGGGCACGCACACCTTAGACTTTTCATCAAATACTGGCTACGATAGGTATATTACAACAGTCAATGTTCAGCCGGGAGTTACTACTTTTATCAATGTGACCCTTATCGAGAACAATACTCTTGGTTCGTTATACTTAGTTACAATCCCTTCAGGAGCATCTGTTCAGGTTGATCTTCAGGCTACGCCCATATACCATACCCCCGCATTAATTTCTGGCTTAAAAAAGGGTATACATCAACTGATGGTTTGGAAAACCGGCTATCCCTTTTACCTTACCTCTGTATTCATCACCGGCAACTTCACTGTAAATAAAACCATAGTAATGACACCTACTGACGCTAGCCCTTCGCCTTCCCCATCCCCATCGCCAACAATCAGCCCAACTTCGATAATACTCCACCGGACCACGAGGGATTGCGCGACTGACCAGATTGTGAAGGCGGAAGAGGTTTTTCCCGTCGGCCCCGGAACCGGATATTACAATTACCGGTGCTACAGCCGGAAGCAGGAGCAATGCTATAATGACGGCACATTCGACAAATATTACGATGAATGGTGCGAATACTTCTATCCTTCAGTTTCTCCCTCTGTTTTCCCATCGCCCTCCCCTTCGGCTTCACCTTCTATATATCCTTCCCCCTCCGTTTCCCCTTCCCCCACGCCTTATCCGAACGCTTATGAGATGAGAACATACGTCAATGACGACCTCGACCACTATGTAGACAGCGCCCGGTTTACTTTTGAATCCTCCCGCTTCAGCTCGACGAACACGTCGTTCAATAGTACTTCCGGACCCAAACAGGTTACTCCTTACATGACGTCGGTTTTGGCGCCCGCTGCGGGGATGCCTTTCGACGGCAGGATCATTTACCCTGCAGGGGCCACATATACCATTGAAAACCAGAACGCCTACCTGTTCGCTTACACTGCATACGATGAGACCGCAAAAGTACTGCAGGCCAAATACGCCAAGACGGGTTACGAGGCAGTATTCTCGGACCCGATTCCCCTCTGCTTCGATACTACGAAGAATGCGACCGATTGCAAAAACACCAGCAACATGCTAAAGAATGCCCAAGTTTCCATCACTTTCCTAGGATCGAGGTTCGCGGTCGTCGACTATTATGCATATTCCGGCAAATTGCAGTCACTTGTCTTGGGCAAGGATCCTTCTCGAATCAGTCTTTTCATGGGAGAGCCATTTACAACTTCCGATATGAAATACGTAATCCGCATTACCGGTTATAACGAATCAAATGTGACCGAGTTTGAAATAAAAGATAGGTCAAACCAATTAGTAGGGAAACTATACTTGAGAACCGGCGAATATGGATACCTGCCTGGAGCAAATGACCTAGGCATCCGCCTGAACAATGTTTTCTCGTACGCGTATAACCGTAGCGTAAACGGCTTCGATATCAGCGTTTACCAGAAAGTAATAATGCTATGGCAGAACACAAACTTGGGCCCTTATTCTTATGACTATATGAATTGGAAGACAAATATCGTCAGCAGCAAGGTGGGCAACTCCGAGGCAATCTCAAAAATCCAGCTCTACAACGACATCGACCAAGTCTACAAGACGCCGGTTACCCAGACTCTCGTTGCAGGCGAATCCATTGACATCATACATGGTGAAGCCGGTTACAAGTTCAACTTCCTGGGGCTAGAAACTGTTGATTATGACACACTGACATTCTCAATTTTGAAGGGATATACTCTAAACCTCGATTATGGCGGGCCTGTTACTGGCAACATTCTTTCCATTACTTCGGGCATTTCCAATGCATTCCAATTCGGAAGCAGGAGTGTTAACGACGTATATGTGGTACTCGAGCCCGCGGATGGTAACTCGGTATACGGCCAGGTATTTTATATAAATGCATATGGGCAATACACGAATGCCTCCGTAACTAATCGGCGAGTTGACTATCATTATTCGCCGGATGAGTATTCGGCAATTGTTTTCAACAAAACCCTTGTTTACGGCCCGAGTCCGATCGGAATCATCATACCTGAATTGACCGAGGACAACAGTGGCACAGTGGCGTACTATTTCAATCGCCTCCACCTAAACCTGCTCTATGATCCGGCACTCGACCAATTTGTCAACTCGCCCGGCTCAACAATTGTTGACAAGATAGGTTACAGCAACCGGATGAACATGGAATTTGCGACAAAGGAAATGGGCTTTATCTCCTACCGGGGCTCCATCTCCACTGGAATCAGCCCGACAACCGCAACAATCTCATATGCAAGAAATATTGCGCATGCGCGCTACACTTTGACCCGCGGTCTGGCAGTTGCGCCTCCGGTTGCACCACTCCAACCTGCAGGTGCAGTTGAACCAGCAATTGTAGGCACTCCGGCCGTTGTTGGGAATGCGCAAGTGGCACCTGATTCCGGCATTGCAACTTCCTCAGGTTCAGAGACAGGCATTAACGCCATTGCCATAGAAGAAACCGGCCAACCTGCAGCAGAATCGCTCTGCACGGACTCGGATGGCGGCAGGGCTTTCAGCCGCAGGGGCATACTTACCTACGGCACCCAGTCATTCACGGATACCTGCATCGGCCAGCTGGTCACGGAATATTATTGCGAAGGCCAATCTGTTGGAAGCGAGATGTATCGCTGCCCCGGTGAATGCAGCAACGGGATGTGCATCGCCTCACAGCCATCGGACCCGATCTCAGCAGGGATAAGGTCGTTCAGCGAATTCCTGCGCAGATTGATCGGTTGAGCTGCCCTCCTGTCTTGAGGCCGGGCCTTCCAAAACCGAATCCTTTTATATTTCATAAGGCTTAAAGGGAAAGGGACGGACATATTACGAATGGCAATTTTTATGAAAAAAACCGCTACATCATTCAAGCTCGAAAAGGTCACCGGGAAGGAAGTGAAGGACTTTGACGGCTACGTCTACAACATCACCACCGATACTGGCAATTTGGTTGCAAACAACGTGCTGGTGCATAACTCCGGCGGGTTGGGAACCCCTCCCCATCTGCGCATTGAAGCTGGTGCAATTCACAAGGCGCACAAGGGCGTGCTTTACATTGATGAGATCTCCACTTTGAGGCCGAAGGCGCAGCAGGAGCTCCTTACTGCAATTCAGGAGAAAAAATTCCCAATTACCGGGCAGAGCGAGCTATCCTCAGGTGCGCAGGTGAAGAGCGAGGCAGTCCCGTGCGATTTCGTATTGATTGCAGCAGGCAATTACCAGGACGTAAGGAGCATGCATCCCGCATTGCGCTCCAGAATCAGGGGATACGGGTATGAAGTGTATATGGATGAGACAATGCCCGACACGCTTCCAAATCAGCTCAAATTGGTGCAATTCATCGCGCAGGAAGTGAAGAAAGACGGCAAAATACCGCATTTCGACCAGAGCGGAATACAGGAAATAATTTATGAGGCAAGGAAGCGTGCAGGCAGGAAGAACCGGCTCACCTTGAGATTGAGGGAGCTCGGCGGATTGGTGCGCGCAGCAGGTGATTTCGCAAGGGAAACCGGGGGGAAATCCGTAACTTCCGAGCATGTTAAAATGGCAAAGCGGCTTGCGCGCACTTTGGAGCAGCAGATGTCGCAGCAATTCATAGATGTGAAAAAGGATTACCGCGTTTTCGTTGCGGAAGGCTTTGCAGTAGGCCGGGTAAACGGATTGGCTGTTATGGGCGATTCCGGAATTGTGCTCCCGATTGTTGCTGAAGTCGCGCCTGCAGCAAGCAAGCTTGAGGGCAAAATCATTGCAACCGGAAAATTGGGCGATATAGCAAAGGAGGCTGTTGAGAACATTTCCGCATTGATAAAGAAGCATATAGGCAAGGATACCTCGAATTTCGACATCCACGTCCAGTTCCTCCAAACATATGAGGGAGTGGAGGGCGATTCCGCAAGTGTTTCAGTTGCAACAGCAGTTTTATCCGCGCTCGAAGGAGTGCCAATAAGGCAGGCCGTAGCAATGACCGGCTCATTATCCGTAAGGGGAGAGGTGCTTCCCATAGGGGGAGTGACGCAGAAGGTTGAGGCCGCAATTGAGGCGGGCATTTCCGAAGTTATAATCCCCAAATCCAATTTGGGCGACCTAGTTTTGGAAAAGGAGCAGCTCAAGAAGGTAAAAATCTTCACCGCTGAAAACTGGGCGGACGTGATGAACCATGCGTTCCAGGAAAGCCCCAAAAAAGCCATACTTATCCGCAAGATCAGGAGGGAGCTGATCGCGATCCATAACATGAAAAAATAACCAATGAAAGCTGCTATTGTTGCGTCCCTCATCAGAAAGCTATTTTAACCGCCAAAGCATAACCCGCTTATGCGCTACCTGCTCTCTTCCTTCGTATCGGTGGGGCTGCTTTTTGCGATGCTTCTCCTGCCCCTGCACATGCTGCTCTCCTTTTTCGAGATTCCGGGCATTATCTCCATTTTCCTCGTGCTTCTCCTGATTTTCCTCTTCTGGTGGTTCTCCGGCACCCTTTATGACTATTTTTTCGAGTGGCGTTACCGCGCTGACTGGATTTCCTACCGCGACCTTGATGAAAGGCATTCCGCATTCTCGATTTACCTGAGGGAAACTCTTCATAAGCATGATCTGTCCCTGAAAAAAATCTACCTCGTTGATGATGATAGGCCAATAGCAATCACCTACGGCCCCGGAAAGGGCGGCATCCGCCTGCTGTTGAGCACCGGCTTGTTCCGCTACCTGGACGAGAAGGAGCAGCAGGCGGTAATTGCGCATGAGATCGGGCACATGCATTACGGCGA
>JBDRLB010000065.1:0-22932 GCA_043813365.1 Microcaldota archaeon | reverse complement strand
GTGCTTTTACCGCAGAAGAAGTTTGAGGAGGCAAAAATCAGCCCCCAGGCAGGGATGGTGGTCGATATGGACGGCCAGCGGGGGAAGGTGCTGAGCATTTCAGGCGGAAGGGTGCAGGTGGATTTGAACCACGAGCTTGCCGGGAAAGACGTCATGTACAAATTCAAGGTGCTCGAAAGGATCGAGGCGAAAGAAGGGAAGATAAATGCGCTCCTTGAGGAACAGCTCGATGCGGGCATCAAGGCGAAAGCAATCCCCGAAGGGGTGCAAATTATTGCTCCCCAGGAAACCATGAAAAAGGAAAACTATTTACAGGGCAAGTACTCAATTATTCAGGCAGCACTGCAATTCATCCCGGATATCGGGAAAATCCAGTGGATCGAAGAGTTCTCCAAGTAGGTGGAAAAAATGGCGGGGCGCGAGATAGTCGTTTTCCTGGTAATCCTTTTGCTGATTGCGGGCGCGGTTTACGTCGCAACTACCGCGAAACTGCAGGGGGATGAAGTGCTGGGGATCGCCGGAATAATAATTTTGCTGCTTTTCATGCTGCCGAGAGTGTATGAATTCAAGCAGTATGAGCGCTCGGTCGTGCTCCGGCTGGGAAAATACGACCGCACAGTCGGCCCCGGCTGGTCGCTCATCTTCCCCGCATTTGAGAAATTTACAGTTGTAGATATGCGCGTCCAGACTTTGGATACGAACCCGCAGGAAGTGCAGACCAAGGACGACGTAAAAGTGAAGGTGGACATTGTTTCGTTCATCCGCGTCACGAACCCGAAAAAAGTGGTGCTGGAGGTAAGGAACCTCAACAATGCAATCATAAAGCTATTGCAAGGAGAGATCAGGCTGACCATGGGGAAAATGGACCTAGATGAAGTGATCGAGGAAACCGAGCAGATCAACGAGTACCTTTTCGGCAAGCTGAAGGAAGTGGAGGAAGATTGGGGATTCGTAGTGCTGAGAGTGGAACTGGAATCAATAGAACTTCCTCCGTTGCTTGTGGAGGCACGCACAAAGGCGAGGTCCGCAAAGGAATTCAAGGAAAAAGTTGAGATCGAGGCATCCGCAAGGCAGGTCGCGCTCGAAACCATTGACAAGGCTGCAAGCAAACTGAGCGACAAGACGATGACCTACCTATACTTGGATGCGCTCAAGAAAGTTTCGGAAGGAAGGAGCAACAAGATTATTTTCCCGCTTGAGCTTTCGAGGCTTGCAAGCAACATCGCCTCGACCATCTCCCCGGACAAGAAGGAGCAGGGGAAGAATTACGAAGACATCATCGAGAAGCTGAAGCAGGCGTACTTTGAGAAGCAAAGGGAAGCACTTGACAAGGGAAAAAATTCAGACAAAAAGGAAGATGAGTGAGGGAGCAGCTCTATAGGAAAAGCGGGTTAGAAAAAATCAATAATTGCCCAAATTGTTTATTATATGGCGGATTTTTCGGAAATGATCCCTACCCGCACGCCATAAAAAGTGTTTTGCGCTATAATTGGTGGGGAAAACGGGTGTACGCATGGAAATATCATACGATGCTCTGAGGAAAATCCAGCTGCAGGAGAGGAACTTCGGCGCACTTTCTGCAGTGGAGGAGGATTTCTACGAGAAATACAACCTCTGGATCATGGAGCAGAAAAGGCTTTTGCAGCAGGGTTTCAACATCGAGACCCTGAAGGCGTATGAGAATGCGAAGAAAATAATAGAGGAGATCAGCGGAAAGAGGGAGCAGAAGATCATGCTGAAATCGCTCAAGGACATGCGCAACAATTCCATTGACACCTCCGGATTGAGCAAGGAGGAAAAAGCATACTATTTGAAAATCCTCGCTTCCTCGAGGGAATTCGAGGGATCCGTCGTTCAATTCTCGGAGAAGAGGCCGGAAATGAGGGAGGAGAGGAAGGAGATGGAAAAGCTGCAGCAAAAATTGCTATCAATTAGGATGCTTGCGGCGATGGGCAAATTCGTCGCACCAGACGGGGTCACCTACGGGCCTTATTCGCAATCGCAGAAGGTCAGCATCGACGAGAAGATCGGCGAATTCCTCGTGAAGAAGGGGATTGCGGAACTCAGCGCGCAGGAAGCCACTGCCGAAAGCATCCCTTCAAAGGAGCTGGAGGAAACGGAGGAGCTCCCTTCCGAACGGAGGAAAGAAGCGGATACGGTTTTCATAAACTAAAACACCCGAATTCTAAACGTTTATATTGGGATAAAAATTAATCCTTAACATGAAAATTGCTGCCACCTTCGGGCTTGTGTCGTTGTTGCTGATTTCGTTCGCGTCCGCTTCCTCATGCAGGTATTCGCAGGACGCATATTCGGGAGTTATTGGGGAAATAATCCATTTCGGCATAGATTTCACGTGCGAGCCCACCAACTACCCATCCGAAATACGCTATTATATCGACGGGACCGAGGTCGCATCCAAAACTGCTTACACCTGCAGCCCCGATACTTTAATATGGAATTTCCCCGCGCCAGGCACTCGTGTATTACAAGCACGGGTCGCATATATGGGCGGCACCACCGGCTTCTGTTTGAACAGCCAAGGCGGAACATCTGCCACCGTTGAAATAACCACCTCGGGAGCCCAACCGTCTCCTTCCATTTACCCCTCCCCATCCGTGCAAATATCGCCTGCTCCATCTGTTGCACCCCCAATAATTCGGAACGTTAGCATCGAGCAATATGCAACATCCGCGGTAATCTCATGGTTGACTGAATTGCCGGAAAATACGGCAGCTGTGCTCAACAACTCGGTAAGGTATGGCCCCAGTACGGCATATGCGTACAGGAGGGACATCGGCCTGACCAATTCGCCAACTGCGGCATTGGTGAACCTAATGCCCGCAACTACGTATTTCTTCCTCCTAAGTTCCTGCCGCCTCGATTATCCGACAGTCTGCTGGGATTATGTGGGAAGCTTCCAGACCCTCACTTCCAGCGGCAATTTGGTTTCCCCATCCCCCAGCGTATCGGCAGCTGCATCGCCTTCCGTAGCAGCACAGGCATCCTCCTCGCCATCTTCCCAGCTTGAAAACCCGGAATTCCTTAACCTGACGATTTTGGTGCCGCCGTTGATCAAGCGGGGGGAGAATGCGTCGCTCAGGGCCGAAATCCTCAATACGGGATACCAGAGCATCAAGTTCAGCGTGATTTTCAAGGTGCGCTCGCCCGCATTGCCTGCATCCGTAACTAACAATTTCATACTCGTAAAAAACACAAGCATCTGGATATTGCCCCGCGAGAGGCTGCAATGGGAGATCGGATGGAATACGGAGAAATTCACCGAAGGAGAATATTTGGCGGACGTCGTCATTTATGGTGCGAACATTACCAACAACATTACGACTTCAGTGCGCACCCGCGTGCTCCCCACCAATGAAAGCTGCACGTTGATGAGCCGTTGCTCAGGCAACAACGAATTCCTGAAATACGGGCTGGTGGATGGGGAATGCAGGCAAATAGAAACAGTGCCGTGCAATGACCGCGGCTGCCTCAAGTCCGCATGCGACCCGCAAAGCAATGGCTGCCGCTATATTCCGGAAGATACCAAATGCCCGGACGATTGCTCATCGCAGGTGCTGAAAGTGGAAGGAAAATGCGCGGATCTTGTTTCGGGCAGCTGCAAATATTCCATCCTATACTGTGAGGAATCCGATGCATGCACATCCGAACCCAAGCAATGCATGCGGGAGGATTGGTATTGCGCAAATACTGCTGCTGCAATCGGCTGGACCCAAAATCCGGATGCATGCAAGTCATTGCAGCAATCCCCGGGCCCCTCCCGGGCGATTGTGGACCCTGCCGGGAAACTCCTGCTGGAGTTGCCGGAATTCATTTCCTCATCCGAGCCGCAGCCAGTCGCTTCCGAGGAAGCGCCCAAAAAAGTGGACCTTGCCCCGGAGTTAGGAGGCGTCTGCACCGACAACTGCAATGCGATCTCCCCCATGACATACGTTGCCGAAGCCGATGAAGCAACTAACGTCGTGAGGGTTGCGATAGTAACGGACAGCCAGGCAGACCTCGGCTATATAATGTGCAGGCCCCAGGAGGATTCGGCGGAATGCAGGTGCAGTGCCGGATTCGACGGCAGCAACTCCAACCTGCGCTGCGAAACAACAGGCGATTCCGGGAGTTTCCAGATTGAGCTTGGCAATAACGAAAAGGCTGGAGGGGTCTTTACCGTCAATTACCAGAAGGTGCAGGATCCCGTGACCGGCACGATAAAGGTGCGGGCAAGGGTGGCGCGGATTATCGTAGTTGACAGGCAGAAGGAGGACGTGTTCTGGTTCGCCTCCCTGCTGGCAATTGTGCTTACCATGTTCGGCACTTTCACCGTTGTCAGATCTTATAGGAAGGAGGCCACATTCGGCAAGAATGCCAGGAAGGAGCTCGAGAAGATTCCCGCACAGCAGAAGGAGCTCAAATACAAACTGATGAAGGGGCTGATGAAGCAGCAGGATTACGAGGCACAGATGATCACGCTCGACAAGAGGAAATCGGAACTCGAGGCAAGGATGAAGGAGTGGGAACAGAAGCACAGGAAGCCCCAGCCCGAAAAATGACCAATTCTCCAGCGAACGGAACCAAACAACAATATTTAAATTCTTCGCTTCAAAACAAATACCTGCGAGTTCTAATTTTCCGATTAGAAGGGTAGCGGCAGGGTTGTTTTCCAAAGGTGTAAATAGTATGATAGTTCCAAAAGAGATCCGGACGTATTGCCCGTACTGCAGGAAGCATCAGGTGCATAAGGTAAAGGTGAGCACAAGCAAGTACAAGGCTGGAAGGACGCTTGCGTGGGGAACAAGGAAGCATGAAAGGAAGCTTGCCGGCTTCCATGGGAAGGTGAAGGGCAAGGCGAAGGTGAAGAAGCAGGGCATAAGGAACAAGCTGATGCTCGAATGCAGCTTGTGCCACAAGAAGCACGAGACTGTTACGACCGGAAGGATGAAGAAGAAATCTGAAATCGCGAAGTGATCAAAATGGCAAGGTTCCTGAAAGTACAATGCGAATGCGGTGGCGATTCCGAAATCGTTTATGGCGATTCGAAACAGCATCGGAAGTGCAAGCACTGCAGCCGGGATCTGGTAACGCCCCGGGGCGGCAGGGCAAAAGTGAATGCGCGCATCGTCGAAGTATTGAGCTAAAAAACGAGGTAAGAGTGTTTGGCTAATTATCCTGAGTTGGGCGAGTTCGTAATTGCGCATGTCACCAAGATCATGCCCTACGGCGCGTTCTGCACCCTGGAGGAATACGGCAGCATGGAAGCGTTCCTCCACGTTTCCGAAGTGTCATCCGGATGGGTGAAGAACATCCGCGATTTCGTCAAGGAAGGCCAGAAAATAATCGCATTAGTCTCCCGCCTGGACCCGGACAAGCACCAGATAGATTTGAGCTTGAAAAGGGTCAGCGAATCCGATAGGAGGAAGAAGCTCGAATCCTTCCAGTTGGGGAAGAGGGCCGAAAAACTGCTTGAAAGGGCCGGAATAAGGCTCAAGAAGAATTTGCGCGACTCCATGAAGGAGGTCGGCGATTTGCTGATTGCGGAATACGGCGACCTTTACTCCGCTTTCGAAAAGATCAAGGAAGGGGAGGTCAGCAAGAAGATACCGCCTTCCTGGATAGGGCCGCTGAAGGAGGTTGCGGAAGCGGAAATCAAGGAAAAAGTTCTGACCGCAAGGGTGGAGATGAAAATTTCGTCCATGGACAGCGACGGATTGGAGAAAGTGCGTGCAGCCCTGCTGAAAATCCAGAAGATCCACCAGGGAATACGGGTGCACTACACCGGCGCGCCGAATTATTATGCGGATTTCATCGTGAAGGATTTCAAGGAAGTGGACAAGATCGTGTCGAAGATGGAAAAGGCGCTCTCGGATTCGCCTGGGATTGACTTTACCATCGAAAGGAGCAAGGGGTAGATCCGGATGGGCGCATTGATGAAAGTGTGCAGGAAATGCGGTGCTTACGCGCTCGAGGGGAGCTGCGGGAAATGCGGCGGGAAAACGCAGTCGGCCCACCCCGCAAAATATTCCAAGGAGGATCGGTATGCGCTTTACCGCAGAAAGGAGCTATACCCGCAATTTTTTTAGTGCAGGGTTTTGCAATCTTGCTTTCCATAAGTTAAATGATAATTTAATAAATCGCGATTTTCTTAAGTGATTGCAGAGGGGTTGATTCAAATGAAGTATTCATCATCAGGAGAGCTGAACATGACCGGATCCTACATCCGCATAAAGAGGGAAATCAAGCCCAGCAACCCCATTTTGATAGTTGGTTTGCCAGGAATCGGATTCGTGAGCAAGCTTGCGGCTGACCATCTGGTAAGGACTTCCAAGGCGCAGCATTTTGCCACGCTTTATTCGCCGAATTTCCCTAACCAGGTAGTCGCATTGAAATCCGGCAATCTCAAGCTCTTTTCAATGCGCTTCTTCTACAAGAAATTCAAGGGCAGGGACGCCATCATTTTGAAAGGCGACGTGCAGCCACTTACCGTAGAAGGGCAGTACGAGGTCTCCTCAAAAATAATCAATTTCTTTAAAAGCTACGGAGGCTCAGAGGTTGTAGCGATGGCAGGCTATGCGATCAACAAGAAAGCGATAGAAAAGCCCGCAGTTTACTGCACATCCAACAGCCGCTCGCACCTGAAGTATTTCCTTTCACAAGGCGCAAAGCAGAACGATGCCGTCATTCCCATTGTGGGGATGGCAGGGCTCGTGCCGGGGATCGCAAGGCTTTATGATGTGAAGGGCTCGTGCCTTTTAGTTGAGACGCAGGGGCAGGCGATCGATGCACGGGGCGCTTCCACTCTGCTGGAAATGCTCTCCAAGGTTTTCAAAGAAAAAATCGACTTGAAGGAGCTGGAAGGCAAGGCAAAGAAGACGGAAGAAGTGATAAAGAAGATAGAGCAGCAGGCAATGAGCGAATCGCAGCAGATGGGCGGCGCAATCGATCCCCAAAGGAAAGTGGAACCCTTGACATACATCCACTAACTACTTTGTTTATTTTTGAATCAGCTCCTCGAATTTTATCCCCGAATTCAATTCCTTGTCGGAGAGTGTGAACGCTTTTTCCGTTTCCTTCATCATAATAAGCGGGAAAAACCTCCATTCCTCGCGAGAGACCTTCCACGCAACGTAGTAAGGTATCGCGGTCCGTTTTTCAAATTCCTTCATCAGATCCATCCTTTCCCTTTCAATCCAGAGGTTGCCGGAATTCCACGCCTTGCACTCGACCGCAAACTTTTTCGTCGAGGAAAGCACCAGCAGATCGGGGGAAGTATGGTCGTGCGCGCTCCCTGCAGCCCTCATTGCAAGGAAGCCCTTCGCCTCGAACATCTTCTTCAGCTGCCTCTCGTAATTCGCGCCTTTAGTTGACATAAATAAATAATAAGCCGGCGAGTTAAAAAATTAGAAGGCGGTTGATAATACCATCAAACAGATGCAAGCATATGGAAAATAAAACAAAATTCAAATTCCTAGATCACAAAGCAGATATGTTCATAGAGGCGTACGGGAAGAGCTACCCGGAGGCGCTCGAGAATGTTGCCGCGGGTTTGTTTGAGACGATTGCGGATTCGGGGAAGCTGAAGGCGGTCAAGATAATCAAGCTCGCTGAAAATGCGCCCACTCTCGAGCAGCTCACTACATACCTCCTTAACCAGGTGGTTTCAGAAGCGGATGCCGGGGAGCTGATGTTCAATAAATTGGTAGTAAAAAAATTCGGCGGGAAGGAGGGCAATTACCATGTTTCCGTTGCCGTTTTCGGTCAGAAAGCGGTGCATAAATTCGGGAGGATGTATGTGAAGGCGGTGACGCACCACGAGGCAACGGTTACAGAGAAGGACGGCGGATGGACCATAAAAATTTTACCGGATATTTAGCTGATTTTATGAAGATGGCAGCAAAGGGCGCAGAAGCAGAAATTTTCGAGCTTGAAAGGGATGGCAGGAAGGGGATGCTCAAGAGGAGAGTGAAGAAGAAATACCGCATTGAGCAGCTGGACAGCAGGATCAGGACGCTCCGTACCAGGAGGGAGGGGAAAGTGCTCCACATGGCAAAACTCGCAGGCATACTTTGCCCCCTTGTTTATGATGCGGATCTGCAGAATGCGGAGATATTCATGCAGAAAATGTCGGGGAAGCAGCTGAGGGAAATCTTGGCGGATGGGAAAATGGGCGGAAAGTGTGCAAAATACTTATACGAAGCAGGGGCAACACTTGGTAAACTCCATAACGCAAACATCGTCCACGGGGATTACCAGACTGCGAACATCATGGTCACGGACAAGGACGAAATTGCGTTGATAGATTTCGGGCTTGCGGATTTCTCGAACTCCATCGAGGACAAGGCGACAGACCTGCTGGTTTTCAAGAAGGCGGTCACGGAAGCGCAATTTAAGGAGTTCATCAAAGGGTACTCCAAAGTGTGCTCCAATTACATCCACATCAAGCCGCAGCTTGCGGAGATGGAGAAGCGCGGCAGGTATGTAACGAGGGCGCAGGCGAGTTAATGCTGTTCCCGGCCAAGGCGTGAACCATCTTTGCCCCTTCATAAAGAGGTAAAAGTAGGCTTATTTGCCCCCCTAAAGAGTAACCTTTATATAGCGCAATCTCCAAAAGGATTGCATGGACGACGCGGAACTTTTGAAAGTACTCCATTTGCAAAACCCCTGGTGGGAAGGTAAGCAGGGCAATGTGCCTGAAACGAAAAGGCGTGATTACTACGTTTTATGGAAAGCGTTGGCTGACAAGCAGATTACCGCTATTGTCGGCCCCCGAAGGGTAGGAAAATCAGTATTGATGCAGCAGCTTATTGCCAAATTGATTGAGGAGAAAACTGATCCGAAAAGCCTCCTGTTCGTACGCCTAGATGAACCGCTATTCGAGCCGGAAAAAGGGCTCTTGATCAATAGGCTTATTGAAGTATATTCGAAATACGTGCTTGAGGCGGATTTGGGCTCTTTATCTAAAAGGGCGTACATTTTTTTGGATGAAATCCAGCATGTCGACAAATGGAACGAGACGCTGAAAAGCTATTATGACCGAGAGTATAAGATTAAGTTTATTGTGAGCGGATCTTCCGCCGCAGGAATCACGAAAGGCAGCTCGGAATCGCTTGCCGGCAGGATTTCGCTAAATTTGGTTATGCCCTTGAAATTCATAGATTACCTTAAATTCAAGGGACTTGATGGCGAACTTGAAGATGTCAGCTTCAGGCTTCGGGAAAGCCTTAAATTGGCAATTGAAACAAGCGATGCATCCGTGTTTATGAAAAGCCTGAATAGCAATCTATCAAAAGCCGTCCCTAAGCAGGCACATATCGAGCGCCTCCTTTTTGAATATATGATCAAGGGCGGTTATATCGAGCTTATCGATAAGGATGACTACGCATGGTGCGCCAAGTATCTTCAAGACCTTATGCAGCTTGTGATCTACAAGGATATTGTCAAGGTATTCGGAATAAGGAATCCGAAAGCAATGGAGGATCTTTTATTGTATTTGGGCAACCACTCTTCCGAGTTGTTTTCTGAAACCAGCGCATCTTCAAAGCTCAAAATGAAGCAGGAGACCATCGGCGAATACCTGGATTACCTTGAATTGGTATTTCTTGCAAGGCGTTCGGAAATATATTCAAAAAACCGATCAAAGCAGCTTCGTAATCCAAAAAAAGTCTACATTTGCGATACAGGAATCCGGAACGTCCTGAATGGAACCTATTCTAGAAACGCTTTGCAGGATAGCGGGGATGTTGGCTTGATGGCGGAAACTGTCGCACATGACCACTTAGTTAGGCTTGCTTTCCATCTCGACTCGTACAATCCGAAATGCTACTATTGGAAGAACGGCAAGGAAATTGACAATATCATCGTGCATGGAAAGAAGGCAATTCCCATAGAGGTAAAATTCAAGAATGATATTGTCTCCGAGGATTCGAAGTGTTGCTCAGATTTTGTTGCTGAAAATTCCAGCCCGTTTGGAATGGTGATTACGAAAAACAAGCTCTCATATAATGATAAGATTATCAACATTCCCTTATGGTATTTCCTTTTGTTGTGCTGATTAAAGAAACCGGATAAAGAGGTCGTTTGGGAAGCGGCGGATCTGCTGTTTTTCATGATGGTTGGGCTGGAGAATAGGGGGATTGATTTGCAGAAAGTGCTGGGGGAGTTGAAGAGGAGGAGGAAATAGAAATACTTTCCTCTTTAGTTTAGAATCCTTTTTTTGTATTCCTGATCGGCAAATTTGAGATAGTTGAAAATACTACCAATGAAATAAGCATAAAGCGGAAAATTCAACAATTCGAATACAATTATTCTGAATAGAATGACTACCAAAATCAATATTAGAATAAATACGCCGATCATCGAACCCACATTTGTTTTATTGGGTTTGAAAGCAATCCAAAGAGCATTCTTTTTATGAAGGTAATAGAACGACCCCCAGACGGCAATAAAGATCAAAATATTTAGTAAGAAATCGACAAATATTTTGGGATCTGGATTTGAAATGAAGAAAAGTGCCAATTTCGGAATAGATATTCCAAGGATTGCAAACGGAAATAAGCGAAAAACTGAGTCCCAGGTTAAAGTAAACGATTCGGTACAATAATCCCGATATTTTTCAGTAAGAATAGTCCAAAAACCGACATTTTTAACTTCGGAATATATGCATTTCCCATATTCTTTCTCTTGAGATTTTTCAGTAGAAACAGCAGATGGTTCAACAACGAGATTTCCAATTCTTCCCGATTTAAGGTTTACCCGATCATCAGCTTGTTTAACATATTCGTTTTCTATCGAAGAAAAATCTTCCTTGCAAAGCTGTTTGGCAACTGAAGCCGCTGTTTCAAGAACTACTTTATCGGTTTTGTTTCTATTTGGATAAGCGCCATAATCCCAACCTAACCTAATTGACAATAATCCGCGATAATCGGTGTTTACAGAAAAGCCAGAATATGTTCCGACCCCATTTTCTTCAATATATTGCGAATCAAGTAATTTTTTTGAGCAAGCAGAATTTAGGCAGACTTCTCTAGGTATTTCATTTGCGTTTAAAGTGCACCTAATACTTACTGAAGGCAATGATATTGATGTGGAATGAACGATTCCGATAATCGAAAACAGCAGGATTACGAGAATAATGGATCGCACAATCAATCACTAAATACTAACTGAGGATCGGTATTAAAACCCTACTTTAAGATAGTAAATGCACCGTTTTATCGAAATGATCGAAAAAGGTTTGTTACCAATCTGTACCTAATTTGTAGCTAATTGGTACCAATCAGGTATGACTTTTTCCCGGGCGCAGTGCTTGAGGCCCCCCTGCTCGGCCAAGGCGTAATCTTGTTTACAAACGTACCAAAATCCTTTTATATGCAATTGCATATAACATTGCTGTGAGGGAAATGAACAATACCGTAGTGCTTCCGCCGATCAAGATAGGGAGGAAGTTTGTGGAGGATCTGGATGAATTCGTGAAGAAGGGCTATTTCAGGAGCAGGAGCGAAGCTGTAAGGGACGCAGTGAAGATCATGGTTTTGGAGCTCAAGAAAAAGGCAGTCATCAATCAGGCGGTGAAGGATACGAGGGAAATCAGGGAGGTGCTCTGGGAAAAAGCCCTTAAAGCAGCCGATGGCGATATGGACAAGGCAATGGGGCTTTATGGAAAAGTTTGAAGTCAAATCAGCTCACTCAGCCGTTTAACCGCAATCAGCCTTGAAGCAGCATTGGCTAATTCACGATCATAGGTAACAAACGCATCCGCATATTTTATCGCTGTTGTAAGATGGATAGAGTCGGGATGATGGGTGACCCCTTCCACCACCAATGACCGGGCCTTGGATTTGATGTCATCATCAATTTCTACGAATAGCGCCTTGCTTTTGCATTCTTTTAAAAAGTATTCCCAGGTTCCGGCCAAATTTGGGTATTTTCGTAGCAATTCGCTTTCAAGATATACGTTTACGATTATCGTATGCATGCACCCTGCCGCCGCCTCGACGAATTTTGAGAACTCGGGAAAAATCAGCTTTCCTTCCCGTTCTTCGAGTAGCCACGCCGCATCATAAACGGATGTATCCAAATAGACTCTCATGCAGTAAAGCTGCAGCCCGGAGTAGAAATAGGCTTGGTAGAAAAAAAATAAACAGGAGGTTGATTCTTTAAAGGGCTAAAGCTAGTTCTTTGAAAAAATAAATAAAAAAGGATCCGCTTACCTTGCAGATCTCGCAATGCGCTCCACTTCGTTCTTCCGCTTCACGGAGAAGCTCATGGGATCGTTGTTTGCAGCTAGCACAATTTCATTCACGAGCGCTTCCTCCAAAGTGAGCTTCTTATCAAATGCGGATGAAATCGCAGCAAGGACGATATTCCTAAGTGCCATGTCAAGCCTTCTCTGGGGTGAAATGTCAACAGCAACCTGGTAGCTCATGCCACCGAACCTGACTCTCGTGGTGTCCTCACGGGGAGCCGAATTCTCGAGCGCGCGGATCAAGACCTGGATGGGGTTTTGCTTTGTCCGCTGCTGCACGATCTCGAACGCATGCATGACCATCTTGATTGCCTTCGTCTTCTTCCCCTGCAGCTTTCCGTGAGTGCGGATGATCTTGCCGCCCATCTTCTCCCCGGTGCCTCCGCGGAGCATCTTGTTTATGAGGCGCTCCACGATGTTCACCTTCGCCTTCGCGAACTGCTTGTTTGCATGCTTCGCAAACGAGTGCGGGTAGATCAGGGGCTTGAGCGAAATATATTTCGCCAGAGACATGTCCTTGATCTCGATGTTGTCATAGCCGTAAAGCCCGAATAATTTTGTCTCCATAATATCATCACCAACCTAACGATTTACCTCTTTGGCTTCTCCTTCTTCTTCAATCTCAATTGCCTCAGATCCACTCCGTTGACAGCAACCACCTTGTAACGGATGCCGGGGATGGAGCCCATCTGCCCCCTTTGGGAGCCTCCGAGCCCCGCAATTGTGACTTCGTCGTGCTCATCAATGAACGTGATTGCCTTGTCGCGAGGCGCATGCGCGCCTACCTTCTTGCCGTTTTTTATGAGCTGCACGCGGACTATCTTGATGATCCCGGAGTGCGGCCGCTTCTGCTCCGCACCTTCCTTCTTCAGCACTATCCCTTTTGCTAGCGGCGCGCCTTCCAGCGGATCGTATTTTTCCTTCAACCCGAGCGCCTTCCTCTTCCAGGGCTTTTTCAGCCAGCGCTTCCTCTGCCTGTCCCGCTTCAATTTTCTTCCTGCAAACAAACCGCGTGCCATATGACTTTCACCCGAAAAATCCACAACAGATCAAATCCTGCCCGTATCGAAACGCGTGATGATCTTCACGTCGCAATAATCGAAATACCTCTTCCCCAGCAGCTTCGCGCGCTTGATTTTCTCGCCGTTCCTGCCGATTGCAAAACCCCGGTCCTTGTTGTCCACCAATATTTCCAGAGACCGCCTTCCGGCATCATCCTTCTCCACAAATTCCTTCGGAATTGCCGGATGCAGCAGCGAGCCGAAAAACTGCTCCTTGCTCGTCGGGCTCTTGACTATTTCAACTTCCTTGTTGAGGGCGTGCTGGAGCCTCTCGATATTCGCCCCGTGCTTCCCAATTGCCCGCCCGAACTCCGAATCGGGAACCGCATATATGAGCGAATCACCATCCACGATGACATCGTTCGCCCTCGCGCCGGTAATGCGCTCGAGCGCGTTCATCAATTGCAAATCATCCATCGAAAGCTTCTGCATCTAATTCTTCTCCTTGTTTATTGCCTTCAATATCTGGGAGTTCCCCTCCTCAATGATGGTAAGTGCCGACACGGGGAACGGCTTCCCGCAGACGGTGCCAAGCTCCAGGCTTGTCCCGCCGAACTCCAGCACGGGTATGCCCGAGAGCTTCGCATAATGCTCCAGGTCCCTCGAAGAGCCTTTAGGCAGGTTGCTTGCCAAAACGATTAGTTTGGCGCCTCCGAGCAACGCTATCTTCCTTGCCTTGTCCCCGCCCAGCTCCACCTTTCCGGTATCTACCACCAAACGGATGGCCTTGTTGAGATCCATATTGAACACCACCAGATAACGATATCGCTACTGTTGAACATTGGGAAAAAACGCTCTCAGAACGAGATGGTTCCCTAGTGCGCGAAGCACTAACTCCCCATGCGTCAATTGTTCTGCAGCTTTGAATTTATAAGCCTTCTTATTATTTCCTTTTTCCGGCCTTCTGCGCAACGGGAGCGGAGGGTTTCATGCCCTTCTTTGCAAATTCAAGTGCATTCATGAGCGTGCTAGCGTACCAGATGACAGCAACGAAGCTCACGATCGCGAGGAACAGCGTAGAGGAGCCGAAATCGAGGCTCATTCCAAGCAGATCAGTAAGGATTACGTATAGCAGGTAGGGAATGGCAAGCCATAATGCCACGAACATGGATAATCCGGTGATTATAACAAGCGGCCATGACAGCGGCCCCTTGAATAATACTTCGGGGAACTTGAGCATCCCCCTCGCATATGCATCGAATAGTATGAGGAAAGACGCGGCCGCATAAAATCCGTACTGCACCAGGGAATAATCTACTGACATGAAAACCTTGGGAAGCGCGTAGATCGCACTTATCAGGATCAGCACAATCGAAACCAGGAATGGGTCTATCTGCCCCCAGAACGTCTCATTTTTTGCCATGCTATCACCAGCTGTTTTAACCATAAAGTAAAAGTTTGCCCCTTATTTAATCCTATTCCTTGGCACGGATATGCCAGTATTCTTGGGAATTGGTGAAAAAAGTGCGCTTCCTTCCACAGGAATCGGCTTAATCCGGCAAATTAACTATGGCCTGAAAAAAAATAACGCCACCGCTGCAACGGCTCCCAGCACGAGCAATATGATCGCAAACTTCATGCCGATGCTCTTGAACTTCTCCTCCTCGGGGGTGAGCGGGCGGAGCTCGTTCTCATGCTTCTTTTCCAATGCGGACCCGATGGCCAAGCCAATAGAGAGCCCAATTGCCGGCCCGACACCCATCAGGCCAGGATTGCCAGTGGTGATTGAGAGCGCTATTCCAATCGGGGTGAAAATGACCATCCCCAATCCCATCCCGAGCCCTAGGTAGTGCCCTTTCGGGTGCTTCCCCGTCTTTTCGAACGCTTCCCTCTTTTTCTTGTATGCGAAGTAGGCGATTACGATTCCCACAATTAGGAGCGCAAATACACTTATCGCTATAAACGGCATTTCTCCCATGTTGGCAAATAACTCTCGGAATGTATAAAAACATATTGCCCAATATGAAGTTTGCATTAATTCCAGGGACCGCTCGGCAGAATCCCTCTCCGCTTCAGCATCCAAATGCTTAAAAATCAGAACTCGCACAAAAACTGAACCAATACATATGTCGGATCACTTTCCGCTTGCGGAAGGCCCGGAATAAAGGTGGAACAGATGGGAGCATACAAGTACATTCAGGCAGCGTTTGAAAAGAGCTTTGCGGAAAGGACTGATTCTTTCAGGAGCAGGCTGCAGAAATTCAGGAAGGAAAAAACTGTCGAGCGTGCGGAAAAGCCAACAAATCCCGGAAGGGCAAGGGCTTTGGGGTACAAGGCAAGGAAGGATTTCGTAATTGCCAGGGTGAGGATCAAGAGGGGGAAGCGCTCGCGCGGCAAGCCCGACCAGGGAAGGAAGCCCGGCAGGAACCGGAAATTCGTCAACCCGGGGCTTTCGCTGCAAGCTTATTGCGAGGCGAAAGTGAAAAGGAGGTTCCCGAATCTCACAGTAATCAATTCATACCTTGTTGGGCAGGATGGTGCGGACAAGTACTTCGAAGTGATCCTGCAGGACAGGCACATGAGGATGGGCTGATTTTTTAAGCTGCTTTTCCCTTATTTTCCCATGCAGCAAGCGGAAGCGCCAAAATATAAGTATATTTATACCGCAAGGGTTCGTATGCCCAACGGACGCTATGTGGAGCTCATAGGCATACAACACGGAATAAAACTGGGCCCAAAAATTGAAATCCAAAGGGAAATAAGGAGGCATTTGAAAATATTACAGGCAACCTCGCCAATTCGCCTCTACACAGAAGGAAAGCCCCGCCCATACCTCGGAATGCTGAATCGGAAATATTGGAAAGGCGCAACCTCGATAAATTCCCTTTCGTGGCCTGAAATAAGCACATGGTCCCGGCTTAACGGCATCCCGGAGGTGCAAGTAAGCAAAATAAAAAAATTTTATCGCTTCGGGGCGCTCGCGTATGATATCAATCCGTTCAGAAGACCAACAAGAATTCCCAAGGAACCAGAAGATGCAGTTTCATTTAGAGCGCCCGTTTCTAAATTATTAAAAATAATTAGCGCGCATTTGAACGACAAGATGTCCCGGGATATTTTTAGTTTATCCGAAAGATGGGGAGAAAATGAACTGGGAGTATTGATCCATGGAGAAGGTCATCTTGCCGAATTGAAGGAATTGCTTTCGGGAAAATTGACTCGACAAGAATTTATTGAACGGCATTTGAGGGAATATAGGTATGAGTGAGTACATCGACCTCAACCTCCAAAACAAGGGATTGGAAGCGGAAGCGTTGAAGCTGGGTTTTTCGCGTGTTCTTACCGCAAAAATAATTGACCTAAGAAGCGGAAAGGATTTGAATGCAGCCAATTCGAGGGAGCTGATTTCCATCCAGTCAACGGATCCGGAACTTTTGAGGAATTGCATCAAGCAGAAAAAGCCGCTGCTGTGCAACCCGCTATCTGCAAGGGATTTCTACAGGGATGAGGGGCTGATAAGGGAAGCGGTTGAGAGGGAAACCGTTTTCGAAATCCCCATATCTGAATTCCTGAAAGCCAATTTCATCTACCGCGCCAAATTGATCAGCCAAACAAGGAACTTCATTAAAAGGTGCTTGAAGCTGGATGCGAAATTTGTTTTTACAACTAGGGCAACCAATGCATTTGAACTGAAATCCCCGCAGGAAATCATTGCGATTGCGTCAACATTGTTCCTTCTCACTCCGGCACAGGCGGAATTTGCGATTTCTAGGAGGGCGGAGAAAGTTTTGGAAGGAATTGCTTGAACAGCGGAAGCGGCGCGCCAAAGAAACCAACTCCAAAACAAACGCTTATAAACCCTAATTCCGATAAAAATAGCCTACGAACGCCTGAGGAAACTTGTTTTCCGAAGGCTTTTCTTTTGGTGAAGCTTTTCTTTTCCAAAAAGAAAAGGTTCGCCGGGATGGCTGAGTGGTTAAAGCGCCAGCCTGGAAGCTTTCTTCTGCGTTAAGGCAGAAAAAAAGGAGAAAGCTGGTGCCCGCAAGGGCTCCTGGGTTCGAAATTCCTCTTGCACGAGGTTGCCTGACAACTATATTTTGGAATGGTAAATTCCAGAAATTTTTTTCATGCCGTGTCCGGGGAAAGAGTATCCCAGTCCCGGCGCTCAATTTCAGTACGGGGTATAAACGATGGCCGATATGCAGCAGGGAAAGCCGCAACAGGGTGCACAGCAGGGAAAGCCGATTGCAAACCAGCAAAAGCCGCAGCCCTCGCAAAGGCCCCAGAATGCGCCGCAGCAGGCAAAGCCCCAATTCCAGAAGCCGGCAGTTTCCCAGCAAGGGGATGAGAACCCTAATTTCAGGGGAATCGTGCGCGTCGCAGGCAAGGACCTGGATGGCCATTTCACGCTCTTCAAGGCACTTATGAGGGTAAGGGGCATCGGGCCGACACTTGCAAGGGCGCTCGAAAAAATAATTTTCAGGGAATTGAAGCTCAACAAGAAAACGAGGGTGGGCGACCTTTCCGAGGAACAGATGGACCGGCTCGATGAAATAATCAAGAGCCCCGCCTCGCATGGAATCAAGGGCTACATGCTGAACAGGCAAAGGGACCGTGATTCGGGAAAGAACATGCACCTCCTGATGAACGACCTCACATTCGTGCAAAAGCAGGACATCCAGAATGAGAAGGACATGCACACATACAAGGGCTGGAGGTTCTCATTGGGCCAGAGGGTGAGGGGCCAGCACTCAAGGACAACCGGAAGGTCCGGATTCACTGTTGGAGTCATGAAGAAGGCGATCAAGGAACAGAAAGCGGCAGCAGCTGCTGGAGCGCAGGGCAAGGCAGGTGCTGCAGAGAAGAAGAAATAATAATGTGAGCCAATATGGGTGCCAAGCGTTTAAGGAAATCATACGAAAAACCGAAGAAGCTCTGGGACAAGACCCGGATCGAGACCGAGAGGAAGATAGCGGACGAATACGGGCTGAAAAATGCGAGGGAGGTTTGGAAAATGCAGACCCGGCTAAGGAAGATTCGGCGCGAGGCCAGGAGGCTCCTTTCAGGCAAGGGGACGGACGTTGAGGAACGCTCCAAAAAGCTGATAAACAGGATCAAGAAATTCCTCATCAAGAAGGAAAACATCTCACTAGACGATGTGCTCTCGCTTACAGTCCGGGACATCCTGGAAAGGAGGCTGCAGACAATCGTATACAAGAAGCACCTTGCAAAAAGCGTCAGGCAGGCAAGGCAGTTCATCGCGCACGGCCATATCGCCGTTGGGGGAACAAAAATTTCATCCCCATCCTACCTCGTGAAGTACGAGGATGAGGGGAAAATAGAATGGTACGGCCATGCAATCAGGGTGGAAGCGCAGCCGAAACCCGCAAAGAAGGAGGAGGAAAACGTCGGAGCGGGCATTTCCGATGCGGCCGAGTTGAATGCTGGAAAAAGTGAGAATTGATGGTTGAGGAAAAAATTATCGCAGGGGAGGAAGGGAAGGCAAAGGCAGCCGATGCTCCAACCGCACCAGTGAAGGCGGATGCGCCGGCAGCTGAAGCAGTAAAAAAGGAGGACATTAAGGTGGAAGAGGCGCCCCGCACATTTGGAAGGAGGGACGACCGCTTCGAGAGGAGATACATCGCCAAGGAGGGCAAATGGGGGGTAGCGCACATTTATTCGTCCAAAAATGACACAATCATCACAATAACGGATTTGAGCGGCGCCGAAACAATTGCCAAGGGAAGCGGCGGCATGATCGTGAAGAATTCCCGCGAAGAGGGATCGCCCTATGCGGCAATGCAGGCCGCGTTCAAGGCAGCTGAGAAGGCGAAGGAAAGGGGGCTTGTGGGGATTAACATACGCGTGCGCGCTCCCGGAGGGCATGGCACGAAGACGCCTGGCTCGGGTGCGCAGGCGGCCATCAGGGCGCTTGCAAGGTCAGGTTTAAGAATAGGCAAGATAGAAGATGTTACGCCGGTCCCGACCGACACTACGAAAAGGCCGGGCGGCAAAAGGGGAAGAAGGGTATAAGGCGATAAAATGGAGTTCAGCATCCTGAAAAACGAGAGGCAGAAACTGGAAATTAAGGTGAAGGGCGCATCAGTTGCAATGATGAATGCGCTCAGGCGCTCCATAATTTCCGACCTTGAGGCTTTCGCAATAGATGATGTTGACTTCTACGAGAACAATTCCGCGATGTTCAACGACTACGTCGCGAACAGGCTGGGCATGATGCCCCTTACTTACGAGGAGAATTATGCGGACAAGGTTGAAATTACGCTCTCTCTCAATGCCGAAGGCCCTTGCATGGTCTATTCGCGTGACCTGAAGAGCTCGGACGAGCGCATTAAGGTTTACAACGACAACATCCCGATAATGAAGCTGGGGCCGAACCAGAAATTGCGGCTTGAGGCGAAGGTAACGAAGGGCACATCCAAGCAGCATGCAAAATTCCAGAGCGCGATCGCATCCTACAATTATGATCCGGAAAAGAAGAGCCCGGAATTCACGTTCTTCGTCGAGAGCTTCAACAACCTCTCGGCCGAGGAGCAGCTTCTGCGCGGGCTCAAGTTGCTGCAGGAAAAGGCAGTTGAGCTCGGCAAATCGAAGGAAATAAAGTAATGGAATTAAAGGCGGTCCCGAACGCGAAGCGTTTTGGGATCGGAATGAAGGAAGGGAAAATAATCGTGCGCCTGAAAAGCCCCGCAAATGGCGGGAGGGCAAACAGGGAACTCCTTTCGGAGCTGGAAAAGCTCTCCGGAAGGGAAGTATTCCTGCTCAAGGGCGCGAAATCTCGGGAGAAGGAAATCGCTTTCGAGGGATTGACGGACGAGGAGGCGTTGAAGTTTATTGCAGGGGTGGCAGAGCCTGGTCAAAAAAAATGAAAAGCCGACCTTTTGGACAGAACGGCTCGAGCATTTTTGGCCAAATGCGCAGGGTTGAGGTCTCTGTTCCGTAGGGATGCCTGGGTTCAAATTGCCTTGCCTTTCTTTTTGGAAAGAAAGGCGGTGGCGCCGCCAAAGAAAACATTTTTGCGGCCTTCGGCCGATATTTTTTGTTGCGGGGCTTGGCATGAGTGTCCCAGCCCCTGCATTCATATTTGAGGTTTTGAAGATGAAGCACGGAACCGAAATTCAGAGTCTGAGGAAGCTCTTGGTCACTTTGGAGAAGGCAGGGAGGAAGGACGATGCGGCAATCTGGGGAAGGGCCGCATTTTACTTGCGGAAGCCCACGAGGCAGAGGGTAGAGGTCAACCTCAACCGTTTGGGACGGGTGCTGAATGACGGCGAAACCGCATTGGTCCCGGGGAAGGTGCTCGGGATCGGGGAGATGCGGAAGAAGGCAAAAATTGCAGCATTCCGTTTCTCGAAATCCGCCCTTGTAAAATTAAAGAAAGGAGGAGCGGAAACGATGTCAATAGAAAAACTGGTGCAGCTGAATGCGAAGGGTTCGAAGGTAAGGCTGATCATATGATTATCGATGCAAAGGACGCAATAGCAGGCAGGCTCGCGGCATTTGCAGCAAAGAAAGCGCTGCAGGGCGAGGATGTGTCCATCGTGAACGCGGAATCCGCCGTGATAAGCGGCGACCCCTTGAAAACAAGGGCAAAATACTCGGGAAGGAGGCACATGACGCAAAAGGCAAACCCCGAGAATGCATCCAAATGGCCAAAGCGCCCGGACATGATGTTCAAGAGGATAATCAAGGGAATGCTCCCCAAGCATTCCGGAAGGGGAAAAGCTGCGGCAAGGAAAATCAAGGTGTACCTCGGCGTCCCGAAGGGGATGGAGGGGAAGGCCGAAAAATTCGCGTTCACCGCTGAAAGGCTGGCGAACAAATTCATCACAATGAAGGAGTTGTGCGAAAGCATATAGGGGTAAACGATTATGGAAACTCAGGCTCAAGCGGAATCTCCGAAGAAGAAACGGAAAAGCATAGTCACTAGGGGGAAGAGGAAGGAGGCGATCGCACGCGTATCCATCAAGGAGGGCACCGGAAGGATCTCCCTCAACGGGCAGCAGATTTCCGCATATGATTCGCCATTCATAAAGCAAGTAGTGGAGGAGCCGCTGAATTTCGTTGAAACACGCAATTTCGATATAAATATAAACGTCAAGGGAGGAGGATTCTCAGGGCAGGCGCAGGCGGCAAGGACTGCTGTTGCGCGGGCTCTTGTCAAATTCGTGAAGGATGACAAGCTGAAGGCGAGATTCGTTGAATATGACCGGAGCCTTCTCGTCGAGGATCCCCGTAGGGTCGAGCCCAAGAAATTCAAGGGCCCAAAGGCAAGGGCAAGGTTCACGAAATCATACAGGTAAGTGATGCAGCTGTGGTGAAGGCAAAGCGGCGTGTGTTGAAAGTATGCCCCAATTGCGGCAGCTCGGATGTGCGGCCCGTGAAGGTCGTGGATGAGTGGGCTTCCATAGAGGAGCAGATGGATTCCTCTGGAGGCGACAAGTGGGAATGCGAAGAGTGCAATTACAAGGGCGAGCTCATCGGCGTCCCGGAAGAGGAGGAAAATCCGGAGGACAATGAGGAGCCTTTGGAGAAGCCGAAAATAGAGAAGAAGGAAAAAGTTGAAACTGCGGAAAAGGAAAAAAAGGTCATTCCAAAAAGGAAAGCAGCAAGGCCGTCGAAAAAGAAGAAAGGTAGATGAGATATGATGATTCCAGTGAGATGCTTTTCATGCGGCAAGGTTGTCGCGGACAAATACTACGAGTTCGGGGAGGAAGTTGAGAAGACGCAGCACATAAGAAAGGAGGGCGATGTCGGCAAAATACTCGACAAGCTCGGCTTCGACCGCTACTGCTGCCGCCGGATGCTGCTTTCGCAGGAGGAGCTGATCGACGAGATCATCCCCTATCCGAGATATTAGTTTTTAAATAAATTTTTCAATTCTTTTCGTAAGTTCCTTAATGTCTTCTTTAACCTTTTTTTCTCCATCGGAATAATTTGCCTGACCTCCAATGCGAATGGATAAATCACTAGTTAGATAAACCTCTTGAATGCTTCTAGCAGTCGATCCTTTTTCTGCAGATATTTTTTCATTTATTTTCCGTTCCCTCGAACCTTTTCTCACTTCTCCAAAGCATAATATTACAATTGCCTCGGATAATGCATATTTCTTTGTAAGATGCAGCAAAATAAATGGTATTAACAAAATTATTCCAAGTAAAATTATCAGAAATGCATTTCCGAGAATTCCAAGTATAATAAGCGCAATTCCTGCAATACCAATGAGTGTCACAATGAATCTGTGTTCCTCAGGAATGTAGCCCTCTTCCCTTTCTCGCTTTCTTAAAGCGAGGATTCTTCCGTCAATATCGCCCACATCTTCCCAACCACCTACTTTATGCGAATAAGGTGACGTTTCCACACTATAACCCAAATCTTGAACCATTTCATCTATGTTTTCAAAAAGTTTTTTTGGATTGCCATAAGAAAGGGGCAATTCCGTGTAGCCAATCCAGCTTTTAAGCTCTGCTTTGGATGGCCATTGAAATTCCATTTTAATCCTAAAATATTCTATATCAACAGTATTTAAATTACCTACGCCTAAAGGCGTAGGATTTCCCCGTTAATAAGATGTGAGGGTGCGCTGCCTCGGGTCGTTCTCCTCGCGCACATAGCTCCGAATAGTTTCCAAATCTGCATCGCCAGCGCTGCGATGGAAATACG
>JBDRLB010000064.1:0-3996 GCA_043813365.1 Microcaldota archaeon | reverse complement strand
GTGATCGAATACCTTACCAATCGGACCTCAATGGAGGAGGTATTTGGAAGGCTTGCCAGGATCAACGAAAGAGAAAGCGGAAACAAGGTCATTGTGAATGTGGATACGGATTACATGTCATCGTGCATTGCACTTTCATCTGCTTTTGTTAATGGAGTCCAGGCAATAGGGGTGCTTCATGACAAAATCATTGCCTATCCGATAATGAAATTTTCCTATTATAATGCCCTCTCGGACAAGAAGATGGAAGTGATCAGGACTATTTCAATGAAGGGCGAATTCGAATCCCTTGAGGCAATCAGCAGGGAGCTGAAGATGAGTTTGCCCCTCGTTACCTACCACATCAGGGGCTCGCGGGATAAGCCCGGGCTTGAGGAGCTGGGCCTTGTTAACACGCGAAGGAACAGGGGGAAAATCATAACAACGCTCTCCCCCCTCGGAAGGCTTATCGTGAACGGCCTGGTCGAGGTAAAGAAGGATGAGCGGAAAAGGAGGTAAGGGACCTTAAGGGATGGCTGCGTTCCAATTCGGCGAGTTTTTCCGCGCCCAATTTATCCGCAAGGATATTTTTCATGCGGCTGAACCTATCCAATAATTCGTTTTCTATTACTGGCCTTAGCAATAAGGAGGTCCTGACGGCTGTTGAGGCACTCCCACGGTTAGCGGCTTTCACTGCCAGCGCACCGGTTAGCAGGTCAACCCTCATGACTGATTTTTGGTAATATCTTTCCCATTTCTCCGGGCTCATTCCCGAAACCGTATACATATTGTCCGATTGGTCGCAAATTTTTGGCAATAATGCATCCAACCCATGGCGAAGAACGCGCCTAATTGCATCGGATTCCCTGCGCCAATAATTTTCGGCAGTATCCAGGTGTTGAACTTCATGGTAATCCGGATGCTGGGGCAAAATGATACGCCCTTTACTGGTGATTTTTGCAACCGACATTGCCGCTACAGCATTAGCGACCCTTTTTCCGAATTTATTCATTAAGAGGGAATGGCTAACTTGATTGCCCCCATAAAATCCCTGCTCAATGGAATCATGGAGCAGGCCCGTTATCACCTGATTCAACTTGCCCCCATAGCTGGCGACCTTGATGCCCACCCTGAGCACATGATCAACATACCTCGCTCCGTTCTCCCTTTTTTGGCCCCGATGAACCCTAAGGGAAAAAGTGTACGCAGCGTATAATTTATTTAGTTCATTTTGGGTGAGCCCGCGGGGATATGCATTCGCTTGGAGGTGATTAACGATCAAGCGGAAAGGTTTTGGCAGCCCATCCTCTTTCATCTCATGATGGTCGAAAACGGTCCGGCTGGACCTTTCCGGCCGAGTGCGGCGATTTTCCGGGCCCATTGTAAGATTCCGTTTGGCAGGGTATATAATTGTTGGGAAAAGCGCCTTGCAGGAAACAAATACCTTATTTTGTTCCTTGAAAGGATGCGCAGGGAAATCGGCAAAACCCCACACGGCAATGGGAAAACAAATCCCAAACCTGCATGAAAGTAAAGCTTTTTCAAACCTCTCCCCGTAAAAAGGTTAATCCGATTATCTAAAAGAGGGTGAATTTGATGCAAATTGCCGACCGCATGAAAAACCTTGGGACCGAAACCGCATTCGAAGTGCTAGCAAAGGCAAAGGCCCTTGAAGCTCAGGGGAAGAGCATCGTGCACCTGGAGATAGGCGAACCAGATTTCGATACCCCAATGAACATCAAGGAAGCGGGCATTTCTGCGATTAGGAAAAATTACACGCATTACGGCCCATCTGCAGGGCTCATGGATGCGCGAAAGGCAGTTGCGGATTATTCGGGAAAAATCCGGGGGATGCAATTTTCGCCCGAGGAGGTCGTCATTGTGCCGGGAGGAAAGCCGATCATGTTTTTCGCCATTATGGCAATTACCAATCCCGGGGATGAAATCATCTACCCGAATCCGGGGTTCCCAATTTACGAGAGCATGATTAATTTCATGGGAGGCAAAGCGGTTCCGGCCCCCATAAGGGAGGAAAGGGATTTTTCCTTGGATGTCGAGGAACTTGGGAAACTCGTAACACCCAAAACAAAAATGATAATTATAAATTCGCCCGGAAATCCGACCGGCGGCATCCTGGAGAGGAAGGATTTGGAGGGAATTGCAAAAATCGCAATTAAGAACGACTTATGGGTATTGAGCGACGAAATTTACCAGCAGATAATTTACGACAAGGAACATGTGAGCATAGCAACCTTTCCGGGGATGCGCGAAAGAACCATAATCCTGGACGGCTTTAGCAAGGCATATGCGATGACGGGTTGGCGCCTTGGCTACGGAATCATGAACAAGACACTTGCACCGCACATTACCCGCCTCATGACAAATTCGAATTCCTGCACCGCAAGCTTCACACAGATCGCCGGAATAGAGGCCCTCAACGGCCCCCAGGATTCGGTTGCCATCATGTTAAAGGAATTCCGCGAACGCCGCGATCTGATAGTGGAAGGCCTAAACAAGATTCCCGGATTCAGCTGCAAGAACCCCCATGGCGCATTCTACGTCTTCCCGAATATCAAAAAAACGGGCAGGACTTCGCAGCAGATGTCCGATTACCTCTTAAACGATGCGGGCGTCGCATGCCTTCCGGGAACATCCTTTGGAAAATTCGGTGAAGGATATTTGAGGTTCTCATATGCGAATTCCAAGGAAAACATCAAGGAGGCGCTCAAGCGCATTGATGCCGCAGTCAGGAAATTGGGGGTTGAATAAACGGAAATGCTAAAGGAGTGTCTCCGAGATCAATTACGCGGAGAATGGGATTGCGTGGGCTTTATTTTTTTCCCATCAACTTGACTTCTTCGGATGGCAAAATGCAATAACGCCCCCACCATCAGCATTTTTATACCGGCAAACCGTAATCGCATCCGGTAGGCATGAAGCTAATTTCCAACATTGCTGCAGCTTTCCAGGCACTTGCGCGGGGAGGGAAGGCCGAAGGCACCACCTATTATTTTGATAGGAGGAAGGGGATCGTGGAATTTCGGACGGATCCAACCGTAGTTGTAAGGATGGAACTCTTCAAGCGTTTCATCAATTCAAAGAGCTGGGGGATCGAGCTTACGGTCAGGAACAATGGCGAAAAGGACATTGACGAGCTTCTAATCGTCTTCAATAAGAAATTCTCAATTATCCTAGACCGCATGAAACCGGATACAATGAAGATTAAATCGCTCGAATTCAGCGGCGATGAATTTGATTCCGATGGTTTCCTTGTCGAGCTTAGCATAGTTAAATCACAGGCGAAAAAGCAAATGTCAGAGGCGTATTCGATAACGGTCCCCATGGCAAGCATAATGAAGGAACTCAAGGAATTGGGCAAGGTCACGCCCATTGATGACGAGGAAACGCCCCACCATGCGGAAGTTGGGAGATCAATCTTCACGGGATTCGAGGCCGAATTCATCAAGCAGGCAAGCATTAAGCCCAGGATCACGGTTCCAGAAGGGAAACAGGCACAGACGCGGGAATCCCTGCTTAAGAAGCTCGAGGAGCTCGAAAACCAGAAAACGGAAATCACTAAAAGTTTCATGAAAAGGGAAATAGATTATACGACATTCTCCCAGCTCATGAACCCCATTGTTCAGGAAACCATATTGATTAAATCGCAACTAAGTAAGCAGGATAGTGGATGAGGATAGTAAACGCCCATGGCCATCGATAAATAATAATTGGTTCAAATCCATTTGTCGTGGAGAATGGTTCATTTGCGAAAAGTTTATGTTGAGTGATGGATAAGCAAGGCCGCCGATCATTCGCAGCTAAGAATTTTCAATTTTTCCAATTCTTAAGAAGATCGACCATTAGCCTTACCCCAAATCCCGTTGCGCCCTTGATGCCATAGGGCTTTTCATAATCATTCCAGGCCGTTCCGGCGATATCGAGGTGGACCCAGGGGTAGCTCACAAATTTTTTCAGGAAGGCCGCGGCGGTTATGGCGCCCGCATCGCCGGGTAAGTT
>JBDRLB010000063.1:0-4980 GCA_043813365.1 Microcaldota archaeon | reverse complement strand
TAAATAGGTGTAAATAAACCCGTTTTGTCACACCTGAGTTTTTTACCGCCTGCTTGACTATCAGCGCAAGCGTAGAATGACCTCCTAGATGCTCGCGCATATTCCAAAGGTTGGGGAAGAGTGCGGCATCGGGATCGTTTGAATTTCGGTGCATATTTAGCCAATTTCGTAAATCCGGGAGGCTATCGATTATGCGGACACAGCGACCGCCTGTTTTTGTATCGTTTGGGACTTGTAGCCTGCCGCCATATTTGTCAGGCAGCCAATGTCTAATTTTCAGCTTAATCAATTCATGGCTACGCATGCCTGTTTCCCCGAGGGACATTATGATTGCTCTATCCCGAACGTTCTTGGTCGCTTTTGCTATCGCTAGGATTTCATCTTTTGATAGCATTTCCTCTGGAAGCTTCGACTTATAACGGTGATTAAGTTCTATCCAAGATACACAAGCGGGGAAGTCACCCCTAGGGCATCCATGAACCCATGCGAAAAACCTTCTAACCTCAAGGCGAGGGGTAACGGATTTGTAATGAGCTATCGAAGCCATGTATTCCTGTATTTCAGCCTTTGTCATCTTTTCGTAGGGTTTGGGCTGAAAAGTCCGGTTAATGAATTTTGCCAAATGGGCTGCTTGATAAAGTGTTACGTAGCGTGAGGCATCCGCTAATCCGTTGATCTTTTTCTCTATGTTGTATTGATGCAGTTTCTTGCGCTGCGATTCTGAAAGTTCAGGATCCGTCAAAACCCGCTCCAAATTCCGCTTTTTCATTTCCTCACCTATTTACGAGGGAGAGGACAGTTAAATACTATTAGGTTATATGGGACAGTGTCATCATGTAGCCTTTATTTGGCGCTTAAAGTATTTTAAATCGGCTGTTTTTTCTGGCTGGAATATTTGGGCATTTACCTCTTCCCCCCAAAAACCATTAGTGCACCGCCATCGATTCACTTAAACCACACCATTTTAAGGCAATCCGGGAAAACATACTTTGCTTTATTCCGAAAATTTGTGATTCCCCATATGGCTGAAATCGTGTTTTCCAACCAGGCCGTTAATCCAACCCTGAATCAGGGGCTAGTACGGGAATTGATTTCAAAAAAGATCTACATACTGAAATCAATTGCAGTTCTCGCAATTTTCGCCCTCCTCCAATTCGCAAACCAATATTTTTTCGTTCCGCATGAAAATATCCCCGACATCCTAATTAGGGGGTTTGCCCTGGGGGGTGCGACCTTGATCGGGCTTTCATTGCTCATAGGCCCCCTGGCCGTTTTAAAACCCAAATTTAATTTTGTCCGGCACAGGCGGGCCGTTGGGAATGCGGGCTTCGTATTGATTTTTTTTCATCTGCAGCTAATCATTTCACAAAGGTTGGGCAATAGCCCGCAGCTCATCTTCTCAAACCCAAATCCCTTCGCAAACGGCCTTTTCATGGGCTTCCTTGCCTATTTCCCTCTCGTGCTTTTATTCCTCACTTCCACCGATTGGGCAACAAGGAAGCTTGGCCAGAAGAATTGGAAAAACCTGCACCGGCTGATATATGCCTCGTTCCTCATTTTCATATTGCATGCCGTGATAATGACGAGATATGATCCGGTGCGCCTTTTCAATCCTGCAGGTTATTTGCTGCTGTTGGTTTCAATATTTGCCGCCCTTTTCCAATTGCTTGCATACATTAAGCGGATATTCATGGGCCATAGCAAGCCGGTTGCGCTATATGTGGGGGCATTTTTCATAATAGCCTATCTAGTGATCTTTTCGGCTTTCCTTTTTGCTCCAAATCTTTTAATCGGCAAGTAATGAATTTAAACGATTGAGATACTCTATTATTTTCAGCGTTTAACCCGGGTTGATTTGCCTATATTATATATGATATTAGTTTGGGCCCATACTGTCCCCATCCACTCCTAAGAAAACCTTATTATATGCCTCATCGTAAACGCTATCGGAGGTTGATGGGATGAAGAAAGCCGCCGCATTGATCCTTATCCTGGTTTCAATTAGCCTGTTGCAATACTACGCATTCGTCAAGGGTTCCATTCTTACGGCAATTCCGGATTTCTTCACTGTCGTCTCGATGGTTTCCCGTGGCACTGCCGATTTTCCCATTTTTATTCATGCGATAGGCAATGCCCTCCTTTCAATAGGGATCATATTCCTAAGCTTTGCGGTATGTTGGATTGGGCTGGAGCTTTTGGTTTCGAAAGATCGGGGTTTTCGGATCGTGCTCTCGCGAAATCCCATTGTTTTCCTATCCGTTGGCAGTGGCATATATTTCGGCGCCCAATTCTCGCATGCCTTTGGCTATTTGCTCACCATTAATTTCGCCCAGGCCCTAATCGAATCCCTCTTCGCGCTTGCGGCACTTGAATTCACCCTCACGCTTCTGCGCTACCTTAAATCCGAAACGGGGCATTTCGAGTTTACCTTGAAATTCAAAAGGTTGTGAGCGCAAATGACGCTTTTTTCCCTTATTTCACCAAGCGCAGAAAAAGCCTTCTTCTTTTTCCTCATCTTGATTGCGGCAAACTTTCCCTACATCGGAACGTACCACACTGAATTGGGATATACGAACTGCCTCCAGGACCGTCTAATCAAGGATTGCAATACCGTTTATGAGCGGCAGCTCCATCTCAATCCGGTCTTCTGGTTCCCATATGTTGCCGTCCAGGGCTCGGGCCTTTTGCTCCAGACTGCGGATGTGCAAACGGAATGGCTTGTTCCGTTTCTTGAGTTCCAATCCGATCCGAAATATTTTCCCCTCGTGTTGACCGCGGTTTTCTGGTACCTGGTTGCCTGCATTATGTCTGCGCCGATTACGAGGGAGGTCAGGCAAAAGGAGTGACTGGCGCCCGATTATTCCGTTCCACCGTAACACTATGTTTATATATTTTGCCCGAGAATAGCAGGAATAGTGATTTGCATATGGCCCTAACATTTTCAGAAAAACTGGCTCAAAAATGCAAAAACACACCCTATCGTGAGACACTTTCGCACATCTTATTCATGGACGAACTCCTAACAAGGGAACCCGGGATGGATTCTTCCTCGTTCCTCTTTAATTATTCCCTTTTTTCCGATCGCGAAATCGATGAGATGGGGATGCTAAATGACATAACGAATTCAGCTGAGTTGAAATCGGCCATTTCAAACGTCAAGCGCTATATTTCAAAATCGTATGGGGATATTGATTATGCATCCGGGGATATCCTTGGCATTGATTCGGAGTATTCGGATTTTGTCGAGGCCTTCAGCTTCGGAGTATCCGCCTGGTGCGAAGTTGTTGGCGAATGCGAAAAATTTGTTGATGGTTTGGGCAAGGATGTTGCAGGCAAATAAGTGGAACGGGTATACTGGTGAGTCGGCAGTTTTATAACATTGATTTTTTTATTTCATTTTTTTCAAGGTGGTATTGATGGAAGAAAGCGTGGAAAGCAGAATTGAGACAAAAAAGCCCGGCGAACCAGCATCGCGCGGCATTCCATCCAAGGAGAGCCTTTGGTTCCATTACCACAAGCTTCCAATGTCCCTTCAGGCGCGTTGGGAATCCGACGACATCCTCAAGCTGATCTTTCCGCCCCAATATAAGAAGGCCCAATTCGAAATTGCAGGAAAGCTGATTTCATACCTATCTTCCGTCGAAGAAGCCACGGGGGATGATGTGGCGGAATGGGCCGAAGGCAACAAGATCCCGACCTCCACGCTTCGGAATCTTGTAATCCCGCGGATGATCGCAAGCGGCTTCCTTGCGCGTGAGAGGAAAAACCCCACGGGCCAAACGGAAAAGGACAAGCGCCATGAGATGGTCCTTCGCGTATCCACCAAGTTCGGGGAGGCCCTTAAGCACATCGGCGGCGAATGGACATCAATTGTTGAAACCTGGAAAGTCAAGAGGAAGCAGGCTGATTCTACCTAAGGAAGGGGTCAGGAGGAGCGTCAAACTGGGGGAAACGTAGTTTCCCGCGGTTCCGGTTGAAACCTGGAAAGTCAAGAGGAAGCAGGCTGGCCCAACCTAATCCGCTTAAAAAAACAGCGCAAATTTTTTTGCCTAAGCATTCCCTTGCCCCTTATAATATCGCGCTTTTGCTTAACGCATGCCCGCACATATTTAGGTGAAATTAAAAATATTCTCCAAATTTTCCTGAAAATCTTCATTTTTACCTCGTAGGTTTATTTTTATCCCGGTATATTTTTCATACCATTAAGCTAATTCGTAACCACCAGGTAGTTAGCAACATGTTTAAATATCTTTAGTGCATGAAACAGTACGCTTTTTTTCCCGATTTGGCGGGAAAGGGTCGGTGGGGTATCATAATGGGTTGGCTAGACTCTCTAAGTGATTGGCAACCATGTAACAGCCTTAGCTGGTCTTTTTCTAATATTGCGTCTGCTATTTCTGGTTCTGCTCTGATTTTTTCGGCTCATATTTTTCAAAAAACATTTATCCCTAAAGGTGAGCATGCATGAATAGGAAGGAAACGAAGAGGAACGCGGTGCAGGTTTTCGGAAGCCTGATTGCGTCGTATTGGTTCTACCTTTTCCTATTTGTCGCAGTTGCAGGGCTTAGCGTGAGCTCGGCCGTTCCCGGCGCAATAGTCATGACGGACAAGCCGGATTATGCTCCTGATGAGACCGTTGCCATTACGGGTTCCGGGTTCAGCCCGGATGCCGCACTTGATCTTTCCATCGAATGGCCCGACGAATACTTGTTTACGGCCAATCCGACTACTGATCCTTTTGGCTCCTTCCTATTTGCATATCCATTGACCTCCGGCCCAGATGGCATGGGGCAGCCCGGGTATTATTTCGTTTCAGCTTCTGATGGCGTAAATTTTGCTGAAACACTTTTCACCGATCATTGGGTGCAAACATATAATGATGCTGGCAACAACAATGAAGATTTCCTTTTCCTGCAGGGCACTACTGTTTATGTGAAGGGTGATGTGGGATCGGCAGATTCCATGTATTTTGAATATTAC
>JBDRLB010000062.1:0-39023 GCA_043813365.1 Microcaldota archaeon | reverse complement strand
CGGCGGCGAAGCTACGGCCCCGTAAGGGGCCTCGCCGCCGAATCAATAACGCTCGCGCTGAAGAAAAAGAAATGTGCTGATTCATCCGTCGTTTGAAAGCGACGGATTTCTCAGCCTAAGGTATTAAAACCCCAAAATCCGCCAAATCCCCCGCATACTATTCAGAAACGCAATTGCTTAAAAGTTAGTAGGGGTAAGTTTCTTGCTGATTTCATCGAGGTGGGGATATGGCGCATTACCTGGACTTCCTGAAGAACGATGTTGATGAACTGAAGGCAAAGAGCCTCAACTGGACGCTGCGGGAATTGCAGGGGCCCTCTGTTCCGAGGGCGAAAGTGGATGGGAAGGACGTGCTGATGCTGTGCTCGAACAATTACCTAAATTTGAGCAACAACCCAAAACTGAAGAAGGCATCGATAGCGGCAGTTAAATCGCACGGAGCCGGAAGCGGCAGTGTAAGGGCTATTGCAGGGAGCATGGATCTGCACTTCCAATTGGAGAAAAAAATCGCTGAATTCAAGGGCAGCGAGGACGCGCTTTACTACCAGACGGGGTTCGCGGCAAATGCGGGGCTGATACCGCAATTGATAGGGGAAGGGGATTTGGTGATTTCCGATGAGCTCAACCATGGAAGCATCATCGACGGCGTGCGGCTTACAAAAGCTGAAAGAAAAATCTTCCCCCATAAGAATACGGACGAGCTGAAGAAATTGCTGGAGGAAGCGCAGGGGAAATATCGGAGAATTTTGGTAATTACGGACGGGGTTTTTTCGATGGACGGCGACATTGCACCGCTGGATAAGATTGCGCACCTTTGCCGCGAGTACAATGCGATTTCCTATGTTGATGATGCGCACGGAGATGGTGTTCTCGGGGATGGGATTGGCATAGTGCACCATTTCCATTTGGAAGGAAAATGGGATATCGAGATGGGAACGTTCAGCAAGGCGTTCGGAGTAGTTGGGGGATACGTGAGCGGCACGCAAGCATTGAAGGAATTCGCATACAACAAGAGCCGCACGTGGCTTTTGTCAGGTTCATGCCCGCCTGCAACTGCTGCAGCATGCATGGCCTCCTTGGATGTTGTGAAGAATGAGCCGAGGCACGTGAAAAAATTATGGAGCAATACAAACTATTGGAAGAAGGGGCTGAAGAAAATCGGGCTTGACACCGGGGTAACGGAGACGCCCATTGTCCCCGTAATGCTTGGGGAGAGCGCTATTGCGCAGAAATTCTCGGTCAGGCTGATGGAGGAGGGGATTTTCGCTCTCCCGATAGTATTCCCGATGGTTGCTCAAGGAAAAGCCCGGATCCGCACAATGATGAATGCCGGCCTGAAGAAGGAGGACCTGAATTCCGCTCTTGAAAAATTCGAGAAAATTGGGAAGGAATTGGGAGCGATAAAATGATAGTGGCTTGATTCCTATTTTCCGCTTTCTCCTTTCCCGCCACCATTCTCCTTCCTGTATTCGAGGTAGGAATAGATGAAGGTGTACGCGCTGCTTGCAAGGACGGGCACAATCATGAACCATATCGCCTCTTCCGGAAAAATCAGGCCCAGCAGGGCGATGACTCCGCATGCCTTGAATAGCCGTCCACCAACATCATGCGTCTTTTTCCACACCGATTCGCTGCTAAGTGTCCAGGGCGTGCGTATTCCCACGAACCAGTTCCTCTTTGCTGCGCCGATGAGGGTTCCGGAGTAAAAGAATAACACTGCAAATGCCGGCACAAGCGCCTGCGACATGTTGAACGTATTGCCGGTGTTCCAATAAACCGTCAGAAGGTGGAGATAGAACATGAATGCGATCAGCACCGCAAGGAAGCGGTCGTAGAATTCCCGGAACTTCGGATAATTGAACCTTAAAGGGTCGATTTTCGGGATTACCCAGAAAAGCACCACGATGAACAACATTATGCAAGGGAGTAGGAAAAGCCCGACCAGCTTGTCGGAATAGCCATTGACCTCGCCGGCAGCGCCCCAATGTGAAGCGACCTTATCCGGCACAAGCGGGTAGAAATAAAATGCGATCACGAACGCTGCTACAATCAGCGCCCACATCGAAACCTTCATCGCACCCATAAACGATCACCCGACTATGCCTAATTACTACGTTTCCTCCGTTAGCAGCTCCTTTGCCCTTGCGGAACTGATGTTTTTCTCCTTTGCCATCTGTTCTGCAATCTTCTCAATCTGCTCGCCTTCCGCTCCGGCTGCAATTGCAACGTTCCTCGCATGCAATTCCATGTGCCCGCGCTGTATTCCTTCGGTAGCAAGTGCCCTCAATGCCGCGAAATTATTTGCCAACCCGACGCAAGCCATTGTTTCCGCAAGTTCGGATGCAGATTTCACGCCCATGATTTTGAGGGAAAGCTGTGCGAGAGGCAGGGTTTTGGTTGCGCCACCCACAATCCCAACTGCGAGGGGAAGCTCGATTTCTCCCTCCAAATCCCCATTTTCATTTTTTGAATATTTTGCAAATGGGAGGTATTTCCCCGTTTCCCTGAAACTCGCGTAGGAGTGGCATGCCGCTTCAACTGCCCGGGTGTCGTTCCCTGTTGCCAGGCAAACCGCGCTGATTCCGTTCATTATGCCCTTGTTGTTCGTTGTTGCACGGAACTGGTCGCTGGCTGCAAATTCATAAGCGTCGAGGATTTTTTCTATTGTGCCTTCACCTAACAAGTCTTTCTTCCAGATTGCGGATGCTTTCACGAGCCGGTGAATTGCCAGGTTCGACAATATCCTCAGCCTCGCTTCGCCGCCCGTAATCTTTTCTATTTCGGGCGAGATTAATTCGCATATTGTGTTCACAGCATTAGCGCCCATCGCATCCTTCACATCTACTAGAAGGTGCAGCACGAGCATTTTGCCCCTCGAAGTTGCAAGTATTTTCCCCTCAATTCCCTTCGCACCGCCCCCTAGTTTGACGATGGTTGAATCGGTCGAGTTCGCCATTTCCAGCAATTTTTCCTTCTGGCCCAGAACGTTCTTCAAGGCATTTTCAGGATCCTCCAAATTTACGAGCTGGATCTGCCCAATCATGATGGAAGGATTGGAGGAAGCGGTAAATCCCTGCGGCAAGCTCATTTTGGCAGCGTTCGAGGCAGCTGCAACTACGGAGGGCTCTTCCGTCACCATGGGAACAAGCAGCTCCTTGCCATTAATTTTGAAATTCATCGCCAGTGAATAAGGCAGGGAAAACGTCCCGATGACGTTCTCGGTCATTTTATCCGCAACATTGACATCAAGGGAACGGTCGAGCAGGGAGAGCTCCTCCTCGGTTAATTTCCCCTCTTCCAGCAGGCGTTTCCTGCGCTCTTCAATTGGCAATTTGTAGAAGCCTTCATTATTCAATCCGCTTCACCCTTGAAAAATCCGTTTTTCATGAAAATCCAACAAGTATCAAATTGCAGGTTTAAAAATCGGAGCAAAAGCCCGAAATATACGTTTCCTGCCGATGTTTTTACGAATATTGTTCGGCATATTTATAAATCTGAAACCGGTAAAATAATCCCTTGTTTTTGTTCCTAAAAAAGGTAGTTTGCATGGTAACCGGCATTGCTGGATATGGCACATACGTCCCGAAGATGCGAATCAAGGTGGAGGAGATAGCCAGCGTTTGGGGGAAGGATGCGAAACGCATTTCCGAAGGGCTCGGGATGAAGGAGAAGTCGGTTGCAAGCATTGACGAGGATACGGCTACAATAGCGGTTGAAGCTGCGAAAAGGGCCGTAAAATGCGCAAAAATCCATCCGGATGAGATAAACGCGATATTTGTGGGAAGCGAGAGCAAACCGTATGCGGTAAAGCCAACAGCAACAATTGTGGGAGCAGCGCTCGATTGCGCACCGCATTATACGGCTGCAGATTTCGAGTTCGCCTGCAAGGCAGGAACAACGGCAATGCAGGCGTGCATGGGGCTTTCTGAAAGCAAGATGATCAAATACGGGCTTGCAATCGGGGCGGATACAGCTCAGGGAAGGCCGAATGACGCGCTTGAGTTCTCAGCCGGCTCCGGAGGGGCCGCATTCATTATTGGGAGGGAAAACCTTATCGCCGAATTTGAGGGTACTTATTCCTATACTACGGACACGCCGGATTTCTGGAGGAGGCAGCACGCGGAATACCCGAGGCACGGGGGAAGGTTCACTGCGGAGCCAGCTTATTTCAAGCACGTGCTTGCTGCTGCGAAAGGGCTCATGGAGAGGATGGGAACTAGCGTGAAGGATTATGATTACTTCGTCCCGCACCAGCCGAATGGCAAGTTTCCGGTGAGGGTAGCAAAATTACTGGGGTTCGAGCATTCGAAAGTCGCACCGGGGCTGATCACGCCAATGATTGGGAACACATATTCCGGCTCATCAATAATCGGATTGGCAGCTGTTTTGGATGTTGCCAAGCCGGGGGATAGGATACTGCTGGTTTCGTATGGTTCGGGAGCTGGAAGCGATGCATTTAGCATTAAGGTTACGAAGGAAATCACCGAGAAGGGCAGAAGGCAGGAAGTGGCAGTTATGGAGCAGATAAAGGAGAAGGCATACGTCAATTATGCGGTTTATGCGAAACACCGGAAGAAGCTGAAGAGCGGGGAATGAATACAATTGGTTTTGGTGGATGGCGGAGAGTAGGGTTTTTCGGAATTATTCAAAATATTGGTGGATTTATATGGTGGATTTGAAAGCGCTGGATTTCGATTTTGCGGAGTTTGTATCACCACGGACCGAAAAGATCGCACTGCTGGTCACGCTGATGATCGTGGTCTCCTTTTTGATGGTTTCTGAGCACGAGGTCGGCGAGGGAGTCAGTTTGGTGAAGTTCAAGCAGATGGGCTTCCCGTACGGGATTTACGCTAATTACGAGGAGTCGGGTTTGGTCATGGGGGAGGATTTGAACAACCTCAACAAGATTTTCCTTTTTGGATTTGCAATGGATTTGCTGATATGGTATGGCATTTCATGCCTCCTGATTTACGCTTACAAGAGGTTTACTGGAAAAGGCAGATTGGGGGAAGTTGGGTGATTGCATGGAGAAGGAAACGAAAAAGATGGAACGGCCAACTGGAGTGACAATTTACCTAGTGCTGCTAGCATTGGGAATAATCGGCACCGTCTGGACGCTCGCGACATTTTCGAACGGTGCGGCGATGGTGCTCGGTGCCGTATTGACGGGCGAAATGCTATTCGCATACGTCCTTGTAAACGGGCTGGCTGAAGCGGCACAACTTTACGGCATATGGCTCCGGAAGCAATGGGCGGTAGATTTGACCATTGCATTGCTAGCGGTCCAGATATTCCTTTCCCTCGGGCAAATACCTTACCTGGACCAGAGCATGGAGCTCGCACTTGCTTCGGCGCAAGGGATTACGGCAGCACAGCAGGCGCAGGCATTGGAGATGGGAAGGACAATAGGGATGGTGGGAATAGCAATAACTGTAATCATCAGCGGCGTTTTCATGTGGGTCTTCCACAAAAACAGGGCGTATTTCAGCGAATAATTTCCAGTGATGAAAAGGAATTTTTGAACGAGTTGGTAAAATTATGCGTAAAGTTTCAATTATCGGCGCTGGTCTCAGCAAATTCGGGGAAAGGTGGGATGCGGCATTCCGCGACCTCATTGCGGAAGCTGCAACCATGGCGCTTGCGGATGCGAAAATTGAAGGGAAGGATTTGCAGGCAATTTATGGGGGAACGATGGCTCCGGGAAGGCTGATAGGGCAGGAGCACGTGGGCGCACTCATTGCCGACCAGCTCGGATTGACGCCGATCTCCTCAACAAGAGTGGAGGCGGCATGCGCTTCGGGTTCGGTTGCGCTTCGGAACGCCTATTTTGCAATTGCTTCGGGAATGTACGATGTTGTAGCTGTTGGCGGCGTTGAGAAAATGACAGAAGTGTCAACCGAAGAGGTGTCCTTCGCTTTGGGGGGAGCAGGGGACCAGGAATGGGAGTTGTTTTTTGGAGCGACTTTCCCCGCGATTTATGCGCTGATGGCAAGGAGGCACATGAAGGATTTCGGGACTACGGAAGAACAAATGGCCGCTTGCTCTGTTAAAAACCATAAAAATGCTAGCAAGAACAAGTTCGCGCAGTACCAGAATGAAATTACCATAGAGGACGTTATGGATTCCTCGCCAATCGCATCGCCCTTGAAGCTGCTTGACTGCTCTCCCATAACGGACGGGGCTGCTGCGGTGATTTTATGCGCCTCTGAAAAGGCAAGGAAATACACAGATACTCCGATTGAAATCATGGGAAGCGGGCAGGCATCGGATTCGCTTGCGCTTTCAAATAGGAAGAGCATGACGGAAATTGCAGCTGCAAAGGAAGCATCGAGGCAGGCGTTCGAGCAAGCAAAGTTGACGCAGAAAGATATACAGGTTGCAGAGGTACATGATTGCTTTTCCATTGCGGAAATAATGGCCATTGAGGATCTGGGGTTCTGCAAGAAGGGCGAGGGCGGGAAATTCACGGAGGAAGGCAATACGGCGCTTAATTCGAAAATTTCAATCAATACATCCGGAGGGCTTAAGGGTTGTGGCCATCCTGTAGGTGCAACCGGAGTTAAGCAGGCGGTTGAGATTTATTGGCAGCTGCAAGGCAGGGCAGAAGGAAGGCAGGTTGCCGGAGCGGAATACGGCCTCACGCACAATGTAGGGGGATCCGGAGCAACTGCTGTTGTGCATATATTCAAAAGGGGGGACTAATATGGGAGATTGGAAAGATTTCCTGAAACCAACATGGGTATCCGGTATAGTATTTGCATTGTTTGCAGCGATAAATTACATCTTCATCACGCAAACAAGGGTCTTGGACGGCGTGGCGCTTGTTGGCTTCCCGCTCGGGTTCTACCCCATAGGATCGATGTATTGCGAACTATATGCCGCCTGCCCTCTTCCACCGGAATTTTCAGGCGCGAATTTCCTGCTAAACCTGATCATATGGTACCTGATAGGCTGCATTGTTTCGTTCGGATTTGAAAAATTAAGGGGTAGTTTAAAATGAGAGGCGCAATTCCGCTTTTATGGAGGAGGATTCCGGAGAGATACGCACTTATAGGCTCGATCTGCGAGAACTGCAAGACGGAATATTTCCCGCAGAGGAAATTCTGCGCGAAATGCAGGAGGAAGGGCAAAATTGCGAATCACCAGATGCCAAATGAGGGGAAAATTTTCTCTTTCACCCATGTGCATGCAGCGCCAATTGGCCATGAAGCGGAAGCGCCCTATTACTTGGCAATGGTTGAGCTCGCCAACGGCGTTAGGTTGATGACGCAAATCGTTGATTCTGAAGACGAGAAAATCAAGTTCGGCGCTCCTGTGAAGATGATGTTCAGGAAGATATCGGAGGACGACAGCGACGGAGTCATTGCTTACGGCTACAAGTTCAAGGTCATTTAGAGCCGAGTTTTTTGAAATGCCCCTCGCATCTCGCAAGAATTGCCCGCGCCCGCAATGGTGCGTCAGCTGATGCGGCTATTCGCTGGCGATAGGTAAAATAATCAGTTGCTACCCTTTCGAGAATTTCGCGTGAGGGCGGAATATCTGCGTGGCCAACAGAGTATGTCAGTCGAGGCTCCTGCCCCTTAACAAATTTTACCTTTAATTCGCCATGACCTAAATACACGAAACGCAACGCATGATTGGCTCCATCACGGGTTATCTCCAGCCCGTGCAGGGTTCGGTGAAGCGCGCCCATCACCCGGTTTTCAAAAATGCCGAATATTTCTGATCTTGCAGCGGCATCCATCGGGTCAATGCGGTGCCGCCTCATCATAACGTCTATTTTCTTATCGGCAAGCTCATGTATAAAGCTCGTCGTGTCAGCATAATGCCAGCCATACGCCCAGACATCAAAACGCCTCTCTGGATTTTTTACGCGTTTTTCAGACCGCCAGCCATAATCCAGCATCCTTGGCAACCTCAATGCAAGCCTATCTGCCCTTTCTTCTGCGGCTTTCCTTAGCGTAGTAGGTATTGGGGACATGATATCACGGAAGCAGCCTGTTCCTATCCCTCGGGAAGAGCGCGGCTTCCCGGATGTTTGAAAGATTGCAGATTTTCATCGTTAATCTTTCAGAGCCGATGCTCCAGCCGGCATGTGGGATTGCACCATAACGGAATGCATCAATGTAGCTCTCGAAATCAGCTGGGTTGCAATCCTTGGCTTTCAATTGCTTGATCAGCAGCTCCGGAATGTGAATACGTTGCGCTCCGCTGGCAATTTCCAGCCCCTTATACATCAAATCATATGCTTTGCAGATCTTGGGGTTCTCGTGGTGCGGCATGGAATAGAATGCGCGGACAGCAGTTGGCCATTCCGTTATTATGAACGCTTCCTCCCCTACCAATTTGAACAGGTGCTCCTCGTTTTCCTTGCTAAAATCCTCGCCCCATTCCATTTTGTGCTTGTGCTTGTTGAGCAAATCAACAAGATGGGAATAAGTGTGGCGCTTCAGTGATTTGGGAATCTCCAGCTCCACCTTCAAGGTTTTCAGTTGCTCCTTGCAGTTTTCCTTCACGCTCTTCAGAATGTGCAAAAATACCTCCTCAAGCACATCAAGCGCATCCCGGTCATCCGCAAAGCCCATCTCGATGTCCATCTGCGTTATCTCGTTCAAATGCTGGGTTGTGTTATGCTTTTCAGCGCGCCAAATGGGGCATATCATGAACACCTTGTCCATGCCGCCCATCACAGCAAGCTGCTTGTACAATTGCGGGGACTGCGCCAAATACGCCTTCTTCTCAAAATACTTCACCTCGAAAAGGTCGGTCCCTCCTTCCGTAGCGGCCTCCACAAGGGAGGGTGGGTTGATTTCCTGGAATTTCAATTCAATGAGCTTATCACGGAACGCCTTTTGCACTTCAGCACGGATTTTGAATATCGCCTGCACTTCAATCCGGCGCAAATCAATGAACCTCTTATCCAGCCTCACATCTATTTCTGCCGGGACTTTGCCGGTTATTTCAAACGGCACCTGCTTCATCACTTCCCCTACAACTTCAATGCTCTCCGGAACCAGCTCCCTTCCCAGATTCGCCATTTTGGAGCTGCGGACCTTTCCTTTCACCACTATTGAGGTTTCCTTGATGAGTTTTTTGGAGGTTTCGATCAGCTTTTCATCCACTTCGCCTTCCTTCAGAATTATTTGCATGATGCCGCTCCTGTCCCTCAGCAGCACGAAATTGATCTTCCCGAAAGTGCGGGTCTCGTGCACCCAGCCGGCTAAGGTAACAAGTTTCCCCTCGTCCTTTGACTCAACTTCTGAAACGTAATGCGAGCGCATCATAAGGATCAACACATATTCATCTTACAAACAATAAAAAGGATAGCGGAAAAGCGAGAATGAGCGCACACGCAGCATAAACGATATTCCCCATATTCGCTAGGTTCGCGGCAACAGCCGAAATAATCAGGAAGAACATCTGCAAAACCCATTCGTGCTTCCCTGTTTTCAGCCAACCTTTTATTTTCAGCTTATCTGTGAGCTGCACGCCTGAAACCGTTAGCGCATCGTTCCACAAATGGAATAAATAGCCAGCAAGAAGGCCCAGAACAGCGATTGAAAGTGGGCGTAAATTATTGAGGGCGCCGAAATAATTCAGCAGCAAAACTCCAATTACCAGCCAGAAAGCGAAAACCAGAAAAAGCCCTTTGAGCGAATGCATGACCCCCCTATGCTCCGCGCCCTTTTTTCCCAAAAAGAACAGAAGCAAGGATATCGGTAAGAACAGAAAGTATTTCGTCACCATCACCGGAATTTGGATGATGCGGTTCAGATTGTTCTTTCCTGCTGTAACGTCAACATCCGGCAATTGCACCGAAATGACAACAGCAACAACGAACAGCACTGAATCAAGGACATTGGCGTATCCGAGCTTGAACGCCGAAAACGCAGCTGCTCCCAAGTACATGAATGCGCAGAATAGGTGGGTCTTACCTTCCATACCACAACCTATTGCATTGGAAAATAAAAGGGAGCACCCGAAATCAACCGTTGGTTGATCGTATATATACCGCTGGAAGCCACGTTAGTAACCCCTGAGGAGGAAGAGAGCAAGCGGAATGGCTTCTCCTTTCCCATCAGGAAAATAGGTGATCGATATGGAGGAAAACAACGGATCGGGAGGGGAAAAGCTGCTGACGCTCGCACAGGTGATACTTGCTGCCGAGGGAACGAGGATACCGCTTAAAATTGACAGACCCGGTTTCACGCGGATCATGGTTGATCTGCAGGAGCAGCTGAGGAAGCCATTTGCATCAATCGAGAAGGCGCCGCTGCGGCTGGGGATAGCGAACATCGTTTACTGATACAACAGAACCCACCCCCCGTTGCCATTTTAAAGATTGCAAGAGCTATTGGTACTTCTGGCAGTGATTTTATGGAGCTGGGAACCGTCATATCAACAATGGATTCGCCGACAACCAACAAGTTCTCGTTCGTGATTGCAAACACGAAAGTGGTGCGGAAGGCGAGGTTCGTGCAGCTGCAGACGGAGGAGGGGACGCTTCTTGGGGTAGTGCAGGACATTGTACGTGCCAACAGGTATTTCGAGAGGCCGGAAAGCGTTTCGGAGTATGAGAAGAACGGCAAAACTGCGGGCGGGTTGAATTCCTCATTCACTGAGAATTTCCCCGCAAATGAATGGGAATTCGCGGTTGCGGAATGCGCAGTGCTGGGTACGATTGACAAAACGCTAAGGAGGGCTTCTTTTCCAGCTGCGCCGGGAGCAAAAGTGCTGGATGCGGACATGAAATTGCTGAAGGAATTCTTCGCATTTGAGGACAACGGGCTGAATCTGGGGAAGCTGCTTGTTCATGATTTGGAAGTGAAGCTGAATCTCAATAAATTATTCCAGAAGCACCTTGCTATTTTGGGAATAAGCGGAAGCGGCAAGAGCGTAACTACTGCAGTGATGATTGAAGAGCTCCTTTCACGCAAGAAGGAGGATGGGAGAATTGCTGCGGTTGTTTTCGATGCGCATGGGGAATACGTTTCTTTCTCGGACAGGAAGAGCAATCCCGAATATGCGGAAAAGGTAGCAGTGATAAACGGGAACAAGGTGAGAATCGGAGCTACCCATTTGACAACCGGGATGCTTTCGGAGCTGCTGCCGGAAATGTCGCCTCCGCAGAGAAGGGAGCTTTCGCCCATTCTGGAGAAATTGAGGAAGAATTACAGGGCTACGGGGAATCTGTACGGGCTGGAGAGCATTATTTCGGAAATAAATGCTACGGAAATGAAGGAGCAGACGAAATCAGCGCTCATGGCATGGCTTACGGAGTTGAAGCATATGAATCTTATCGGGGAGAGCGACTACCCCGGGTTGAAGAAGGCAATAAAACTGGGCGGGCTTACGGTTTTCGACCTTTCGGACATAATAAATCAGCAGAAGAAGCAGATAATCGTTTCTTATATAGCAAAGAAGATGTTCACTCTGAGAAGGAAGGAGGAGCTGCCGCCATATGCGATGATTGTGGAGGAGGCGCACAATTTCGCCCCTGAAAAAGTGGAGAAGAGGTATGCGATGAGCAAGAGCATCATCAACACAGTTGCTAGAGAAGGGAGAAAGTTCGGCGCGAGCCTTTGCCTGATTTCGCAAAGGCCGGTTCAGCTTTCAACAACCGCATTATCGCAATGCAATACGATGCTCATTATGAAGATAACAAACCCCTACGATTTGGACCACATAGCGAAAAGCGCGGAGGCGATTGATTCGCACACGCAGAACCAAATCAGTAGCTTGAGGGTGGGGGAGGGAGTACTGATCGGGGAAGCGGTCAATTATCCTGTATTCATCCGCGTCCGGATGAGGAAAACCAAGAAGGCAAACAAGGGAGAAACACTGGAAGAACTCGCAAAACGGTTCGAGGAGAAGCTGAGCATCGCTGATCTGGTTAAGGACGTAGATGTGCACGATGCGTTTTTATAGATGATAACATGCCTGAAAAACAGCAGAAAAGACCGGTTGTGGACGTCTCAATAAAAGAACTGAATTCCGATGGGCTGAAGCTGACTGCAAAAATCGGCGATGAGATTGTTGGTGGGTATGGGGTGAGAAGAGACTTCATCAATCTTCCTTCGGGCCCTCAGGAAGTGTTCATGGGGGCTATGAATTCCATGAAACTGGGGCAGGGCATCCCCCGGGCGTTGATTCAAAAAACAGTTGAGACGCTGCCCCAAGTCGCTGCAAAGAATGGCCGGCCAATAATTCATTTTGAGCTGTTGAGGGGGATATATGAGCCGACCGCGCCGCACAAACTCGCAGGCATATTCCAGAGTCATAAGTACAAATATGTAGATATGGATGGAGATCCTATGTTTTTCCGCATATACAAACCTCCATCGAAAATCGGCTTAATCATAAAACGGATGAAAAGAGTCCTGAAGTCGGATTAAACAGCCATACTTAATCGAATTTTGCAGTAAAAGTAGCCATGCCCTTTAAATGCTCTATATCAGTCCTGAAACGGCCCCTCGATAAGCTTACTTTTGCGCCGGCTTTTTTTGCCGCATCCAGGAAATCCCTTGCGGCGGCTTTCGACTTGACCCCGTGAAAATCCTTCCAAGTAAGGATAAGGGGAAGGTTGTTTTTCTTCGCGATATCCAAAGCGGTCAGATAGCTCCTATGCCTCCAGCCTGAATAGCGCCTCTGAATGGGCCGCATTTCCTGGGACAGTTTTGAACTCGAATGCGCCTGCACGTCGGATAGCCTCAACCCTTCTCCAGGCATATTCATGATGAACATGGAGCCTATTGTGCCAGGGTATTCGCTAGCGGGGCCGTATTTTGTAAGCTTTGCGGAATGGTGAGCCAGTTTTTCAAAATCCATCCAGCGGTCGGGAAGCGTAAGTATGTGCCCGCCGCTTTCAGCTCCAAGGTCCAATTTTGGCATGAGCAGGTGGATCTTTCCGCTTTTTGAATGAGTCCACTCGCGCGGTTTTCCGGGCCTGAACTGCGATTTCGCCTTTAGAAGCATCTGTTCGTCCATATGCATGCAATGGGGTTTGGAAAATAAAAGGCCTTCCTATTCCCTCTGGTTCCACAATTTCCTCTTCATCTGCAGCTCCTCCTTTGCTAGATTAAGCAGATGTGTGCCCAACCTGAGCGCCTCATCAGGCGACATCTTGAAGCCGATTGTGCCTATTCCGTTCATCATCCGGAGAGTGATGATGCCGTCACGCGGGTAGGTATTCTGCAAAGTTGGAGGCTCGGTTTCCAGCCTCAAAGTGCTTTTGTGCGACTCGCCTTTCTCATCCTTGAACCAGTGGGTTATCTCATCCTCTATCATGCAAATCACTCTGTTGAAAGTTGCGTAGAGCTTTTGGCTCTACTTACTTACGAAGACTTGATGTCTTCGGTAAGTTGGGTCATGTTAGGAGGAGAAACGGAGTATATAAGGAAATTGGGGGGTGGCTTCGGGTGCTATTTATTGAGCATCAGGTAAATCCTCCTTTTCCTCGCATTGTTCTCATTATCTATTTGGATGGAGCCGGTGAACCCTGCGGATTTGAATTCCTTTGCAGCCGCAAGCATTTCCTCCTCCGATTTGGGGTAAAACTGAACCAATGCGCGGCCGTTTTTCCTAAGCACCCTGTAAAATTCATTTGCGGTTTTTTTCAAATCGGATTTTGCGGAATAATCGGTTCTGGAGCTGACCCATTGCAAAGCGGAAATGGAGACGATCCCGTCAAACGTGGCAGCAGTGAAAGGGACTTTCCTCATGTCCCCAAATTGCACGCGCAGCTTTTTCTTTTTCGCAATAGCAAGCAGCTCTTCCGATACGTCAATTCCTATAACCTCAAATTCCAGCTCTCTCAATAGTTCCATGCCGAGCCCGGTTCCGCATCCGACATCCAATAATTTTGAGCTGGGGGGGAATTGCACCAATTGGAGCCCCCTTAGGAGTATTTTTTCCTGTATGTTCCTTATCGCGTTCTTCTCGTAATTCCTTCCTTCCTGCGAGTAGAACTCCTCCGCCTTCCCCGAAAATTTCTCCTCCGGCCTTTCCCTTTTTACTTTCCAGCCCATGAATAACAACAGATACTATGGGTAGGCGACAGGATAAAAAGCAGTTCGGATTATATCAAATCATGCCTGCCATTCGGAGCGTTCCAAGGAAGAAGGTGCTGTTCCACAACTACGAGCTTGCGGACACTCCTTGGAAGAAAACGAAGGGGATAATGCTTAGGAAGAAATTGGAGAAGCCGGTCTTATTCATTTTGGATTACGAGGACCGGGTAAGGGCGGCAATCCACTCTTTTTTCTGCCTCATCAGGTTTGATGCGGTGTTCCTGAATGGCAACAAGGTTGTCGTGGACATCATTGAGAATATCCCCGCATGGAAAATATACATAGCGCCAAGGAAGCCGGCGAAATATTTCATTGAGTGCAAGGCCGGGGAGGCTAGACGGCTGGGGATAAGGATCGGCGAGAGACTGGAGTGGTAATAAGCTTTTGCAAGCCATTAAATTAGGGTGTTTCCATGGGCGATTATTTTGAAGGTACTCCAGAATTGAAACCATTGGAAAGAAAAGTGCTAGCGGACATATGGCACGGGCGCCTCTCTATGGAAGAAAAACCAGAGGTGCAACCCGTAAAAAAAAGGCGGTGGTCATTCTCTAAAAGCAAAGACACCCAGACCCGAATAAAGCAGGAAGGATTTGAAGGAAAAGTAGCGGCAGGACTATTGCACAGTGAAGAGGCAATGAGAAGCGAAATAGGGCGGATTTCAAAATTCACAGGAATCTCTGAGGCAAAGGTTGCGGCCAGATATGCGGGGCATATGCTTGACTTACACGAAAAAAGTCGTCCGGGGGATATAACCCCCGAGTCCGTAAAAGCAATGATGCACCTGGGCATGATGGTCGATAGCAGGCATTGGACTGCTATTACTCATGCAGTAATGGATGACGTAGTAGAAAAGCTCAGAACTCAGCACCAGATGATTTTGGGCAAAACGGCCCCTGATAACACGCCTCCAGAAGCAAGGCTCAGAATGTTGAGGGAGAACAGTGCTAAAGCTGATGCGGTCGCCGCTGCAATAAGGGAATTCGAGGAAAAACTCAAGGCATTCCGATCAAAATCCAGACAATAGCCTCGATAATACCGATATTTCCTTATTTAGGTACCCTAAACTCAACCAGCTTTGGATCCTTCAGGAAATCGAATAGTTTCGGGTCGTTCAGGAAGTGCTGGTAGATGTTCCCTTCCTCTATTTTCGTCCCTATTACAGGGTTTACCATCCGGTCGAATTGCTTTGCCTCGACTTCCTCGAATGGGAACTGGTGGTAATTGCGGTTTTTCAGCTTCTCATGCTCCAGCACATACATTGCAGCGCCCTTCTTTTGCCTATAAAGTATGTATTCGCTGCGGAATTTGGCTTCAACCAGGTTAGCCATAACGAGAGGTTCCGTTTTGGAGGGGTTTATGGTCACATGGCCGAAATTCGGCGGTATGAGAACTTTCTCCCCTGCTTTAGCATGCACCAAATACACCTTAAGCACCTCATTGCTGACTGTGCTCTGCCGGAGCTGCACAACGTAAAGCGCCTCCCCGTAAAGCACTTCGTATAATTCGGGGTATGTAAGCTTCTGCGTTGCCAATTCGTGGTAGTGGCCGTAGGTTTTATTGTATTCCTGCCCGATCATGATCGGAGGGACAACTGTAATATCATAACGGATGCTTGAATTTTCCAGCAGGGCAGAATCCTCCTGCCTCTTCACGTCGCGGAACATGTAATAAAGCGGCTTGTGGAAGTCCATCCTCCTTGCCATTAGGGGGTCGTAAACCACATCCAGCATCTGCCTTACAGTACGGACGTCCACCTTGTGCTTCGCACCCTGCACAAGAAGCTCGAAATTCTCAATAAGCTCCAGTTCAAGAGGCGCGTTTTCTATTTTCATTTCATCACCAAATCAACATTTCCAAAAAAAACAAGCGGGCCCGGTGGGATATCCATGCCTTGCCGACTAATTGGCGGAGCCGCAAATTGTTTTCTTTGGCGGCGCCTTACGCCTTTCTTTTCTGAAAAGAAAGGCAAGGCAGGCGATTCGGACCCACGACCTACAGCTTAGAAGGCTGTCGCTCTATCCAGGCTGAGCTACGGGCCCATTAGTTCTAAGAACATCCTTGAAGCTAGCCCAGAGATGGAATAGATAGGCATTGGAGGAGTTAAAAACAATTGCCTCGCTTTTAAAGCACTATCCCGACCTGCCTCAATGAGTTTTGGAGCGTTCCCATCTGCGAGTAGAATTGGATTAGCGCAATTGCAAACCCCAGCAGCGCAAGCAGCCGCAGCTTGGGGTATTTCAGCCAAATGAGGTAGGAGACCCCTGCAGCAGGGGAAATTATCGCCCATATAAGCAGCAGCTTCAGTTCCTTGTCCGCAAAAGCCATGTCCAGCTGGTTTGCCAAAGTCCCGACTGACGATAAGTCATGGCCTTTGAATTGCATCAGGTTCTTTGGCCTGCTGAACGCAGACCTTATCGACGAAAAGATATGGCCTCAACTCTTTGGATGTGAATATTCCAGTGGGGAAAAAATAAATCAGGCGCCGTATATAAATCTTTTCCCGGTTTTTTTGCTTCCGAGAGGGAAAAATCAATGGATTGTGGTTTATAATTCGATTATCCACAAGAATATTGCATGAAAATGCGTTTGTGAAATAAAATGGAGGAACCATATTGGATAAAAAAATTCAGGAGCTGACCCGCAACGCAGGATGCGGTGTTCGTGGGCAGGAAACGCAGGGATAGCATCGTAAACCTTGCGTTCCCCGAAGAGATCGCTACATCCCATAAATATGACCTCGCTCCAGGCTACAGGATTGTCGCGATGCCCATGGAAGAAGACGTAAGGCGTTTTGAAAAATCATATTTGGGGCTGCGGGTGCCAGGTGGGCCCGCAATGAGGTACAATGGGAGCATTGGCTCCTTGAGGTTGGACAAGTATGGAAACGAGCTCGTGCTATCAGGCGTGCAATCACATTACAGGGTGAGCGGGGAGGACCCCGAAAAAAAACTCCCGCAGGAACTGCATAAGAAATACGGAAACTGGAGGGTTGGGGCAATTCTGGATGCGATAAGGCTCTCCAGGAGGATGGGTTTCGCACTCCATATACCATTCTCAACCTTCAAAACCGACGATGCAGTTGCGGATTGCATAAAGGCCATGGGCCGGGCAGGAGTAAAGTACAGCAATGTTGTGGGAAAGCAGAAGCGCAACGAATGGATTATCCTTCCCTGAACGGAAATCATCAGTAGTTAGAAATCGTATGGTCCGTATCATTAAGGAGGACGAGCCGCACCTTCTTTCCATTGATGTCTATCACGTTCACGCACGCATTGTGCTGCTTGAAAACTGGGATGGAGTTCAATGGCAGGCCGATCAGGGTGGCAATAATCACGCGGTTGGTACCCCCATGGGCTATTACTGCAATCGTGTCATCCTTATGTATCCGGAGCAAGTGGTTGATTACAGTCATTGACCGCTTCCTCACATGCTCCCAGCTCTCGCCATCCTTGGGAACATAATCGAAATCCGTGAAATTCACATTTGCAAGCAGCCGTGGCTCCCTTTTCTTCGCATGCCCGTAGTGCAGGCCTTCGAATTCGCCGAAATCGCGCTCCATCAGGCCTTCAAAGGTTTTCAGCTTCAGGCGCGGATGATATTTCAGCACCTCATTTGCGGTCATTATGGCCCTCTGCATGGTGCTGCTGTAGATCGCGTCAATTTTCTCATCCTTGAGCCTCCGCGCCAAATCCCTCGCCTGCTTCAGGCCGTGCTTTGTAAGGGTAGTTTCAATGCTCCCCTGAATCCGGTTGTCGATGTTCATCGGCGTGAGGCCGTGCCTTATCAGGAGCAGACGAGTCATCTTGAGATCACCACTAGAAGGTTTGTAGTCCGCTGTTTTGCCACTTTCATTTCCTTCACATTAAATGAACCAAGCATTTTTCCCCATTTTTCACGGGGATGCAGGTTTCTCCCAACCGAATCTGAAGAAAAATAATCCTCCGTGTAAGGCGAACGGACCGGCACGGAAAAAATTACGAGGGGCGCAAGGGATAGGTGGTGCCGGATTATTGCAATTGCCCCTTTTTCCGTGAAATGCTCAAGAATGCCCTGATGCACAATCGCGTCGAATTTCCCGGCTTTGAAAGGCAAATGTTTGAGATTTGCAAGGACCAATTCCGCCTTTCCGCCAAAGTTCCGGATATTTTTCCTTGCAATGGAAAGCATTTTTGGGTTGCTGTCAATAGCAGTCACCCGAAAGCCTTCAAGTGAAAGGAATAGCGCAGCCCTGCCAAGTCCGGTTCCGCAATCAAGGATTCGACCCCTTTTTTTGGCGAATTTTTTCACAAAATCAACGAAGGGTTTCTCCTGCATCCGGTATTTGCTGAATTGGGAAGCCCCAAAAAGCATTTTTTTCCTGGTTTTTTTCATATAGAGGGAATGCCAGTTGATCTTATGCATCGGGGTATGCGTCATGGTGTTCACTTCGCAGAAACGATCTTCACAATCTGGTTGTTGTGCAATTCGGAATCCTTAGCGATCCGCATCTTCTTTTCCGCATCAAGCGCATAGAGGATGCGCTGTGCGAGATCGGAATGGATTTTTCCCGCAAGATCAACTGCTTTCGCGCCCTTCTTCAGCAATATGGCATCCGGAAGCACCTTCCCGAAATGGTTTGAGAAGTGCATCTCGTCCTCCACCGGATACACGACGATCTGGTGCAAGAGGTCGAAAGCGCAGTAGTTGATCAAATCGTTCACTCCGGTTGAGCCGTATTTGCTTATCACGCTGTTCTGGAATTTGGAGAGCGCATTTTTGATGGGATCGGGAAGGTTATCCGCTGCGATCTGGAAATCCTTACCATCATATTTGATCAGGCTCTTCTCCTGCGCCTTCCTCAGGGCGAGCTCGGTGTCAGCTGAAATGGGGAAAATTTTGTAATCCGGGAATTCCTCCTTCAAATTTTCGAGGTTGGGATCCGCATGCTCGGAATCGATTTTGTTTGCTGCAATCACAATGGGCTTGGTTCGCTGGCGGATGATTTTCGCAACTTCCAGAAGCTGCTCCTTGTTCCATTCCCAGAAAATCTCATCGAACTCGAGCTCCATTACCGCATGGTTCAGGTCATCGTAGGTGATTTTCAAACCTGAAAGGAGATCCGCGAGATCAACAAGTTTCTTCATTTTCGCTTTCTGGCCGTTCCTTTTCAGAACATCCGCATACCAGAAATCAAGTTCAGATTCGATTACTTTCACATCTTCAATAGGATCGTGGGTTCCGGGAGCAACTATATTGCCGCTGCCATCCGAGCCGCCGGAAGCGTCCGCAACCAGAATTGCGCAGTCGGAAGCAGCAACATCCGCAAGGAACTGATTGCCCATGCCTTTTCCTTCGTGGGCGCCTTCCACCAAACCCGCGACATCAATAACATTGATCGGTATCTTCCGAATGCCGTTCTCGCATCGGCTGTTGTTGGGGTTGCATTCCTTCCCTATTTTTACATGGGGGCACTCGGAGGATGCAAAAGCAACTCCCTTGTTAGGATCAATGGTCGTGAAGGGGTAATTCGCAACTGCCGCATTCCCCAAAGTAAGCGCGTTGAAAAGCGTGCTCTTCCCCTTGTTCGGCAAACCTATTATCGCAATTAGCATTTATCATCAACCGCTTGCAACCGCCCGGCTGCCTCCCCGCAATAACAATAAAAACTCGAGGATAATAAAATAGTCGGGAAGGTTTTTATGGAGGAGTTTCTGGTAAGGAGGAATGTGATGCTGCTGGTGGCGCTTGCTGCTGCACTGGTTTTCTCGTTTTACGTGATATTGGGGAAGTGAGCTGATGGGAAAGGGGAATGCGGAATTGTACACGATGAAGTATGCGCCCTCCAATCTGAAGGAGGTTGCAGGCAATGAGGAGGCGAAGGAGGAGATCAGGAAGTGGGCGCTTGAGGCCGATAGGGGGAAGAAGGTACAGCCGTTGCTCCTCCATGGGGCAGTTGGAACCGGGAAATCAGCTGCTGCAGTTGCACTAGCGAAGGAGATGGGATGGGAAATAATCGAAACCAATGCATCCGATTTGCGCGACGCCGAAACGCTGAAGAAAATATACGGGCTGAGCGTTTCCTCTGGCAGCCTATATGGCGAGAAGCGGATGCTGCTTATTGATGAGATAGATTCCGTTTCGGATAGGCAGGAGTTCTCGGCATTGCAGCAGATAATAAAGGAAAGCCAACAGCCGGTCGTGCTGATTGCAAACGACGTCTGGAACCAGAAACTATCCGCAATAAGGTTCGCATGCAAGCAGATAGGGTTCAAGAAGATCAATTCGGCGAGCATACGAAGGCGCCTTTCAGAAATAGCGCAGAAGGAAAATGTGCCGGACGGGGAGAAGGCGGAAGCGATATCGAAGGAATCGTCGGGGGACATAAGGGCAGCATTGAACGATTTGCAGGGGACGAGCGAATTGAAGGAGTATGTGCCGGGATTGATGGGCAGGGATCGGGATGAAAATATTTTCGATGCCGTAAGGACGGTTTTCAAGACGATGAATTTCAGCCATGCAAGGGAAGCTGGCGAGAATTACAACACCCAGGAATTCGACATGTTCTCGAAATGGATTGATGAGAACATACCGCTGGAATACGAGAAGCCCGAGGAGGTCGCGGAGGCATACCATTGGCTGAGCAGGTCGGACATTTTCCGGGGAAGGATCATGAGGAGGCAGCATTGGGGCTTCCTGAAATACGTAAATGCGCTCTCAACTGCAGGAGTGGCGCTGAGCAAGCATGAAACTTACAGGAAATTCTCAAAATACCAGTTCCCTTCCTCGATCAAGATGATGGGGCAGACGAAGAAGAATAGGGGATTGCTGAAGTCCATCAATAGGAAGGTTGCACGGAAGCTCCACGTATCGCTTAAGGATGCGATCGATGCATCGTCGGCGCTTTCCGCATCCGAAGGCTTCTCCAAGTATTTCGAGCTTGATGAGGATGAGATGTCACTTGCGGCCGAACTTTACAAGCACGAAAAGCACAAGGAGGGAAAAGCCCGAAAGAAGTAGCAAAGGCAGCTTTTCTATTGCCGTATTGTAGGTGTCAACGAAGAATTCGCTTACCTCCTGGCTCAGGGGTATTTCCCTGGCGTACGAGAATTCCCATATCCCGGCTATGGGCCCCCTCCATACGACCAAGTTCCCCTCCTGCTCATATACGGGCGCAACCTTCAGGAGGTCGCTGCCCTTGGGGTATTCGAACGTAAGGTCCATGTTGTTCCCAAGGCTCATCTGGCCGGTTTTGGTGCGCTCAAAGGAGAGCAGGCCCGCATCCAAATCGAATGTCGTGCGCCTGCTGCCAACAAGCTGCTGATGGAAAAGGTTGTTCGTGTCATACTCCACAATGACAGTGCCAGCCTCGAAGCTCACGGTAAACTCGCGCTTTGCGGTTATTTTTGAATTGTTCGCTATGCCGCTGATGTGGTAGCCGATGTTATTGCTGAACTTCTTCCATTCCAGTATTGTGCTCTCCCCGAGGTTCATGTTGATCTCGAATGCCTTGCGCTCCTCGGGCGTTTCAAACAGGAAAACGGTCTTTTCCGTCACGTGGGCGGTGCCGTCCTCGTTTATCTTCACATGGCCGGAAAACGAGAAGTCGGAATATGCATTCAGCGCAACTGCGAGCGCGAGCATGTAAACGAGAAGTTGATTTCTCATAAACCAAATAATAATTAGGAACTTAATAAAGGTTATATGCGATGGGGATGAGGGGGATCGTTTCATTCGCGCTGCTGCTGGCGATGCTGTTTCCGCTGCTGATGGTTGCGGGCAGTTTCAGGAAGGCGCATGAGTCCGCATCATCCGCAATTTCGGGGCAGATCTCAGCGGAGAGATTTTTTTCAGCCGGGGAGGAGGCAAGGAACGCGTTCAGGCAGGTCCTTGGGAATTCGTTGGGAAAGGGGAGGCTCCGGGCGGCTGATGCGGCAAGCAAACTTAATGAGTTGGAACGGGCGCTTGAGGCGAAATTCGGAGAGGATGGCTTTGATGCGGATGCATGGTTCGGAATTGCATCGGATGGGGAGATGAGAAGAATTGTTGGAAAAATGGAATCCGGAAAGGGGGCTGAAAAGTGCAACATATGTTTCGACTTCACCCGCACATCCGTCGCTTACGATGGCAGAATGGCGTTTTTTTCCGAAGCGTTCCTTTTCGACGGCCCGGGAGGGCTCGGAATATCGCGAAAATCCTTTTCGGAATTCCCCGAAAGCACGGGTTTTGCCGCGCTGCCCTTAAGGGCGCATTTCGGGATCAGCTTGCATGACGACAGGTTAGAAAAGGTGGCAGTCATCACCATGGATGAGGGATTCGGATGAGGAAGGCGCAAGGTTCGCTTGAATTCCTAATGTTGCTTGCAGCAGCATTCGCATTCCTTTGCCTGCTGATTTCACTGTCAAATTCACTAGGAATGGAGGCAAAATTTGAATTGGGGAAGATGGATGCAAGGATTTACGAAACCCTTGCATGCGGGGCAACAATGAGTGGGGAGATAAAATTCCAGTTTGGGGAATATTCAGGCAGCAGCACAAAATGCGGCACAAATTACCGGTTGTACCACCAGAAGATCAGCACAACTGATTCCAAAATCATGAACCAGCCGGACGTGAGCTGACCGATCCATGTGAGGAGGAGAAGGAGCGCCGTCCCACCTAGGAAAAACGTGAGCGGGTCGGTTCCAAGGATCGTCTTTCGGGAGTATGCTTCTGGAGGCGCCATACTGCCTTCCGGGGGCGCCCCAGCCTCATTCAGGGGAGTGACGTTCCCGGTTTGCGGGTCAACGCGGACCGCGAAGCCGCACTTCCTGCAGAACACGACGGAGTTGGCCTCATCTACATCGAGGTTCGGGTTCCCGCACTGCGGGCATGCGACTTCCATTTCAATCAGAGCAATTACGGAACGGGGGTTATAAATCTTTCTGCCTCGAAGGGGATTGGGGATGAAATATTCATGTAAAGGGAAGGTTCGCGGGCCTCCCCATGCGTCCGCCAGTTCCGTTGAAAATCATATCTTTGATGCGGCATGCAAAAGCCGCCGTAGGCCTACGTTTAATATACTTTGCGGAATAATGAGTCCATGCCCGCCGAAAATTATGAGGAAATGGCACTGATGAACTCCGAGCTCAGGTTCCTCACGGTCGAGCTGATGAAGATCGCGCTCGAAAAGCACATGAGCTTTGAGGACGTGCTTGCGGAATATTTCCAGAATGCATACAAGCTGAAGCGCAAAATCCTCACCCTCCATTACCCGAAATCCTACAGGCTGAGCTACCGGCCCGTGCAGAACCAGCTTAAAAGATAGGCCGGGCAAGCCCCGATCCGCTTTCCGTTCGATCCGCCATCCGTTACGCCTTTAAAATATGCTTTCTCTCAACTTAGCGTGAAATCGCAGACAACAGATGCGCAAAGGGACCTGAAGGCAGTGACAATCACAAAACTATTTGCGCCCCTGCCATCATACAAGAAGAGCATATTGTTCATCATCGTACTGAGCTTCATTGCAGGCGTAGGGCTGAACACATTGTTCGTCAAATCGCTGCATTTCTCAGCGATCGGCAATTACCTGCTCTTCGGCGGTGCGGAGGGAGTCATCATACTCGGGGTGCCCGCAATCCTCTCTGCGGCTCTTGCGGCGAGCATAACGCGCAAGGAAAAATTCAGGAACCGCCTCAGGCATTTCTCATTCGTGGCGCTGCTATCCGTGGCGGCAAGTGCGGTGCTCTACATACTTACGCTGCTGGTTGCCTCGGACCAGAACCAGCAGCAGACGCTTATCCTGCTCACAAACACGGTGATTTTCGGCATCTGGTTTTTGGCACTTTTCATCATGCTCAATTACGGGCTGAAGACGCTGATAATTTCGCTCATCCAACCCGCACTCAACATCTCGTTCCTGATAATCTACAGCACATTCATTGCCGCCAATTTGCAGGACCCCATAGTGCTCGGGATAAAATTCGTCATCTCAGCATCGGTGCTCCTGCTTGCAATGGGATTCATATTCTACATCATCAATGCCCCTGCGCAGCGCAATTTCGGCATCTCGACACTTCAGGTGATGGCGCTTTTCAGCGCGCAATGGGCATACGGATCGAAGGGGCTGGAAGACATACTCGCGGAAATGGGGGAGAAGGTGGAGACATTTTACGGCACGGTGGTTTTCAGGAACTCGAGGACAAAAAAACTCAAGGCCGCTTGGCTTGTGCCGTACGTGCATTTCGGGCCGGTCGGAAATCTTGGGGGGAGCGAATTCCCGGCCCTGCTCTCGAGGCCGCTTTCGGAAAAGCTCGGCGTTCCCGTTTCAGTCTACCATGCGACGGTGAACCATGATTTCAATCCGGTTTATTCCTCGGTGCATGAGAAATTCGAAAACGCGTTTTCTACGGAAATTATGCGGCTCCGGAAGGGCGGAAAATTCGAGCCCGGGTTCCAGAGCCGCGTGCTTTCATCCAGAAAAGGAAGCGGCCGCATCATTTCGATGAATTTCGGCGAAAGGAACGGCTTTTTCTGCCTTTCCAACGCACCGAACAGCACGGAGGACATCGAGTTCCCGCTTGGGCTCATATTGATCAACAAATTGAAGACGCGGGGGCTGGAAAATGCGATCCTGGTGGACATGCACAACAGCAAGACGGATGGCGACTACATGCTGAGCGGCACCCCCCAATTTTATGAAATTTACGACCTCATAGACGAATACTCCCCGGCCGCAAGCGCGCCGTTCAGGTTCGGCACTTGTTCGGATAGGCTCGATGATTTCGGGATGCAACAAGGAATAGGGAAGATGGGGATGATCGTTTCGGTTTTTGAGGTAAAGGGAAAGCGGACATGCACAGTGCTCATCGATGCAAACAATGTGCTGCCCGAGTTCAGGAGGGAAATTCTCCTCAAATTGTCGCAGAAATACCGGTTCGGCTTCTGCGATGTGATGACAACGGATACGCACGCAGTCAATACCATTTCAGGGATACACAATCCGTTGGGGAAATATTGCGACAGGCAGAAGCTGATCGCACGGATCGAGAAGGGGATAGATGCGGCCATTGAGGACCTCGAGGTTACGGAAGCCGCAACGAGCATGAAGCGCATTGAAATAGAGGTGCTCGGCTCTCGCAGGTCGCCGGAAGTGATCTCCACCATCAATTCGATTGTTTCAATTGCAAAGATATTCGCGCCATCAATCCTGATACTGAGCTTGGTGATCGCGTTCATACTGATTTCCAGATGAAATGCAAATAGCGCCGAAAAGATCGGTTATTTCCAGATAATCATCAGTATGCCGATGAACGCGAGCGCGATGCCGCCGATCTCCTTTAAGGAAAGCTGCTCCTTCAGCAGGAATACGGAAAGCAGCGCAACCGTCAGGCTGCTCGTGCTTACAATTGCAGTGACGAGCGAGATGGGGCCGGAGGAGGTTGCCATAAGGAGGAATACGAAGCCTGCCATCGCCATGATTACGAACCCTATTGCGGTCAGAATGATATTAAGCGGGAGATTAAGCTTTGTGAGGAAAAGGAAGTAAACTGCAACAGTTGCAAGCACGAAAATCAGTATTGTTGGCAGTATTATGCCGGAGTTCTTCTTTACCTGCTCTACAAGCTGGTCTGTAAGCAAAGTTTTGAGGGTGATGTTCGCAAATGAGAAAAGGAGCATCGTGAGCAGCGCGTAAACGTACCATTCGGCCATAAAAATCCAACCCTTTCACGCGACGGAGGTTTAAATTACTATCTAAAGAAATGGCTTGGGGGAAGCGGCCCTTGCATTCATTGATAGGGTTTATAATTTTCCGATCCGGTTATTATTCCGGTAAAAATGAAGATCGCGATAATATCCGATTGCCATTTCGGGTTCAATGAGGATGCGCTTCCCCAGGCAAGGGAGGCGCTGGAGAAAGCAATGGAGCTGAAGGCGGATGCGATACTGATGCCGGGGGACATATACGACTACAGGGTGCCAAAGCAGGAGACCGTGCACGAGACGATGAACCTTTTTGCCGAATTGCAGAGGAAAACTTCCGGAAAGCACGCGGATGTTAAAATTTCGGAGGAAAACGAGGGTACGGGGAATCCGCTTTCGCACGAGGGAATACCGGTCCTTGCAATATGGGGAACGCATGAAAGAAGGAGCAAGGGGCTTTCCAACATAATACAAATTTTGGAAGCGGCAAACATGGTCGTTAGCGTGCATGCGAAAAAAATCATATTGAAGAAAGAGGGGGAGAGTGTTTGCATCCAGGGCCTTGGGGGAGTGCCGGAAGAGTATTTCAGGAGGACGCTGGAAGTTGCAGCGTTCAAGCCGCTGAAAGGTGCTTTCAACATTTTCGTTTTCCACCAGAACCTCAAGGAGCTCCTTCCTATTGAGAGGGAGGAGGATGTTGCAATGGAGGAGCTTCCCGCTGGCTTTGATTTGTATGTGAACGGGCACATCCATTGGAACCAGGAGCTGAAAATAAATGGGAGGAGATTGCTCGTTGCCGGCTCAACAATTGTCACGCAGATGAAGAAGAACGAGGAGAAGCCGAAGGGGTTCTATTTGTTCGACACAAAAACAGGGAAGGCGGAATTCGAGAGGATTGAGGGAAGGCCGTTCTTTTTCAGGGAGCTGGAGTTCCAAAACCCCACGGCAAAGGAAGTTGAGGAAAGGGTTGATAAGGAGCTGCAGGAGCTGCTGAAGGCGCATTGCATAAAGAAGCCCGTTATAAAGATCAAATTGACCGGGAATTTGAGGAAAGCGGACGGTGCGGTGCTGGAGCTGGAAAAAATAATAAGGAAGCATTCGGGGAGGGCGCAGATTTTCTTAGATAGGGATTTTGAATCGGATGATTTGAAGGAGAAAATCGACACTATCCGGAACTTGCGAGCGGAAGGAAGGAGCGTAAAAGAGCTGGGAATGGGCATCCTGAAGTCAAAAATCAAGGAGAAGAAACTTGAGATAAAGAATCCGGAGGAGCTGTTCGAATTGCTTGCAGAGGGGGAGATGGAGGAAGCCATTGCACAGGTCTGATTTTCCTAATCATCTTTTTAAAATAGGAAAATACGGCAACTGCTATGAATAGCAAATTACTGTTCAAAAATAGCAATTAATTCATTTTAACCAACCAATATATAAATGTTGATAAACCTAACATTGCTGCAAAGGAGGTTGGGAAAAATGGATGCGCAGCAGATCACGGTGAGGAGGATGGAGCGGCCTGCGAAGAAGGCGTTGGAGCAGGAGCTGGAGGCGTTCTGCAATTCGCTTGGAATGGCTACGGACGAGAATTCCGTTGCAAAAAACATTTTCAGGGAAATACTGCAAAAGGAGCAGAAGGGAAAGGAGGGTGGGGTCAGAAGCATAGTGATAAGCAGGAAGATGCAGCTCACAAGGGGAGGAACGGTTTACCACCTCAATAAATTGATGGAAAGCGGGCTGATCGTGAGGAGGGGAAGGGAATACGAATTGCGCGGCCAGTCGCTGCAGGACACGGTGGATGAGATGGAGGACGATATGCGCAGGATGTTCAAGATGATCAAGAGGATGGCTGTGGAAATTGACGAAGAGATGGGGATAGAGAGATTCTGATGGTGTTTACGTATGGCTGAAAACGAAGGGAACGAAAGAGCTGGGGATGAAAAGGAACAGAGGGGGAAGGAAAAAGTTGAAGGGGAAATGGACGGCGAGGGGAAGGTTTTGGAAAACCTGCCTGAAACGGAAAATAATGCCGATTACCATAAGGAATATTTGGAAGCGAAAAAGGCATGTGAGGAATACCTTACACGCCTGAAGTACATGCAGGCGGACTTGGAGAATTTCAGGAAGAGGGCGGCAAAGGAGAAGATGGAAATTATTTTGCAGGCAAACGAGGCGCTGCTTTCCGATTTGCTGCCAACTCTTGATGCGATGGGCGATGCTTTGCAGAAAATGGAGGAAGGCGAACATAGGAAGGGGATGCAGCTGATAAGGTCGAATTTGCTTCTGGCGCTAAAGGAGAACGGGCTGCAGGAAATCCCGCTGATGGAGAAAGAAGGGTTCGACCATGATTGCGCGGAGGCGGTGAGCAAGGAGAAAACGGATGATTTAAAGTTAGCTGGCAAGGTGGCAAAAATCATCCAGAAGGGCTATTTGCTTAATGGGAAGGTGCTCAGGTTTGCGAAAGTGGCGGTTTATGCCGAAGGGAAGGAGAAATAATTGAATTGAAAATTGGGAAATGACAGTTTTAGGAAAAATATTCGTGGGAAACTAACAATTAGCTTTATAGGGTGAGGAAAATATGGCAATGGAAAAAATAATCGGAATCGATCTGGGCACATCAAATTCTGCAGCCGCTGTGATGACGGCCGGAAGGCCGGAAATCATCCCTTCCGCGGAAGGGACTACGGTAGCAGGGAAGGCGTTTCCTTCGTTTGTTGCATTCACCAGGGACGGGCAGATGCTGGTTGGAGAGCCCGCAAGAAGGCAGGCTGTAAGCAACCCCGATGGGACCGTTTATGCGGCAAAGCGCAAAATAGGCACTGACCATATTTACCAGATATTCGGGAAGGCGTATACGCCGCAGCAGATAAGCGCATTCCTTTTGCAGAAAATCAAGAACGACGCGGAAGCGCACCTGGGCGTGCCGGTGAAAAAGGCCGTGATCACGGTTCCGGCATATTTCAACGACAACCAGAGGCAGGCGACGAAGGATGCGGGCGAAATCGCAGGCTTGGAGGTCGTAAGGATCATAAACGAGCCGACAGCAGCGGCCCTTGCGTACGGCATGGACAAGTCGGAGAAGGAGCAGCGGATAATGGTTTTTGATTTGGGAGGAGGCACGCTCGACGTTACAATCATGGAATTTGGGAAGGGCGTTTTCGAAGTCAAAAGCACGGCCGGGGATACTCAGCTTGGCGGCACCGACATGGATAATGCGCTTGTGGAATACCTTGTGCAGGAGTTCAAGAAGAAGGAGGCCGTGGAACTCCGGAATGACGGCACTGCCATGCAAAGGCTGAGGGAAGCAGCTGAGAAGGCGAAAATCGAGCTATCTACGGTTGTGCAGACGGAAATCAACCTTCCATTCATAACATCCGTTGCAAACCAGCCTAAGCACCTGCAGATGCAGATGACGCGCTCAAAACTCGAGGAGATCATCAAGCCGATCATCAAGAGATGCGAGAACCCAGTCAAGCGCGTGCTTGGGGATGCGAAAATCACGGGCTCAGAAATTGACAAGGTAATTTTGGTTGGCGGCCCCACCAGGATGCCGATAGTGCAGAAATTCGTCGAGGAGAATTTGGGAAGGAAGGTGGAAAGGGGGGTGGATCCGATGGAATGCGTCGCATTGGGCGCGTCCATCCAGGCAGGAGTACTTGCCGGGGAAGTGAAGGACATTTTGCTGCTGGATGTCACGCCGCTCTCGCTGGGAATTGAAACAATGGGCGGGGTTTTCACGAAAATACTGGATAGGAACACCACCATCCCGACAAAGAAGTCACAAACATTCACAACTGCGGCGGACATGCAGACTTCCGTGGACATACACGTTTTTCAGGGGGAAAGGCCCATGGCCCGGGATAATGTCGAGCTCGGGAATTTCGGATTGGTAGGAATACCGCCAGCCCAGAGGGGGATTCCGCAAATAGAGGTGACTTTCGATATCGATGCAAATGGCATTCTGCATGTTTCGGCCAAGGAGATGGGAACGGGAAAGGAGCAGAAAATTACCATCACCGCGCCCCACAAGCTTAAACAGGATGAGGTCGACAGGATGATGAAGGATGCGGAAAAATTCGCCGAGGAGGACAGGAGGCGCAAGGAGCTTGTTGACCTCCAGAATGAGGCGGATGCCATGATATATACTTCGGAAAAGTCAATGGAGGAGCTGAGGGAAAAGGTCAACGACCAGCAGAAACAGAAAGTGAAGGATGCGGCGGACGGGCTGAAAAAAGCACTTGAGGCGAAGGAAAAGGAAGGGATAAAGCAGGGAATTGAAAAACTCAGGAAAGAGCTCCAAGCGATGGGCGCATCCTTTTACCAAAAGGGGGGTGAAGGAAGCGGCGGAGCGGGACAAGGGCAAGGCAGAAGTGATCATTCGGATTTCTCGGGAAGCACGGGCCCTTCAAACGGATCCGAAAGCGGCTACGGGAAGGATGACGTCCAGGATGCGGATTTCACGGAAGTGAAAAAGTAGCTACTGGTTTTTTTCCGGCTGCGGCGTCCCTTCTGGCTTTTTCTTCTCCCTGCTTTTCAGGGATTTCAGTATGCGCCCGTTAATGACGGCCAGTTCCTGCTCCTTCTGCTTGAATACGGTATTGTAAGTGTTCGCATCGATTTCCCGCTTGAAGAACCTGTAGCGCAGCACCTTCATGTCGTCTTCGGTTTTCTGGCGGGCGTCATACAGCCTGTTCATCGCATCGCGCTTGCGCATTGCGAATTTGTACGCAAAATATGCGACGTATGAAAAAACGGTAAGGAACGCGAAAATCAGCGCAAACCTCACCAGCTCGGTTGATATGCCGCCCCTTTCCGGCATGATCACGACCGGGGGCTTTCCCTTCTCCAAATTGATGGTGAAATTTCCATATGCATTCCTGGTTTTTGATTCGATGTAGATGTAGTAATAACCGGAAACCGGCGGGCGGAACTCGCAGTACATCTCATCCGGGCGGTTTTTATTGATGTTGGGCTGGCATTCGCACTTCTGGCCGATGGTGGGGCCGATGCATTGGAAGGTTGTGATTTCCCGTGCCGAAATGGAAAGGGGGATCTCGGCTGAAAGAATCGAATCGCTTTCCACGACGTCGTTATTGAAATAAGGCGCCAGCCCCAGGGTTTCGTTCTCAATCGCAAAAATCTGGGTCATATTATTCATTAGCTCCTCATAAGATGGCGGAAACAGGTTCTCTTCTGATAGCGGCTCTTCGGCCGAATGGGCAAAGGATGCGAGCAGGATAGCGAGCACGAAGACGCCAATAGGTTTCATAAGTATGGAAACACTTCCGTTGTTATAAAAGATTTCGCTCTGGAAGGGATCCTGCTTCAACCGTCTTGAAAAAAACCAGATCCGTTCATTTTTTCCTTTTTTCGAGGACAACGGCGGATCCGTAGGCGAAAATGTCCATTATGGCAGGGGAGATTTGCGTCGAGCCCATCTGCACCCCCAACACCGCGTTTGCGCCGATTGATTTGGCCTGCTCCGCAAGCCCGTTGACAATGTCATTGCGTGCATCGTGGAGCAAATCGCGGAAGTGCTTCGTTTCCCCCCCGGTCAGGCTTTTTGTAAGCGCGGTGAAATCCTGCAGCACGTTCTTGCTCCTCGCGCTGCTCGTCCATACCAGCCCTTTGTGCTCCTTCATGGAATAGCCTTCAATTGACTGCAAAGTTGATACCAGTATTTTTCCCATATACAGATCACCATCGTTTACCTTATCGGCTTTGAAAAAAGAAGTTCGGCAATTTTTACTTGCAAGTAGCTATTCTTTTTAAGCTCATATAATAAATTATGCCCCGATAACAGCCTCGCGGAATTCATCGGCTTTATGAAATGGGATGCTACCCCTGCTGAAGCGGGATTCCGTATCAGCATTGCAAGAAGCTTTGCGGCATCGGGGCTTTTGCGCTTAATATCAACAGCGAGCCTCCCTTTGGTTTTGTAGGGGCCCTTTATTGGTTTAGGATGCGCGGCCATGAACCGCCCTACGTTTTCCTCCATTTCAACAGGGGGGCCAAATATGGTTTTTTTTGTTGGAAGGATTAACGCCCGCATATCCAGCAGGATATAGCTTTCATTTTCGTTTTGGAATGATGCTGTTTGCTCCACTTCGAAATCAGCGAGCTCAAGCTGTGTTGCCAAGGCCCGTTCACTTTTTCTCAACTGTGGAATTATTATATCATCCACCAAATTGGAGGGCTTCCTCATTTTCAATAGGAGGAAATTCCGCTTCATTATTGCCGCAGTTAGTTCCTTTTCCGTGAAGGTGATTTCGGGCTTCCTGAACCATTTTTCAGACGGGTTTGAGAGGAACGCTTTTGAAAGCGAAACGAACTTGTCGAAGCTTTTCCTGCTTATCGCAGCAGCAGCATTCCGGTTCCTGTCAATGAAATCGATTATTATCAGCGGGCTTTTGTACTTTTGAATGAGGGGCTCGTATTGCTGGTCATAATAGTCCTCGATATCTAAGATGACGGGTGGCTTCCATTTGGATGCTTCTGAAAGGAGGATGGAAAGCGACCTGTAATTAAGCACCAAGTATTCGCAAACCAAGCCTGAAAAACCCTCGATTTCCAATTCTGCCCCATAGATTTCGTGCGCTTTAAGCAGTGCCTTCAGGACCCGCACATCCCTTTTTTGCTTCTGCGTGAGGTGTTTTTGCAAATAAAGCGCATGCAGAGGGGTCCTGTCAACTGCGGAAATTATCCCCTCGTTTACCTTTATCTTGAAGCACGGAACAATTTCCACCTTGAAATTGCCCAATTTCGCCTGCAAATACGGGTGTTCCGCATAATGCATTTCCCATTTAGCGGGAAGGATGCGCTTCACAGTCGTAATGGTTGTTTTGACTATCTCCTCCTTGCTTTTTCCTTTCGGGAACGCAACGAAAATATCAATGTCCCTATCGCCCCGGATGCCGGTGTCCCTTGCGGTGGAGCCTACGAAAAACAGATTTGCCTTTTTTCCGAGCGCCTTCTGGAGCTTTTTTCTAATCCCTTCAGCAAATTCCTTTTCCATTGCAGCCTCCTTCGCAGTTGGGGAGACCCTTAGGGCTATTTCGGAGAAAATCCGTTCGTATAAGAGTTCTTGCTTGACCATAATACAGATTCGCAGGGGTGATTTAAAAAGAGTTATTTTAGCGCGTTGTCTTTGGGTTGCGTAAGGCTGCCTGCCTGACTTTAGCGTTCTTGTCTTCAGGCAAGCTTTGCTCAATTGAATCTACAACTAAGCAATTCTTCCGTCTGATGTGAGCGGAAGGTCCTATTAAGAAGCCAAATCGAAGCTGATTCGACTTCAAGCGTCCGTTGGCGAGCGGCGTTCCCTTATGCCTTTAGCGTTGCGACGTGAACCGTAGCGGTAGTGAAGGTGAGCGACGCAGCGGTCCTCCTTAAAGGAGGGATAAGGCTTAAGTTGGAACCCGCGAGAGCATGGAAAGGAGAAGCAGCGAGATTGGCGGGAACTGGAACGAATGGCGGATTAGCTTAGCTATTTATTCATTGCGAAGGAAAACAACTTATGGCTCCTTTATTCAAAGGCTCAAGAGAGTTCTACAATTCCAATGCCGGCCGCTACAATGAGTTCGAGCGGGCAATTGATGAAGGGAAAACCGGAGTTCCGAAGCTTACAAATTTCAGGACAAGGGAGCAGGAGAAGCTCGATGCGATGAATGGCAATGTCCTCTATATAGGAGCCGGAACAAGCCAACATCTAATTCCGTTAGCAAGAAAAGGAAGTAAAGTAGTAGCACTTGAAATTTCCCCTCAAATGCTTGAGCTTTCAAAGGCTAATTTGCAGAAAGCCGGCATACCATTCCAAGTTGTAGCTGGAAATAAAGTGAAGCCGTAAATAGAAAAATTCCTTGAGAGCGGAAAAGGAGTTTTGCTTGTGCACGGTGATGCGAAAAAAGTCGAAAAATTGTTTAAACTAAAAGCGGTTTCCTATGGGGAAAGCACGTGCAGTATATTAAGCATCCCAATGGTTGAGTTCTTGAAAACATTTTTTATTTACGAGTTCTACTGGAATCCTATTTCAGAGAGCGAAATAAACAAAATTGCTAACTTTCTGGAGATTTAAATGATTTTTTAGACCAATTCTCTTTTGTGGGACACGAAGGATTAAGGCACATCTCCCAAGGTCGTTTTCCTTTACGGATCACTTTAATCTCCGGCACGCCACAAACCTTGCAGACAGTGCCCTTGGCTTCAATCAGTGCATTTCTGGGAAGCGGGAATATGTTCTTGCAATTGGGGTAGCTACTGCACCCAACAAAAAAGCCGAACTTGCTCCTCCGGATTTGCAGGTTCCCTGATTTGCAAAGGTTGCATTTCCCAAGAATGCTGGCTGCTTTCTGGGCAACATCGTGTCCCTTAAGCAGCTGCTTCCCCACTTTTTCCTCATTCTCCCTGAATTCATCCAGAATTTTGGTGATTATTTTCTTGCCTTCCGCAATTACCGAGTCGCCCTTTATTTCCCCCTTCTCGATCTTCTCCACCTTCTCCTCGAATTCGCGCGTGAGCGTCTCATTGGTAATTTCGGGCACATTCTCCGAAAGTGCATCATAAACCGCCATCCCAAACTGCGTGACTTTGATTGATTTCTTGTCCGAAAGGTAGGCGCGGTTGAAAAGCGTGTCAACTACAACCGAACGCGTGGCTTTGGTGCCCAGATTCTGGCGCTCGAGCTCCCTGATGATGGATGCAGGGGTATATCTCCTAGGAGGCTGGGTTTCTTTTTCCAGCTTTTCAACTTTTTCAATTGCGACATTTTCACTCTCCTTGAATTCGGGCAGGATAATTTCCTCCAGATGCAAATATGGCCTATAGAAAGCGAACCAACCCTCCTCCAGGGTGCGCGTGCCGTCTGCGAGGAAATTGTTATTTGCAATCTGGAGCGTCACTTTCATGCTTTCCCTTATTGCGGGGGAGGCGAACGTGGAAAGGAAGCGCTTCACTATGAGATCATACAATTTGGCTTCGTCCGCTGCTATGCGGTTCGCCAGCTGGCCAGTTGGGTAAATTGCAACGTGCGCCGAATCGACCTTTTCGCCCTCGTGGGGGGTAGTACGGTTTTGTGAAATCAATTGCGAGGTGAATTTCGAGTAGAGTGGGTTCTTCCCGACCATTTCGATGATTTTTTTCAGCCCCAATTTCGAGGGCAGCTTCTGCGAGGAAGTGCGCGGGTATGAAATCAATGCATCATCATAAAGCGATTGCGCCAGCTGCAATGTGCGCGTTGGCGAGAACCCGAAATTCCTGTAAGATTCCACCTGCAAAGTGGTAAGGTCGAAGGGCACGGGCTGCAGTTGCTTGAATTTCCTGCGAATTACGCCAGTTATCATGCCGGTTTTTTCGTTCTTGCACTCCCGGTAAGCCTTTTCGCCCTCCTCAATTTCGAAAAAACGCCCCTTCTCATGGATGAAATCCGTTCTCTTTGCAAACGCATGCACTTCCAAGTATTTCTGCGGCTTGAAAGCGGAAATTTCCTTTTCCTTGTGGGCAAGAATGGATAAAGCAGGCCCCTGCACCCTGCCGATGCTCATTATCCGGAACCTTCCTGCGCTTTTTATAGCTGCCATCAGCGCCCTGCTCGTATTAATCCCCCAATAATAATCGAGAATATGGCGCGCTTCTCCCGCAGCGATGGAGGTGACATCAAGCGGAGTAAGGTTTTCATAAGCATCCTTCAGCTCATCTGCCGTGAGCGTGGAGAAGAGCATCCTTTTTGCGGGCTTCCCTTTTCCGACATGTTGGATAATGTTCCCTGCGATGAGGCTGCCCTCGATGTCATAATCGCAAGCGGATACGAGCTCGTTCGCTTCCTTTGCGAGCTTCTTTATAAGCAGAAGGTATTTTTTGGTGAAGCTGGAAGATTCGTTGATCTCGTGCGCTTCCTTCCATTCGATGTCGAATACGGGATAGGCTGCGCCCTTTTCCTTTTGTGCAAGCGTGTAAATATGGCCAACCGCCGGCGCAACATACACCTTCATTCCTGCAAGCTCAAGCTCGAAATAGTTGACCCCGTGGAGGTTGTGCATTTTTGCTGAAGGAGAGATCGCGTGCGCTATTTTTTCTGCTGCTTTCGGCTTTTCCGCAATTATCAGCTGCACTTTCTGCTTTGCCATAGGAGCTATATTGAAGGCAACAATGGGTTTATATATGTGAGTGAGAAAAAGCGGGAAACTCATGGCATTGGGAAAAAAACTATCGCAAGCGGGAGGTTTGGACGCAAAATGCAGATGAAATGATCTTCAGGAATTAGGCGAAAATCAAGCGGTCCGAAGGACGGTGTACTTGCTCAGGTAGATCTGGACCTTCATCACTTCCAGGAAGGGAAGGATGATGAGCGCATTGATAAGCACTGCAAAATAGCGCGCATTGGGGACGGAATTCCCTATCTCAAGGAAGAGCTGCGTGTTGAGCAGCACAAGACCGGATGCGATTAGAAGGAACGCGAGGAAGTACGTGAACCTCCGGAATACGACGGAGATGCTCATGTAAACTGCATTCGTGATGCTCAGATCGTCGATTACAATTGCTTGGGGGACGAAAATCACCGCAAGAGAAATTAAGAGCGAAAAGAAGAGCCCGAGGGATGATGTAAGCTGGTAATCGTAAAGGAAGAGGTTCACCAGCAGGGTCATCACGAACACTGCAAGGAAAATTGTGAACATCCGCATGACGTTGATCTCGATTTTCTCGTTGTCATAGTGGGAGAGCTTCTTGAGCGTTCGCTGCGCCTTCACGGACATGTTTACCATTACAAGCGCAAAGGAGAACAATGCGAGCGAGACGAGGAAAGCTGCGACAATGACGAATGTATCCCAGCTCGTTAGGTCCGTCTGGATGCTTCCATACCGCAGGAATATCCCCGACAAGGAGACGAAATTGGGCAGGAACACGGAAAGGAAGAATACGAATACGAAGGGAACGGAAAAGAATGAGATCAGCCTGAAGTTCTGCTTGTACGCTTCGAAAGTATGGTTCAGGACCTCTGAAAAAGACATGTCTTACCTCCCCGTTATTGAACACTCTCACAAACTTAAAAATACCGTTGTTTAGAGTGTATACGGAAGTCGCATGAGGCTTATAATAACCGGCACGCCGGGCACTGGCAAAACCAGCATTTCCAAAGGGCTCGCAAAGGAGCTGGGATGCGAAGCGGTTGAGGTAAACAGGCTGATCCGTGAGAGGAAACTGTATTCGCATATTGAGAATGGGGAACATGTAGCGGATTTCGGGAAATTGGGAAAATTGCTACGGAAAATGCTCCGGAAGGAAAAAAGCATCATCCTCGAAAGCCATCTCCTCTCTGATTTGAAGCTTCCATGCGACCTTGTAATCGTGATGAGGTGCGAACCGGATGAGCTGGCGAAGCGGCTGCGGAAAAGGGGATACCCGGTTTGGAAAGTCAATGATAATGTGATGTCCGAAGCGCTGGATTACTGCCTCATCAATGCGATCCATAATTTCGGAATGGGGAAGGTGCTGCAGATAGTAGCAACAAGGAAGTGTGCCGCAAAAACGGCGCTTTGGGAAATAAAAAGGTTCAAAAAAACCCGGAAAATGAAGCAGGTGCGGTGGCTGAAAAACATGCCTCAAGAAAAGCTGCTCGAAATGGGCTGATTTACCTCGCAGCTTCGCGCCTTTCAGGCCAAGATAGGTTTATAAACCAGAAGCAGTATTGGATTAGCACTTTTTATGCTGAGGTGAAAGTCCATGCCCAAAGGAAAACGCAAGCCCGAAGACGATTTTTACGAGGATGAGGAGGACTGGGAGGATGAAGAGGACTGGGACGAGCTTGATGATGAGGACGACGAAGGAGGCTCGGACGAATAATTTTTTCCCTTTTCTTTTTTTCTGATTTTCAACAAGCGCAAGCTGTTCTTGTTTCCAGCGGCACACGGCGGTAGCCTATGAATAAACCCGTGCAGGGATCCGGCGACAGGCTGATTACTGCATCCATAAGGAAGGCGCTCGAGAGGCCTTTCGGGAAGCTGTTGGCGCCCCGGAAGCTGCTGGCTGCACTGAAAAATCCAAAGGCGCCCATAATCGCAGTGGGGGACATATCCACCCTGCTGCTCATGAGGAACGGCATAACTCCGGACGTGAGTTTTTTCGACTTCACCTGCAAAAGGAAGCCCATAATGGCAGAGGATAAGAGGGAATTGCTGTTCATGAGGGGAAAATTGATAAAAATAACGAACCCGGCCGGGATGATATCCGCAGAATTGATGCGAACAACGAAGGCAATACTTATAGGAAGACTGAAGGAAAATGTGAAAGTGCTTGTGGATGGGGAGGAGGACCTCGCGGCAATCCCGTGCATGATGTTCGCCCCACGGGGGTCATTTATCGTCTACGGCCAGCCGGATAGGGGCGCTGTGCTGATTAAGTTGCGCGGGGAGGACAGGCTGAAGGCGCAGGCCATCTATAAAAACTCAAAAGCAGCAAGTATTGGGAAGGCAGGGAAAAGGGACCGAAAATTGCCAGTTAAGGCATCGGGGAAGAAACAAAAAAAGGAACGCAAATGAATATACAATATTTCGGCGCAGCAAGGGAAGTGGGGAGGAGCTGCATAGGCGTCGAAACCGGCGAGCTAAGCATTTTGCTTGATGCGGGAGTTGCGCCGAATGACAAAAAGCCGCTGTTGCCCGAGGAAAAATTCAAGAAGCCGGATGCAATTGCGCTGACGCATGCGCATCTTGACCATTCGGGTTTCCTGCCTGCGATTTACAAGCATTCGAACCCGCCGATAATCACAACTTTCCCTTCCATCCCGCTCGTGAACATATTATTAGAGGACATGCAGAAGCTGCTTGATGAGAAAGGGATACCGCAATATTTCAATGCAGTTGATTTGAAGAGGATGAGCAGGAGCTTTGTTGCGATCCCGTATGAGACGGAATACGAGTTCTACGACGGCACAAATTTGAAATTATATGATGCCGGGCACATACTCGGAAGCTCGCAGGTATTGCTTGAAACGGAAGGGAGAAGGCTGCTTTATTCCGGGGATTTCAACCTGATGGATACCGTGATGCATAGGAGGGCTAAAATCCCGAAGGAAAAAGTCGACTGCCTGATCATGGAGAGCACTTACGGGAACAGGGAGCACCCGAATAGGAAAAAATTGGTGAAGGAGTTCTGCGGCAAAATTAAGGCTGCTGTGGAAAGGAGGGAATCCGTTATCGTGCCTTCCTTTGCAGTAGGGAGGACGCAGGAGATTTTGGAGATGCTTTACGAGCATGAATTGCTGAAATATGCGGTGCTGGACGGGATGGGGATCCGCGCGTCCGACATCTATATG
>JBDRLB010000061.1:0-2923 GCA_043813365.1 Microcaldota archaeon | reverse complement strand
ATGGCATCCATCTCTCTCCCCACTTCCTCGATGGATTTTATTTCTATGTTCACTTCATTTACCGCGATTTTCATTTCAATCTTGACCTCAAGCCCACCACATATTTCAACGTCTCTTCATAGGAAATGAACTCGAATTTTTCAATTTTGTCCTGAATGTGAATATGATGACCCCGTTGTTCCTTGTTGTCCGCCCTTATCTTCACCGTCCAAATTCCGGCTTCAATAATGCGGTAATTGATTGCATATTTCAAGCCTTCCGGGTAATGCTCGTCCTGTTCTATTTCCCTCAGGTAAACATCGATTCTTTCGGTAGCCGATATTTTCAATGTCTTCTTGTAGATTAAACCGCTTTTCATTGCAGCACAACTGCATAGGGGTTATGGGAGTACCCCTATTTATAACTTCCTATGCGCTAAGCGTCCAGTTCTTCATCGATATAAATAATCCGGGGGATGGCTTCGGGTGGCTGAAAAGGGTTAAAAACCTTCTTTCCGCTAACAAATACACTTATTTTCCCTTTTCCGTTTCTTGCTGCCATATACCTTTATTTTGCAATTTGGCGGCCCGGAAGGGGATGAAGAGCGTGATGAATATGGCACTTGAGGGCTTGAGGACGAGGCTGGTTGATTTCTACCAGCAGTCGCTGAGGGTATTGAACGTTACCCACAAGCCGGCCGGGCCGGAATACAAGCAAATAGCTGTCAGCACGGCAATAGGCATCGCCGTTGTGGGGACAATTGGCTTTTTGGTGCACACGCTCGCGAATATTTTAAAGGGATAGGGGGATGATGGGTATGCTTTATGCATTTCGGGTCACATCGGGTCAGGAAAACATAGTTGCGGATCTGCTTTACGAGAAGGCGAAGAAGAACAAGATGGGAGTGAAAACCATAGTCGTCTCCCCGTATTTGAAAGGTTACCTGATTGCGGAAGCGGAGAATGAGATTGAGACAAAAAAGCTAATAACGAACGTGCCGCATGTCAAAAGCATCCTTCACCGCTCAATGCAGATTGAGGATCTGAAGGAGATGCTGGAGAGCAAGCCGCAGGAGGTGCTGCTCGAGGAAGGGCAGATGGTCGAGATAACAAGCGGGCCTTTCAAGGGAGAGAAGGCAAAAGTCGTGAAAATACAGAAGGAAAAGGAGGAGGTCATCGTGGAGTTGGTTGAGGTCGCGGTGCCGATTCCGGTCACGATAAAGAAGAATACGGTTAAAGTGCTGCAGCAATAAAATTAAACGATTTGGGGGGTAGATTATGGGAAAGACAACTGTTCCGGCTATGGTTGAAGGAGGGAAGGCAAATGCGGGGCCGCCTTTGGGGCCTGCTTTGGGGGCTGCGAAAGTGAACATCCAGCAGGTGCTCGCACAAATCAATGAAAAAACTGCGGCATTCAAGGGGATGCAGGTGCCCGTGAAGGTAATAATAGATACGGATACGAAGGGGTTCGAAATTACCGTAGGAACTCCGCCGGTTTCAGCCTTGCTGAAGCAGGAGGCCGGGATCAAGGAGAATGTGAAAGAGGAAGCGGGAGTGAAGGGGAAGAAAATCATCGGGAATGTCACGGTAGTGCATTGCGTCAAAATCGCGCATATGAAGGCGGATTCACTTCACGGAAAAACGCTGAAATCGCAAACAAAGGAAATTGTTGGGACTTGCAAAAGCATGGGGCTTACTGTTGAGGGCAAGGATCCGGTAGAGATGATGAAGGAGATTGATTCTGGGAAATTCGATTCGGAAATAAAGTAGCCGCAGATGATATAACTGATGGGCTTTTCAATAGCGAGTTTCGGCCTCGATTTATACCTTCTTTCCAAAGGGAGGGCGCGCTTTGGGATGAAGGCAAGGATTTTTGCGGATTATTTGAAAATCACCCTGAAGTACCTGATTCTTGTGAAGCTTCTGCGCATGAAATTGGAGGGCGAGAATTTCCTGAATTTCCATATGGAGGTTCCTGATTACGCAGTTTTCTACGATTTGTTCAAGGAAATTTTCATAAAGAATGAATACTGCTTCGAGAGCGGGAATAAGGCGCCGCACGTCATTGATTGCGGCGCGAACATCGGCATGGCCGTGCTTTACGTAAAGCACCGTTATCCGGGGGCATCTATAGTCGCCTTCGAGCCGGGAAAGGAGGCGTTTTCATACCTGGAAAGGAATTGCAAAATCAACGGCTTGAGGAAAATCACGCTCAATAATGTCGCGCTGGGCGGCAAGGACGGGAAAATCTCCTTTTATTCCGTAGCATCGGGGCACGGGGGGTAACCAATACGGCAAGGCCCGGCAAGGAAAATGCGGGGAAATTCAGGAAAACCGAAGTGGAATGCCGCAGACTGTCGAGATTCATTAGAGGGAATGTTGATTTCGTGAAGATGGATATCGAGGGGGCGGAGGTTGATGTTGTTAAAGAGCTTGTTTCAAGCGGGAAATTGCAGCACCTGAAACGCATGGTCATCGAATACCACCACCACAACCATACTGGAGAAGCGTTTTTGGGGAAATTCCTTTCTTTGCTGGAAAATGCGGGATTCGATTACCGGATCAGTGCGCGGATATTCCCGCAAATGGGGGGGGAATACGCGCAGGCGGTAATGATTTATGCAAACAGGCGCAATTAGCGCCCATTTGGAAACCGGCCCGAAGCGGAAATCATAAAAATGTCCCCAAGCAATAAACTTATTCACCAAAATCAGCCAAACCAACAAAGGGGGGATTCACATGCAGGAAGGGGACAAGAACATCATATATGTGGGGAAGAAGGACACAATGGCCTACGTGCTGGCAGTTGTGACGCAGTTCAACCAGGGGATCAATGAGCTGCATGTAAAAGCGCGGGGAAGGAGCATCAGCAAGGCTGTTGACATTTCGCAAATAGTGAAGAACCGGTTCATGCCGGGAATGCTGATCAAGAGCATCGAGCTTGC
>JBDRLB010000060.1:0-3723 GCA_043813365.1 Microcaldota archaeon | reverse complement strand
TGCGTTCGTTGGTAAAAAAGGAGTTATACGAGAATTTCCAGCCCCGGCCTCGCTACATCCGAATTCTCAAAAATCGCCTTCGCCTCCTTCAGCAGGAGCTCGAGGTTGTCATACCGGTTGCTGAAATGCGTCAGGACGAGTTTTTTCACGCCTGCTTTCTTCGCGGTTTCAGCAGCTTCCTTCACGGTTGCATGGAATTTCTCCTTCGCGCTTTCCTTCTGCGCATCCAGGAAGGTTGCATCGTGAATGAGAAGGTCGACTTCCTTTGAGGCTTTGTGTATGGAGGCGGTCGGGAGGGTGTCGCCGGTGTAAACCACCTTCTTCCCGTATTTGGGGAAGGTGACGTCCGCCAATTTTATTTTCTTCCCGTTGAGCGTAAGCTCCCCTTTTTCCTGTATTTCGGAAAACAGCCTTCCCTTTATCCCCAATCCCCTTGCCTTTTCCTCGTAGAACTTGTTTATAGGCTGCTCCTCTATCACATAACCCAGAGCGGGAGTGTTGTGCTTCACGGAAAACGCATCCACGCGAATAAGCTTGTCCTCGTAAACCTTCTTCTTTGCCTTGGGAATTTCAATGATTTTGAGGGGGAAATTGATGCGGAGCTGCTTTATTGAGAGGAGCGAATTTACCAGCTGCTTCGTCCCCGCAGGGCCGTAGATGATCATCTCCTCCTGCCTTCCCATCATGTTCAATGTCTGCGTGAGCCCCAGTATCCCGAGGAAATGGTCTGCATGGAGGTGCGTTACGAAGATGCACTTCACTTTCGCGTATGAGATTTTGTATTGCATCATCTGCCTTTGCGCTCCTTCACAACAATCGAAAAGGAAAGTGCTCCCTGTTTTCAGCGCAAAGCAGGAGGTGAAAGACTCCGGAGTAGGCATGGCTGCTGAATTCCCGAGGAAAACTATTCGAAGCATAAATAAACCAACTCGAGAGGATATTTTGAATCAGTTATATTTAATAGGTAGGGTTTGGGCTACACGAGGCCTATTACGAGGTCGCATACATTCGTGCCGGAAGGGCCCGTTACCAACTGTGATTTGCATCTTTTGAAATAGGAGGAGGAATCGTTGTTTGAGAGGAAATCTTTCGCGTTCATGCCCAGTTTCTGGCCTGCTTTCAGCGTTTCCGAATCAACAATTGCACCGGCAGCATCAGAATTCCCGTCGATGCCGTCGGTGCCAATGGATGCAAGCGTGCCCTTCCGCAAATGCATTGCAGCGGAAAGCGCGAGCTCCTGGTTGCGGCCGCCCTCGCCATTTCCCTTCACTTTCACGGTTGTTTCGCCGCCCGCAACAAAGCAATTGCCCTTGTTGAGGATTTTTGAAAGGTCGGCGCCCGCAACAGCCGCATCCCCGGTAATTTCGAGGTATTCCTGAACCTCCACGCCGTGCCTCTTCAGGTATTCGGATGCGATCCGGACTCCGAGAGTGTTATCTCCTATGATAATATTGGAGATTTTCGGCCGCTTTTTGTCCATCGTGAGCGGCGGCTTTGCAGAAACAATCCCCCGTTCAATGATCTGGCAGCTTGCCTTCTCAAGGTCCCACATGCCGTATTTTTCAAGCACGGCTTTTGCATCCGCATAGCTCCACCTGTCAATGATCGTCGGCCCGGAAGCGATTATGGAAAGCGGATTGCCTATCACGTCGGAAAGTATGACGTTCACGAGCTGCGCCTTCCAAAAATGCATGGCGAGCTTGCCGCCCTTCACAGCTGAAAGGCTCTTGCGGACATTATTGAGTTCAGTAATGTCGGCTCCGGCATTCATCAATTTTCTTATTACGGAAATTTTCTCCTCAAGTGAAAGCCCTTCCTCGGGTTTCGCAAGCAGGGAGGAGCCTCCGCCGGAAATCAGGCAGAGAACCAGGTCCTCTTCCGTAACCTCTCCGGCAAGGGCGATTATCCTATCAGCTGCGTCAACGCTGCCATTGTCCGGGAAGGGATGCGTTGCCTCGATGAGCTCGATTTTTTTGCAATTGACTTTGCCGGCGGTTCCTGCAAGCACGCTCACGATCCCCTTTTCAACAGGAACGGTTTTCTCAACAGCCTCCGCCATCCTTCCAGCAGCCTTGCCTGCCCCAATGACGTATATTTTGCCCTTGCACTCGAACTCCTTCCCTTCAATGTCCAGCTTCCCATTGGCGAATTTGACCTTGTCCTTCATCAGAACTTCCGGCAATAGCTTGTTTACTGTATGCTCAAGCGCATCGATTATGAGTTTCCGGTGTGCGGGTGAGGAACCGCTTTCGATTATGCGTTCCGCCTGCTCGATCCTTACCATGAGCATATCATTGGGCCGGGGAATTATAAAATGATCTGGATTATATTAGGAGGGGAAAGGAAAAAATGATCGACAGGATTGCGAGGAAACTCGGCAATTACGATTACGGCGATGCAGTGCTGACTAGGAGCAGGTTTACCTCAATAACACTCAAGGACGGCATCGTGGAAAACGTGCGGGAAGGGGAAACCAATTTGCTTTCGGTCAGAATCATGCAGAACAAAACGTTCGGGTTCGCATCCACGAACAGGCCGGAGGAGTTTGAAAAAACCGCATCAATTGCGGCAAAATTGGCGAAGTTGGGGAAGGGGGAGGTTGCGCTAGCCGAACCGGAATCGCATCTGGCTGAAATTTCGCCGAAAGTCAAGGATGACCCCCGGAACCACTCGCTGGAGGAGAAAATTGCGGATTTGAAGGGTTGCGTGAAAATGGCACAAGGGAAATTTACGAGGAATACGCTCATCGTGTACCATGACTCGGTTTCCAACAATTCGTTCGCGAATTCGGCAGGCGCGCTCATAACGGAGAATGAGATCAGGACCGGTGCGGGAACGACTGTTTATGCGAAAAAAGGTGCGCTGATAGAAAGCTCCTTGGGCCAGGTGAAGGAGAAGGCAGGGTATGAGATAATGGAGCGGCTTCCGGAAATAGTGGTGAAGGCTGCTAAAGAAGCCGGCAAGCTGCTCTCTGCTAAGCATGGACCACGGGGAAAAATGGCCGCAGTGCTGGATCCGGAACTCGCAGGGGTGATGGCGCACGAGGCAGTGGGGCATGCATGCGAAGCGGATGGGATTTTGAACGGCAGTTCCTGCCTGGAAGGGAAATTGGGGAAGAAAATCGGCAACGGATGCGTGACAATAAAGGATTCGCCGGTTGTTGCACCTCAGTTATGGGGGTCTTACCTTTACGATGATGAGGGAACCAGAGCGGAGGGAACGACTTTGGTAAAAAACGGGATCCTTAACTCCTACCTCACCAACCTCGAATCCGCAGCAATGCTCGAAGGCAAACTTACTGCGAACGGAAGGGGCAACAACAGCATGCGCCAAATAGTGAGAATGAGCAACACTTACTTTGAGAAGGGCGATTCTAAGGAGGAGGAGCTTTTTGAGGGAGTAAAAGACGGGATTTATTTGGTGGGATGCAAGGAGGGGCAGGTATCGCCGAAAGTGGGGAATTTCACATTTGCGGCAAAATACGGTTTCATAATAAAAAACGGCCGGAAGGGGCAAATGGTGCGCGACTGCAGCATCAACGGGAACATCTTGGAATCGCTTCACAATATCGACATGGTCGCTGATGATCTCGAATTCCTTTCCGGAACCTGCGGCAAGGACGGGCAGTCCGCACCCGTGACAACCGGGGCGCCACACCTTAGGATTAGGGAGATATTGGTCGGCTGATTATCTTGATTTGTAGCCGAACCTGCGATTGTATTC
>JBDRLB010000059.1:0-26346 GCA_043813365.1 Microcaldota archaeon | reverse complement strand
TCCCGAACATCGACAACCAGGGAGGAAGGGCAGTTTCATGCTCCGATTACGTTTGCTGCAGCTACAAATGGTGCACCCCGCAGGCTGCATCGCAGGCATTCAATAAATTCAAGGATGCCGCGAAGAAAGTTGCAGCTGCAACTGTTTTCCGGAGGAATGACAATTACCTCACAAGCAAAATTCTCAAAAAGCCATTCACATTCTCAACTGTGATCCGGCTTGTTCAGAACGCGCAGCTTCCTTCCGGAATAGAAGTTGAGGATACTGCCTCCAATTACGGCTGCGACAACAGCAACCCGAAAATTTACGTTGTGCAGGCCTACACTTATGACAACAAGAACTGGAAATACAAGGCGCGCATAGCAAGGCTGTACCAGTTCAATTACATAGACCCGAAGGACCAATGCCCTGAAAGCAGCAGCACCCGCGATCTGGAGGCAACCGATACCCACTCCCCATTTACCGGCGGCTCCCTTGCATTATGCGATTTCCTGCAGGGATACAAGAAGTGCGTCGTTTCCGATCCCACCTCCTCCCTTGCCTCGCAGGAGCAAGTTGCAACAAAGAAGCAGCTCTTCCCAATTCCGGTTCCCAGCACGTTCGTAACCGCGATAATTGCAGGGAAGGCTTGCCTCGCTGCAGTTAACGCCGAAGTCCAGACCGAGTATTGGCTTTGCTATGATGCCTGCATCCCGGCTTGTACGGGAGTGTGCACTCTTGCAGCAGGCGCATGCGCACCAGAATGCGAAAAAGCATGCGGCTTGCAATGCAATGCAGCAACAAGTCCGGGGTGCCTTGTTGGCAGCGTTCCCCTCAACTTTGACATCCCTGCAGTATTGCCCTTCCCAAGGGTTACTGCAGAAGTATGCAAGCCCGATCCCGCCTATTTGGGCAAGCCGACGCCTCCCGTCTGCACTCCCACATGCACAAAGCAAATCAGCTACGTGCATGCACTTACACTCGGCAAGCAGCTTTTTGGTGCAATCCATGTGGGCATTGACAAGAACTGCAATCCGGATCTGATTGGCGGAGGCGTTGTTACTGGAGCGTTTTACGCGACATACAAATATCCAGAATATGCGAAATACGCCAATTCGATCGCATCCGCAATCAGTGCAATCGCAATCGGTGACCTCTCAACATGCACGACGATGACTATCGTTGCTCGTGCAGCCCCGGACAATTACAAGATTCAGCTCGCTGCAGCAGCCTGTCCCCTAATCTCTCAGATGATGACCAAGAAAAACCCGTTCACCGGAAAGGCGGATACGGCGAAGAAAGGAGAAGTCCCAAAAACAGACTGGAACAAACAGAATTGGAATTTTGATTCCGTCAAAGCCGGAAGCACCACGGCCGACGCCGCAACAGTTTTGAACGATGCATGCGAGGATGCCTCTGCCATCGAAATCCCGCCGGTGGAACAGGGGCTGGGAGGCGGACGCGGCGAAATATAATTTTTTTCTGATAATTATGCAAAAAACCAAATTCATCCAAATTAAGGAAGGGAACGCGAAACTGCTGGTTCCGGAGGGTGCCTACAAGGATCCGTTCCATTTGCCCGTATTCTACAATCCGGCAATGGAGTTCAACCGGAGCGTTTCATCCGTAGCACTGCGCTGCTGCCTCGATTTTCTGGAAGATTCCGTAATTGTTGATGGGATGTGCGCTCTGGGAGCAAGGGGAATCAGGTATGCGAAGGAGAACCGTGTAAAAAAAGTGATATTCGTTGATGCCAACCCCGATGCGATCAAAGTGCTGAGGAAAAACGTTAAATTGAATAAATTGAAAAATTCTGTGATTGTCGGGGACGATCTCAACAAATTCTTCGTGAACTCAAAGGACCATTTCGATTTCATTGAAATCGACCCTTTCGGCACGCCGGTTTTCTACCTCCAGAATGCGATAAGGAGGCTTAGGAAGAAGGCAATATTGTCAATTACGGGAACCGATCTCGCGAATTTAGCAGGCGGAAGGAACGATCCCACTTTGAAGCACTACGCTGCAAGGCCATTGAGGTGCGAGTATTCGCATGAGGTAGCATTGCGCATTCTTGTTGGCAAAATTGCAGCTGATCTGGTGCAGCAGGATTTCGGTGCAACACCTATCATCTCCTTCTACAAAGGGCATTCGATCAAAGCAATCGTATTCTGCGAAAAGAATGCGGAGAAGGCGGATTCAACTTTGCGGAATATCGGCTTCATCAGCCACTGCAATAAATGCCTCTTCCGGAAAACAGGAAAAAGGCCGTTTGAGAAATGCGATAATTGCGGCAACCAACTGGATTACGCCGGTCCGCTCTGGATTGGAAAATTGCAGGAGGAGCGCGTAATTAAGGAAATGATAAACGCGAATTTGGAAATGGCGCTTGAGGACACTGCTGAAGTAGGGAAAATGCTGCAACTGCTGCTCTCGGAAAATGAGATTCCCGTTCCATTCTATGACATACATTTTTTGGGGAAGAAAACCAAAACAATTGCGGCAAAAACGGAGGATGTTGTTTCATTGCTGAAAAGGAAGGGCTTTGCAGCCTCAAAAACGCACTTCTGCCCAACCGGATTCCGGACGGATGCAAAAATGAGGGAAATCAGGAAGCTGCTTGGCTGAACGATTAAACCACGCCATGGCCAGTATCCGCTATTCTAAAATCAGCCCATCAGGTTGTTGGCGACGAATCCCAGCAGGTAATACACTGCCTGTTCGATGTACGGGAAAAGGATCACTCCGCTTCCGACTGATTTCATGTCCTGCAAAAGCCCGCTCCTCGTGTGTAGGGTCGCAGTGTCCTCCGCGAATATTTTCTTCTCCTCGGAGGCACCGGATGAAATGGAGGAAAGCGATGTGACCCTGAATGTTATCTCGCTGTCAACTTGCTCTGAGGCGATCACTTCGTACCTCACTTCCTTTGCGGAATTATGCGGCACATAAACCTGCTTCTTGTATGACCATCTTTCCGGCAATCCGGAAACAACTTCTATTTCGAACGCATCGTTCGCAGCTCCCTTGTTCGTTATCCCGAGCGTGAAAACAGCCGGCTGCCCGGTCCCTGAACTGACTTCCTTGCTTAAAACCTTCAGCCCCACGACATATTTTGAAACAAGCACTTTTGCATCGAATTTCACCGGGTAATTTGCGGCAATTCCGTAATCCCTTTGCGTGTGCATCTGGAAAGTGTAGCTTTGCTCATCGGCGCCGCGGTAAACGGTCACGAACGCTTTCGGGTTCGCTTCATATTTAAGCGAATACTCCGGCTTCCATAGCAGCGGCAGGGTGTCATCCTCAATCACCAGCCTGTCCCAGATCTCCTCAACATTGTTGAAATCGTAAATGTTGCTGCTCCTTGCAATCTCGATTTCAATTTTCTGGCCCGGGCCCACGACCCCGAAATCTATCGTTCCCCCTTCCTCGAAGGTGCCCCTGATTGGCTGGATGACCTGCACATGCCCTTTCGGAGTGTCGGCGTAGGCAATATCCGCATGGGCAAAAACAACACCAAGAATCAGCATCAACGCAATAACCGGAAGAATGCGCATAATTTGAACCCCCCAAATACCTCTGCAAGGAGATTTTTAAGTCTTTTCACGCCCCGGAGGGAACGTTTTAGTAGAAGTCGCGTATTTTCCTCTGTGGGAGTATGGCGCTTCTCCCAAAGTAGAGTTCCGGAGGGTTCCGCAGCCTTTCCCGCAAGGCCGTTTTCGCCTGCTCCAAAGTTGAAAATTTCTCCGGCGGATTCTCGAATGCATGCTTCACATTCTCCCTTATCTCCCAAACCCCGACCGGAATATCATACTCCTTCTTTATCTCCCTTATCACAACGACCCGCGCCTGCCTCCTCAATTTTTCAGCCAGGAATTCCGCAACGGAAAACCTCCCCGCATAATAGCCCCCGCCCTCACTCTCCGCATAATCGCTTCTTCCTTCATATGGCTCATACTCGTGCTCCAAAAACCATTCCTTATTCTGCCTGTAATGCCCGTGCGCTTCCCAATTCTCGAACTGCTCGAACTCCCATTTTCCCGGGAGCAGCAGCACCTCGAAATGGTTTGCGAGGTATTCATTCTGGTACAGCTGGATCTCCTGCACCTCCTTGCAATTCTTGAGTTTCTCAATGTGGATGTCCGCTGCAATGCGATCTGCCGCAGTTATGCTCCACCTGGTTGGAACAAGCTTTTTGCTTTGCTGCCTCCCAAGCAGCCCGCCGGAAAGCAATTTCTGCAAATAATAAACATCGAAATCGGCCCTCATCAATTCCGAGAATGCGGTCCTTGCAGTAACATCCTCGTAAATAAGCGAATCCACTTTCTTCGGGACCGAGGGGTTGCTGGTAAGCCGCATCTTCTCATATTCAGCTGTCGGGCCCATCGGCTGGAATACATTATGGAAGTAAACGTTCATGGAAGGCGCTTTCCGGAACTTCACCTCCATGTCAACTGATTTTTTGGAGAGCACCGAATCCTGAAGCTCGTACAGCTCGCGGTTCTTGATGTTCGAGAGCTTCTTCCCCCTCACTAATGTCGAGCGGAATTTCACAATCTCCTCGAGCGGCAGGCCATACCATTTCCGGGGGTCGTCGTACAGTTCCGCATTGATGCTCTCATCAGCCCCGAGCAGCGGCCCGACATACACTTCCGGATAGCCGACCCTTCCGACGAAAATGTTCGGCGGCGAAGGCCCCTGCATCTCTATTTTGAGCGATTTCAGAGAGGAGTTGGCGACATACTGCTGCAGCAGCCTCTCCCTCGGGGATCGGTAAAGCTGCGTCAATGGCTCCCCATAGAAATCATTTTGCATGAAATGTTTCGGGGAAGCAGGTTTAAATCGGCAACCGGGGGTGGTTTCGTATGAAGCGCATGGCTGATTGGGCAGGATAGCCGCATGAGGCAATAATGAAAGGCTTTTAACCTGAAATCGTTTTTTTATTCCATATGGCAGCAAATGAGGAAGGGAAGGCCCCGGTTGCGCAAAGCCAGAACTTTTCCGAAAAGACCCTGAAGGCGATTAAGTCGGTGAAGGAGATGCGCATGCAGGGCAAGGACTACATCATCTGCAAATACTACCTTTTAAGCGAGGGCTTTTCCGACCACGATGCGAACGAAATCTGGCACCTTTCGAAGCAGATGCTCACTACGAAGGAGAAGGCGATGGTCGCAGGTCTGAAGGGCATCTACCGCGGCGCATTCTTCATAGGAGGCATAATGGCCGTTTTCCTTTACGTATTCTTCATCAAAATATTCAACATCTTCATTGCGACCATTTTCGCACTCGTATTCCTGAGGTACAGCAGGTTCGCCCACCTCATGAAAGTTACCGGCATAGCGGAAGAGGGGTACAAGAGCATCAACCCCTTCAGGGAAAAGGATCCGCTGGAAATGCGCTGGTTCGATTACGGCGTCATATCCGGGTTCATCACTTTCCTCCTTCTTGCATACGCTTTCCCCGATACGTTCGGTGTGCTGCTTGATTCTTTCATCCATGAGTACACGAGCATCGAGAGCTGGGTTTCCGATGGAAGCAAACTTGCCGGTGGGCTGATGCCCGCTTAGGGGTAGATAAAATGAAAATCAAAAGGATTGCCGCAGCGGAAATGCTCGATTCGAGGGGCACTCCGACAGTAGAGTGCGAAATCATTCTTGGAGACAATAGCACTGCAAGTGCGATGATCCCCTCGGGGATGAGCACCGGTTCGCACGAGGCGCTCGAGAAAAGGGATGGCGGCAGGAGATTCATGGGAAAGGGCGTTTTGGCTGCAGTAAAGAACATCAACAATAAAATTGCACCCAAACTGATTGGCAGGAATCCTTCCAATCAAAGCGAAATAGACCGATTAATGATTGAACTGGATGGGACGGAAAATAAAAGCAATTTAGGCGCCAATGCGATCCTTGCTGTTTCGCTTGCATCCGCCCGTGCGGGGGCGCATTCACAAAGGCAGGAATTGTTCCAGCATATCTCCAAACTTGCAAAGCGCAAAATCGCAATGCCAGTCCCCTTCGCGAACATCATCAACGGCGGGCTGCATGCGGGCGGCAGCCTGAAGATACAGGAGTTCATGATCGCCCCAACTGGCGCAAGGAGCTTTTCCGAAGCGGTTGTCATGGTGGCGGAAACCTACCATGCATTGAAGGCAGACCTCAGGAAAAAATTCGGCAACTCCTCCGTGAATGTTGGGGATGAGGGCGGGTTTGCGCCTCCAATTGAAAATACGGCTGGGGCATTGGACATGATTTGCGATGCTATTGATGAACTCGGCTATTCCCGCCGCATATTGCCGGCAATTGATGCGGCAGCCTCGGAATTTTTCAAGGATGGCAAATATTCCGTTGATGGGAAAGGCCGCTCTCCGGGCGAAATGGTCGATTTCTATTCCGATTTGGCCAAAAAGTACAAGTTAGTGTCCATTGAGGATCCGTTCTCCGAGGACGATTGGGATGGCTTTTCCGAACTGAACCGGAAGTTCAATGGGAAGGTTCAGATTGTCACTGACGACCTTACTGTTACCAACCCCATAAGGCTGCAGGCTGCAATTGGAAAAAAATGCGGCAACTGCCTCCTCCTGAAAGTCAACCAGATCGGAACCCTTTCAGAAAGCATTTCCGCTGCAGGCCTGTCGTTCCGAAGCAAATGGGGCATCATGGTTTCGCACCGCTCAGGGGAAACCGAGGACCCGTTCATTGCAGATCTCGCAGTGGGGCTCGGATGCAGGCAAATAAAGCTTGGCGCGCCAGCCAGGGGTGAGCGTACCGCGAAATACAACCGCTTGCTCCGAATAGAGGGGCTGCTCGGGAAAAAAGCAGCCTACGGCTGGATAAGGTAATCTGTTAAGCAGATCAATAAAGTTTTAATCCGTATTTACCAATCATAATCATGGGAAAAAGAAAACACGGCATTTCGCCTTCCACTCTTCTCATCGCCCTCCTTGCATTAATCTTACCCATTTTTGCGGCCACTCCGAGCATCGAGCCAAAATATGTCGGGTCGGCGGATGCAACTGTGAATTTGGTATGGAGGGTGGACCTGCAGGGCCAGCAGGTTTCTGAATTGGAGGTGAAAACCTTCGGATTCGGGGACTATTCCTCGCAATTGCTCATTAGCGAGCTTTCCTCGCCATCATCATCGCTGGAAACGGATCCATTCGGCAACAAGATCCGCGTTTTCAACTTGCCCGGCACCAACTATTTGACGTTTTCCCAAACATCAGAATTGCAATTGCGATTCAAATTCGAATTCCCCCCTGCATCTGGAACTGCGGAATTTCTGAAGCCGAGCAGGTATGTGCTAATCACCCCTGAAATCCGGGAACGGGCCGTGCAGATAACCGCAGGCATACAAAATGACCTGGGGAAGGCGGTTGCAATTGCGCAGTGGGTGCACAATAACGTCCAATATGACCGGGATTACACCTCCAGGGTGGAGGCATCCGATGTAGTTTATAAGGAACGTGCCGGCACGTGCGACGAATTTTCCCACCTTTTCATTGCAATGCTCCGCTCCGTCGGAATCCCGGCAAAATTCTCCGCTTCATATGTCTATTCCGGGGAGGACTGGGGCGCTCATGCATTCGTGGAGGCCGCAATCGATGGCAAGTGGGTGCCGTTCGATCCCACATTCAACGAAGCCATCCTGCTGGATGCGACGCACATCAAATTCGGGGAAGGGCTGGACCAGGGGGACATCAAGGAAGATATTTCCGTGCGGGGGTATAGTGCGGATGTTTCCCAAATCAAGCTCTCGCGCGAGTTCGACGTCGAGTTCAGCAAAGTCCGCAATTTCGATAAGCTATTCGATTTGCAGCTCATACTTCCAAGCAATGTTGTAGGGGAGAAATCGCTTGAAACAGTGAAGGTGAAAGTCATAAACGGCCCTAGGCAGCTTGCAATACCGCTTTCCCTTACGGTGCCGAAGGAAGTGAAAGTGCAGGGCCAGAACAGGGTCAATGAGGACAAGCTGCTGCTGCTCGGCCCGAATGAGGAAAAAACCGCCGAATGGAGCATCGTCCTCCCAAAACTGGAATCGGGCTACGATTACAAATTTCCCGTAAGGGTGGACAGCCTCGGGCAGAACGCCGAAGGAACCATTGCGGCATCTGACAACGGGGACTTTTCCGAGAAGGAAGACCTGCAGGTGACCGAAGTTGGCACCAACTCCTCCCCGGATGGGGTATCGATCATTGTGAGGGTGAAGAATACCGGGAACGTTTTCTCATATGGGACCATATCGGTTTCCGCTCCGGGAGTGCCTTCCCAAAAGAAGGAGCTGACCATTTTAGTTGGGGACGAGCAAAAATTCGTCTTCAGTTTGGGGAATCCCGAAGGGGAAGTAATGGGGGAGATTGCAATAGAAACGCAAACATTGCGCGTGAGCCAGCCATTCCGGCTTTCTACCGAGCCGTCGGAAATCCCTTCAGAGGAACCCACGATTGAACCCACTGCCGAACCCCCGCGCTCCTTCATTCCCGGAATGCCCGACGATTACCTGTTCATTTTTGCGCTTGTCCTGATCGTGCTGGTATTTCTCACCACCACCCGCCTTCACAAGCTGTGATTCCACACGAAAGGAGCAGATTATGATTTGCGCATCAAATTGCGGGGGAGCGAGAACTTTTTTCAGGGAGATATAATTCGCAAATAAAAGTTGGAAGGGGAACGAACAATCGGTTCAAGGGGGAACCTTGGTTCCCCCGTCGCCGATACGGGCTCGAAGGGATTTGAACCCTTGACATTTCGGTTAAGAGCCGAACGCTCTGCCAAGCTGAGCTACGAGCCCAATAAAAGGAGGGATTATTTTTTGATTCAATATCAATATAAATCGCACTCCCGCTTATAATATGCCCAAATCATCCCCAGATTGATCGCCATGGCTGGTTCCGAACCTAAACTGGACGAGAGCACCAGCAGGAACCTGAAATTTTCCACAATTGAGGGCGCTTTCTTCAATGCTATGGCGGGCTTCACGGATTATTTCATAAATCCGTTCGCAATAGCCTTGGGAGTCGGGAATTCCGCCATCGGGCTTATCCGTTCATTGCCTCCGCTGCTAATTGCATTCAGCCAACCTATAGGGCTGCGGGCTTCGCAATTATTCCCCACCCGCAAAAAATTCGTAATGGCGGCCGTAATCTTGCAGTCACTGTCGCTGCTCCTTTTGCTTTCCGTCCCCTACGTCTTCAAGGAGAACGCCGAAATAATGCTCCTGTTTGTTTTTTCGCTCTATTCCATCCTGGGCCCGCTGGTAAACCCCGTCTGGACCAGCTGGATGGCCGACCTCGTCCCGGAAAAAATACGCGGAAGGTATTTCGGCTACAGGAACATGGTGGGAGGCGGCGCCACCATCGTTTCCATCGTGCTCGGCGGCGTGATATTGAACTTTTTTGGCACGAATGTTTTCCTCGCGTTCGCGGTCCTCTTCGCATTTGCTTCAATTTTCAGGATGCTTTCCTTCGCCTCCCTATCGAAAATTGACGAGCCTCCCCAGAAATCGCACGAATATTCGCTTGGCCTCTTCGGCTTCCTGAAGGAAATCAAGTACAACGACTTCGGCATCTTCCTGCTTTATTACTCGCTGCTGATGTTCTCCACTGCGATCGCTGGCTTCTATTTTTCCGTGCACATGATAAGGAATTTGCATTTCACCTACGAGCAATTTGCCGTTATAGAGGCGTTCTTCGCGCTTGCTATGCTTCTCTCCAGCAAATATTGGGGGAAGGTGATCGACCAGTTCGGAAACAAGCTCGTTCTTTCGGTTTGCGGCCTGCTGGTGCCGTTCGTGCCTTTCCTCTGGCTGACATCGAAGAGCGCGTACATGATCCTGATTTTTGAGATTTTTTCCGGCTTTGCGTGGGGCGGGCTGAACCTTGCGCTTTTCAATTACACGATCGGCTATGGTTCCCTGAAGAACAAGACCGCCCAATACACCGCGAATTTCAATTTCGCCCAGGGCATCGCGGTGTTCCTCGGCGCAATTGTTGGCGCGTATTTTGTTGAGAACGGCTCCCTCCTGAATTTCTCCGGCATCCCCCTCGTATTCCTGCTTTCGGGAGGATTCAGACTGCTTGCTGGGTTCGCATTCCTTCCTTTGATAAGGGAATTCAAGGATGTCCAGCTTTACAAGGGGAACGCACTGCTCCACTTCGCATTCCTTATTCCTGCAAGGAGGGTGGGATTCTATGCGCACGAGGCCCTCATGGTAACTGAAAAGGGTGCCAAGGGCGCCATGAAGCGTTTGAAGCACAAGCTTTAATTCCAGCGAAAAATTCCCCCCGATTAACGAAAATATTAACGCCTTTAAATCCTGCTTTGAATTTTTTGCAATATTTCCGACGCAATCTCGTCCTTATTCCTTATTCTGCCTCCCTTGGCGCATTCCACAACCATCCAATGGTGCTTTTTCGCCTGCGAAAGGTAGATTTTCCGGACCCTCTCCTGGTAATCACGATCCTTCTCGTTCACATCTATCCGATCGCCCCTCCTGAGCAGCAATTTTTCCGAGATGGAAATCGGCAAATTCAGGAATACAACAACGTCAGCTGCCGGTAGCCGGGACTCCATGCCATGCATCCACTCGATGAATTTATCCCTCTCTTTCCTGCCGGGAATTTTGGCCGCCTGGTAAAGGTTGCTCTGGACGTATCTGTTCATTACCAGTATTTCTCCCGATTTCAACGCGGAAAAGAGCGAATCCTTGTACTGGTACCTATCCAATGCGTAAAGGGTCGCGACCATTTCCAGCGGCAGCGCAAAACCCATGTTCCCGTGCAGGTATTCCTTTATCAGCCTGCCGAATGTGCTCTCATACGTGGGGAAGTTTATGATTTTCACCTTCCTGCCCTTCCTGCGAAGGGATTCCGCAAGCAATCCGGCCTGCGTCCTCTTCCCGACCGCATCGGTTCCCTCAAGCACAATGATTTTTCCCTTCATGTGATCATCCCAGGAAAATATGGATTGCCATCGCGAACATCGGTATCAGCAGGTTGTCGTCTACATGGAAATCGAGCGTTTCAACAACTGCAAGGAAGGCGGAATAAACGAGGCCTATTGTGCCGATGAAGAAGTAGGATGCTATGGAGGCGGTCACGAAGAACGCCACCATCCCCTCCCAGGTTTTGTACTTGTTCCAAGGAAGCGTGTTCCTTCCGTATTTCCTGCCTATCAAGGTGGAAAAGCCGTCGCCAGCAGCGAAAATTGCGAGCGCACCCGGTATGAACGCATAATCCTTCGAGAATGAAATGATCAGCAGCACTCCCACGAGATATAAAAGCGGCCCCCTTCCCGGGAACAGCTCGTTCTTCCGGTCGTATTTCTTAAGCACGCTTTCAAGCGGGCCGATATTCATCCCGAGCATCTTCATATTGATTATGATCAGCCCCCACATCAGGACAGCTAGCAGGATCATTTCCACCTGTGAAACACCAAATGCATCGATTCCCGGAGAAGATGAAAGCCAGTAAAGCAGCCAGATGAAACCGAACCCCGCGATGATGTGTATCAACTGCCTGCCTATTTCAGTAGATTCGGTGCTCTTCAATTTATCCTTGAGGTTGATGACCTTCCTCCTGCCTTCTATATTGAAACGCTGCAAAATGAAATATATGAGGAAACCGAGGGATATGCCCGCAATCACCTGGTTGATGCTATGGCAGCCGAGGTAAACGCGGGAGAATCCGATAAACACCGAAACTGGCAGGAAGAAGAAGAATGCAAATGACCCCAGGGTGGCCGCTGCCAGCAAAATTGAAGTCACCGCATGCCCCGACGGGAAGCCGAACTCATCCGACGGGAACCGGGAGTCCGCGCATCCTCCTGCAACAACTGTCGAATCGGGCCTTTCCTCCTGGTAAAAGGTTTTTAGGGTCGGAGTAAGCAAAAGCACTACCACCAATGCAACCATGAACGTCTTCCGGTGCTTGGAGAATGCGAGCGCCACGAAGCTCAGCACTACTAAAATGGGGTAATAGTCCTTCTGCAGCATGTATGCAAGTGAAAGCAGCCAGTCCATGCTACCGGTACGATTTTCCCGTTTAAAAACATGTAGCAATTATGCCCCACCGGCCCCTCCCACCCATTTTATATTGGTTGTTTCCCACTAAAATTACCTTTGCCTAGGTAACTCAGCTTGGTAGAGTGCTAGACTCATAAGGAGTTCCTTACGAGTTCTGAGCCATCATGGCGATGATCTAAAACAAGGCACTCGTGGCATCTAGAAGTCGAGGGTTCAACTCGCCTTGCCCCTTTCTTTAAAAAAGAAAGGTGCGATGGCACCGCGCCAAAGAAAAACGGTGCAGGGCGGGAGCACATCCCCCCCTAGGCATTTTTTATTTTATTCTGCGTACTGGTTTCCATGAGATTTGCATCCGGCGTGGTTTTTTTCCTAGCCGCAACCATCGCCTTTTCATTGGGGTATTATTCCATCCCATCCTTCCGGCACGTGGTTTTTTTTGCGCCCGCCCTCAACGAGGATGGCAAGGGCAGCATGGTTGAGTTCGAGATGTTCTATTTGAAGGGGGAGGGCCGCACCCTTGTCAATATCGGGAATGCGGATTTCAGCGATGATGTTGAGAATGCGCTGCGGAAGGCGCGTTTTTTTGCCAATGAGCATATGGGGGTTCAAACGGGCAGGCTGGATTTGGTGCTGCAGGTGAACGGCGGGGGCGACAACCGGAAAATATCCGGCGAATCAGCAGGCGGCATGTTCGCGGTAGGGATCATCGCCCTCCAAACCGGGAAAACCTTCAGGAAGAATGTAGCCATTAGCGCCACTCTCAATGAAAAAGGCGAACTCGCGGATGTAGGCGGCATAGAGGAGAAAATTATCGCTGCAATGGAAACCGGCCGGGGCGTATTTTTAGTTTCCAGCAAGCAGCAGATTAAGGACGAACCCGAGCTTTCAAGGGGAATCCGCATAATCCGCGTAAGCAACTTGGGAGAGGCGGCAAAATACCTCTTAGAGTAAGTTTTTTAAGCACCCGAATCTAATTGCTGCGGTAGATATGTGGAAGATAGTTGCGGTTTTCCTTCTCCTGCTGGTATTGTCAGCTGTCTCATACTTCAACAAGGAAAGCCTGAGCTGGATGCTTACCCTCTTTTTCGCCCTGATCGGAGTAGGCATTTTCATCTATACTTATGGAATGGTCTTCAAGGAAAATAAAAGCAAGAATGACATAACGAACATAAAGAGCGCAATGGGCTCGCCGGACTTTTCCGACCTGAAGAAGAAGGCGGATGCGCCTCCGATTGATGTTCCGGAAGTTGAAACGCCGAAAATCAGCGAACCCGAGCATCCTGCAGATGCGGCAGAGCACAACGAAATACTTGTTCCTCCTGTTGAGGTGCCTTCAAAAACCGCTTTGGAGCCCGTGCCTGAAAAAACTGCCGAAGCACCGACTTCAATGCCCGAACAGCCAAGAGACGAACCAAAAGTCCCAGAAAGCGAGGTCGTATCGCTTGATTTCGGCAAGCTCCGCTCAAAGCTGAAGCGCGGCACCACCGGCTACGACGATGATGACGACAAGAACATCAAGAATTAATTCAAAATTAGTCGGTCTTCTTTTCCCCCAAATCGACGTATCCCTTCCTTTTATGCCCTTAATTTGTGCCTTATCCTCCTGTCGCGCCTATTTTCCTTCGTATTTTCTTCCCTCTCCCTGTCAAAATCAGACTCCGTTATTTTCCTCAAGAACACCAGGAATGCTGTGAACACCATCGCCTGATTTTCAGGCCTGCTCCCATACGGCCTGATCTTCCAATCCCTCAGGTAAAACTCGGTAACCCTTTCCACCTTCAGCTTCAGGCTTTCCGCCTCCATCACGAATTTGCTCACCTGCTCCACATTCGGGATGTAGCCCACGATCCATCCATTGTGCTTAACCGCTGCTTTCGCATGCTTCAGCACCTTCTCGCTTTCCGCCATGTCAAGCGTAACTAAATCAACATCCTTCTCATCGAACCCCTCGAATGCGTTTTTTTCCTTCAATTCGACAATCTTGTCCAATCCCGCCCTTGCAATATTTTTCTTCGCCAAATCCGCAAACTCCCCCCTATTTTCGTAAGTGGCAACCCTTCCGTTTGGAGCTACCACACTTCCCAAATAAACCGCCAAATAACCGCTTCCTGCCCCGGCATCGATCACATGGTCGCCGCTCTGCAAACCCGTCATCCCTGCTATCATCGCCGCATCCTTCACCGTAATGATCTGCGGGCCCCTTTTGAGCTTGTGCCAGAAATTATGCTCCAACATGCATTATCAACTCCCAAATTATCCCCGGCTTAATTTATAATCTCTTTCAACGCAACAGTCGCATAGCTTCCGGAAGGCAATGAGAAACGCAGCCGGATTTTCCTGTCCACAGCCTTCCCCTCTCCCGTCGCCTCAAACCCTTTAAGGAAAACAAACAGCGGCCGTAGCGTTCCTTTCGAGCCCAATTCCGGCATGCTCTTCAAAAGGAATACCTCTTTTTTCATTTTCTCCTTTTTGAGCAGACTTTCCTCCTCCTTCGTGATTTTCGAGGAATAGCCAATAAGGTTGCCGAGCAAAACCGCCTCCCCCTTTCCAATCAGCTTTTCAACGGCCTTCGCTTCCTTCTTATCCTTTATTTCCAGCGGATTCTCATCATCCGGAAAGCCAACCGCGTTCATTCTGCAATAATGGCCGCCAACAGCCGCTTTCCCCAATTTTTTCTTCTTTTCCCTTTCTGCTAAAATCTTATTGAACAATTCGCTCTGGTAGGCGTGGATGAAAAGCAGTTGCAAGGAGCGATGCAGCCTGCGGAACGCTCCGAGGAAATCATTCGGCGAATGAACGAGATGCGAGAGCATCAATTTCTCGGTTTTCAGGAAATGCGGATAATAGTGCAGCGCTTCGCGGAAATCCATCTCCTTCGCAAGCCGCTTCCTCGACGCACGCGCGCCCTCATCCCTCTCGTTCTCATCCGTGAAGCACAAATAATTCAGGACGGCCTCCTTGAACTTCCCCTGCAGAAGGAGCTTCCCCACCTCTGCAGTGTTCCTCCTCGCACTCCCGAACCTCTGTTCCCCGAAATAATTGGCGATTGTGAAATCGCCCTTTTCCATCTTCGCAATGATCTTCTTGGCGCTCAATCCCTTGAACTCCTTCTCCCCGATGTTTTTCCCCGTCAATGTTATGGTGAACCTGTTGCCGGCCAAGCCGCCCATCTTCGCCTTCTCATTTGAGAGCCACGTGCCGAGGATTTTGATGTCCTTGATGTTGAGGCTGCGGATTCTAACCGGTTCAACAGCAAAAGCGGAGCACATCTGCGTGGTGAATGCATTCCGGTCCTTGTTTCCCGCAAAATTTATCCTCTTCGCATTGATGTGCAGCCTTTCAGCAACCTGCCTTATGGCATTGTTGCTCGTCCACATCCTCTTCTGCAGCACGAACCTGCTGAAATAGTGGTTCCTATCCCTCAGCTCCTCATCCGGCTTCTGGAACGGCTTATCCAGCTCCAGAACGTCCCCTGCTTCGGTGATCTCCTCAACAATGAATTCTTCCGGCTGGAATTGGAACATAGATGTAAAAAAGGAATAAGCTAGGATTTAAATCAGAATGGCTGTTTTCCATATTGGGGCACTCGAAACCACCCCCTCCGAAATGCTTAAATATGTATTTAGTAGGAATAAGTATGCAAAAAGTAGGATAAAATTAATGGGTGGCGGATATGTATGGCGGCATTTGCATTGTCGGTGAACGGGGGCAGGTGACAATTCCGAAGATAATCAGGGAGCTTGGTGGAATCAAGTCGAGGGACAGGCTGTTGATGAAGATGGAAAGGAAGAGAATAGTCATTGAGAAGGAAAGCGGGGTGAAGCGCCAAGCAGAGTTGATTAAGGAATTCAGCCTGAAATACGCCCGCCTGAATGCAGAAGTAAACGCAGAATGGGAAGCAACTGATGCTGACGAAAAGGGGTTCTAACGTGAACATTTTGCGGGGAGATGTTGTTTTGGCAAACCTGGAGCCGGTGCGGGGGTCCGAGCAGGGAAAGACGCGGCCATGCCTCATTGTGCAAAACGACACCGCTAACAAATACAGCAACACCACAATAATCGTGCCCATCACATCGAAAATTCCTGACCGTGAATACCCTACGACTGTGTTTCTGGAGGAAAATTCAGCCGGCTTGAAGGATGCTGGAACAATTTTATGCAATCAAATCAGGACGATTTCCATTGAGAGCCGAATTATTAGGAAAATCGGAAGGCTGCAGCCTGAAAAAATGCGCAAGGTGGACGACGCCATCAAAGCGAGCCTTGCGCTCACTTGAATAAATTCCTTAGCAAGATCACTATCCAGCACGCAATCACGAAGGGCGCAGTCAGTGCTGGAATGCCGAACTGGATCATTGCCGCAACCAAACTTATCGAAAGAACAACCGCAGTCGCCGCCTTGACGATGTTTCCCAATTTGTGGCCGGCAAATGCGATCCCGCAAAGCACCGCATTGTAGGCGAATATTCCGGCGTAGGTGCGGTTAGAATCCGAATTGAGCACCAGAGGGGCAATTACCCCAACTGCGGATGCTAAAAGTGAAAATATTCCCGCCAACAGACTCGAAATCAGCACTCCGATGAAGAACAGCGCCCCAGTTGTTGGGTTCTGCTGGAACATCACCTGCCCGAAGCCGTTTGAAATTGCAGCAAGGATGTCGGTCTGGGCAAGCACACCCGAACCTGCTACCTGCCGGACCCCAAATGCGACTCCAATTGCCTCGATGCACCAAGTTGCGAGGACAAACGGCGCCGTATACGCGGGCAAACTTTGTTTCGGGTGGATGTGCAGGATTATTGTTGATAACACAGCCCCAATTATCAAAAAAATGATGCTCAATGGGGTGATCCCATAAAACAGGAAAACCGCAATTCCTACAAGGACTGCATTATAGCCGTACAGCCCCTCTTCAAATTCCTTCTTCGGGCATTTCATAAGAATGGCGGTGAGGTTCCCGACGAATGAGCCTGCAAGGGCGCCTACTGCCAGAGGGATAGAATTAACCGCAATTCCTAGCAGAAACAACAAGCCCGTGAGCCAGTTTTTCTGCAGCATCACCTGGCTGAATCCGTAAAGCAGCGTCCTGATTTTCCCCCACATTTCTACCGATTAATTGAGCAACAGATAAAAATTTAAACCAAAACACGAGGGCAGAGATGCCCTTTTAAAGCTGTTTTCCCTCAAATTATACGAGGAAAAATTAACTCCAGCACTAGCATAAGGCATTCGTGATTCTTATGGAATTGCTCTCAGTTTCCGGCAAAACATTGAACCTCCTGCACAAGGATAATGACAAGATAATGAAGCACGTGCAGCAGAAGGGGAGCGTGGAAATCAAGCAAACCAAGGAGGGCAACCTCGAGCTGGAAGGCGAGGGCGGAACGGTCTGGATAGCATCGCAGGTGCTGAAGGCGCTGGATTTCGGGTTCTTGCCGCAGCAGGCTTATAAGCTTTTTGGGGATAACTATTTCCTCGAAATAATCGACATGGAAATTGTGCTTTCCAACCCGAAAGCGATCGAAAGATACAAGGGGCGCGTGATCGGCTCCGAAGGCAGGTCGAAAAGGATAATCCAGGAGTTGAGCGGAGCGTTCATTGCAGTTTCCGGCAATAAGATTGCAGTGCTTGGCGAATACGACGACCTGCAGCTAGCAAAGGAAGCTGTTTTGCGGCTTCTTGAAGGTGCGCAGCACACGGGAGTGTTTGCATATTTGGAGAAGAAGAACCGTGAGAGGAAATGCGCGTTGCAGTAATGGAAAATTTTTTTGGTGTTTTTTATGGCAGATCTGAAAAAGCCCGATCCACGCGAAATGGCGAGGAATGCGGCAAAACTCATAGGCAACAGGAATGAGAGGGATAAGCCCCTTGAGCAAGCGAAACCAGCTGAAAAGGGAGGCGCGGCTTCAGGGGCTCCATCCAAAGTTGCACCGCCGTCAAAAACTTCAGAGCCATCCGCAGAGGATCTGGAACACCAGCTCGCAAAGGAGTACAAGGAATATTCCGTTGCGGAGTTTTTCAAGAAGAACCGGCAGATGCTGGGCTATGCGGGCAAAGTGAGATCGCTTACAACAATCATCCACGAATATGTGACGAATTCCATTGATGCCGCTGAGGATGCAAAAATCCTTCCCGACATCAAAGTTGAAATCCAGGAGGTAAATGATCACCTCAAGGTCATTGTAGAGGATAACGGCACCGGCATCCCCAAATCCAAGGTGGGCAATGCGCTCGGAGAACTGCTTTCCGGCACGAAGTTCCACCAAAGGAGGCAGAGGAGGGGGCAGCAGGGGATCGGTGCGAAGGGCGCCACGCTTTTTGCGCAAATCACCACCGGCAAGCCCACCAAAGTGAAGACGAGCATCGGAAATTACAAAATTTACGAGTGCGAAGTTTCAATTGATGTGAAAAAGAACTCCCCTATCATCGCCAATGAGAAGGAATACAGCGGAAATTACCGCGGCTTGCGGGTCGAGGCGGAATTCTCCGAGGTCGGTTACAATAGGTCCGAATATTCCGTTTACGAGTATTTGCGGAGAACCGCACTCGCAAATCCGCACGTGCAGATAACTTTGATAGAGCCTACAAAGGACATTGTTGTTTTCCCAAGAGCGAGCACTAAAATCCCTCCCAAAGCGAAGGATTCCCTCCCGCATCCGCTTGGAATTTCAACCAGCGACCTCATGGATCTGGCGCTTGTTTCGCAGAACAGGAAAATTTCATCCTTCCTGCAGCAGGAATTCACAAGGGTAAGCGGCGACAAGGTCAAGGAACTGCAGGCGCTTTGCCCTTCTGTTGATTTCAACCGCGCCCCCTCCACTTTGCAATGGCCAGAAGCGGAGCAGATCGTTCTCTCATTCCAGAAAGTGAAATGGATCGCGCCCGAAACCGATGTGCTGATACCCATAGGGGAGGAGCAGCTCAAGAAAAGCCTGAAAAATTTATTGCAGCCCGATGTGATGAAGGTCGCGGAGAGGAAACCGCATGTTTTCCGCGGAGGAATACCCTTCCTGGTTGAGGCCGCGATCGCGTATGGTGGGAAATCCGGGAGCGAGGCATCAGCTGCAATGGCAAAAGGAACGGAGAATAAGGTAGGCATCCGCCGGGTCGGGGAAGTTGTTCGGTATGCAAATTCAGTCCCGCTGCTTTTTGATGCAGGCAGCTGCGCAACCATGGAGGCAGTAAAGAGCATTGACTGGGGCCGCTATGACCTCCGTAAATGGGAGGAGCTTCCCATAACGCTTTTCATCAATTTCGTTTCCGTTTACGTTCCCTATACTGGTACGGGCAAGCTTGCGATCTCTCAGGAGGAGGAAATCATCGAGGAAATAAGGTCCGCATTGATGGAGGCCGCGAGGGAAATTTCGATGTACCTGCATTCGATGCAGAAAGCCGAGGACCAGGAAAGAAGGCGGCAGATATTCTTCCGTTACATAGGGGAGGTTGCGGAAGCGCTTCATGACATCAAGGGAGTTGAAAAGGTAAAAATACAGGAGAAGCTCCGGAAAATAGCCGAAGAGCGCACAAAGCTTGCAGAGAAGGAGGAGGAGCTGGAGGAGATAGGCGATGTCGATGAGGACATGAAGGCAGAGGAAAAGGATGATTAGGGGCAAGTATTTTCTGGTGACAATTATGGCCGAGGAAAAAAAGGACGTTGGGGGGATGGCGAAGCGCGAGAAGAACCGCGAGGAGATACTGAAACGCATCGGCAAATTCGCCGACGGGCTGATTGATGAAATCGACAAGAATGAGAATCCCCACATCGACATTCCTGTAAGGGGAAGCAGCAACGTCGCCTTTGACGAGAAGAACAAGAAAATCGTTTTGGGAGACAAGGTTGCAAAACGGTACCTCTTCAACGTTTCCCACGCAAGGAGGTTCATGCAGACGATGCTCGTCGCGAGCTATGTAAAGAAGGATTTGCTGGAAAACAATCTGACTGCAACGCTTCGTGACCTTTACTACGCGAAGAAGAGAACGATCCATGGCACAAGGGAAGATACGATTGATGAGCAGAAGGAGTCCGACCTTGCAATTGTGGATTTCGAGGTGGCTCTTGATACTTTCCGTGAAATGCTCCACCTGAGGGCGGAGCCGAAAGGAAGGATGGCCGGCACCATGAGGATCAAGGATTTCGTGCGTGATCGGGAGAGCATAATCGACCTTGCAAAGCTGGGATCCGGCGGGCTTGCGATCCCTTCCATTGTGGAGCAGATCGAATTCATCGATCACGATCTAGATTATGTGCTTGTTGCGGAGAAAAACGCAATATTTGACAGGTTGAATGAGGACGAATACTGGAAGAAGAACAAGTGTTTGCTGATGACAACAGCAGGCCAGGCCGCAAGGGGCGCGAGAAGGCTGCTGCAGCGCTTATCGGAAGAGCTGAAAATTCCAATCTACTGCCTTACGGATGCCGACCCTTACGGATGGTACATTTACTCCACGATGAAATACGGCAGCATGGCGCTTGCACATGAATCGGGCCGTTTAGGGTGCAAGGAAATGAAATTCTTAGGGATGAGCATCTCCGACATCGAGCACTACGACCTCAAGGCTGTTACGATCAAGGCGAAGGAAGTGGACATAAAGCGCGCGCAGGAAATGAAGGCGTACGACTGGTTCAAGCCGAAGGAATGGCAAAAGGAGATCGATAAGTTCCTTGACAAAAAGATAAAGGCCGAAATCCAGGCGCTTTCCAGCAAGAACCTGCAGTACATTTCCAAAACTTACCTGCCGGAGAAGATCGCGAACAAGGATTTCCTTCCCTAATTTTTTAGTCAATCATCGGCAACTGCTTATTTTTTATACCGCCCCAGCCTTAGCATTTTGAGGTGGTTTCATGGGTAAGATGGTAGTCCTGAAAACAGTGGATCCGATGTCTGCGGGAAAGATATACGGGGTAATCATGGCTGTTGTGGGCTTATTCGCAGGCCTTATGCTAGCCGTAGTAGGAGGGATGGCGGGTGGCCTAGGCGGATTGGCAGCCCTGGGCATTGCAGGAGTAATCGTTATGCCGATCATTTATGGAATTATAGGTTTCATCAGCGGTCTCATCGGTGCCTTTATCTACAACATCTTCGCGGGCATGGTCGGCGGCGTCAAGCTGGAACTTGAGGATTCCGCGTGATTTTTTTCTTTTTTCCTTTCTTTTTTATTTCCCACTGATTTTTTGGCAGATTCATGGATTTATAACTTATAGCGCCTATTTTCAATCATGCCACTTTTCTTCGCTGATTTGCATCTGCACTCCAAATACAGCAGGGCGGTTTCGCCGCAGATGGACCTCGAGCATCTGCAGGAGGGCGGCCGCAAGAAAGGGCTGCAAATTCTGGGAACGGGCGATTTCTCCCATCCCAAATGGCTCGCGGAACTGAAATACAAATTGAAGGAAGCTGAATGTAAAAAGGGGCTGTTCGAACTGAAGGATCCGTCAAGAAAAGGAGTCTACTTCATTCTGCAAAACGAGGTTGCAACAATCATCTCTACTCCCAAGGGAGTGAAGAAGGTGCATCATGTCCTGCTGGCACCGGATTTCGAGATCGTAGAGCAGCTGAACGACCGTTTGAGCAAAATGGGTGCGCTCGCATCCGATGGAAGGCCGATTTTCGGCAGCACTTCCCCCGCAATGCTGGTTGAGATCTGCAAGCAGGTAAGCAAGGAAATCGAAATAATCCCTGCGCACATCTGGACCCCCTGGTTTTCCATTTTCGGCTCGAATAGCGGATTCAATTCCATTGAGGAGGGTTACGAGGAACAGGCGAAGCACATTTTTGCGCTTGAAACCGGCATGAGCAGCGATCCTATTATGAACTGGAGGCTTTCGCAGCTAGATAAATATGCGCTTGTATCTAATTCCGATTCCCATTCGCCGCATCCTTACCGAATCGGGAGGGAATGCAATGCATTCGAGTTTGAGGAGAGGGAGTTGAATTTTGAAAATCTGATCAATGCAATCAAGCAAAAGGACGGGAAGCATTTCAAATTCACCGTTGAAGTCGACCCGAATTACGGCAAATATCATTATGACGGCCATAGGAACTGCAATTTCTCGTGCAATCCAAAGGAAACCCTCAAGCTGAAGGGCATTTGCCCGAAATGCAAGGGCAAGCTCACTATCGGTGTGTTAAGCCGTGTTGAGGAGCTCGCGGACAGGGAGGATGGATTTAAGCCAAAAGATGCAATCCCCTACAAATCCCTTCTTCCTTTGCAGGACCTTGTCGCATCTTGCTTCTCTTCCCCAGCAATGAGCCGGAAAGTGTATGCGGAAACGGAGAGGCTGATGTCCGTTTTCAAAAGCGAGTTCAATTTGCTGCTGGAAGCGGATGAACCAACACTTAGGAAGGAGATGCATGAGAAACTGGCGGCAGCGATCATTGCAAACCGCGAAGGTAAACTGGTTGTGAAGGCAGGCTACGACGGCAATTATGGGGAGCTGCAGCTCCCTTCCAATATGGTGCTTGAAGAAAATAAAAAAATAAACGGGGCGGAAGGCAATCCAAAACAACCTTACTCCGGAAAAAAACAACCGGACCAGAAATCAATAGCGGATTATTTTTAACCTCGAATATGCGGGACTGGCTGGATCAGTCCTTCCAGTATAAAGTGTCTGCGCCTGTTATGTTTTCCACTCCGGGAAGCCGGGGGAGTTCAAGCCCGCCCCTCCATCCTACGAGAAGCTGCGTATCCGAGATGCGCACGATGAACTCGACCTTGGTGTTCAGCTTCAGTTCCTTCACTATTTTCCCGGAAGTTCTGGAGGTCATCTTTGAAATCAGGAAATCCTTGCAGTCGATCACTGCGGTATTCATCTTATCGGAAGGAGATGACAAGAGAACGGTGAATTTTTTTATGATGCCACTTTTCTTCAGCTTGTTGAGCCGGACATAAACAGTAGGCTTTGGGACTTTGAGTTTTTTGGCAATGTCCGTCATGGGCATGCTCGCGTCCTCCTTAAGGAATTTCAGGATTTTCTCATCAAGCTCGTCCATTTACCCACCCGACGATAGTAAATAATATGCATAAGTTATAAACCTTATAGTGTAAAGGGTAATTATTATAAAGTGCAATTACTCCATTACCTTTCTGGGATTACCATGGAACACCAAAGGAAAAACGTCGGGTTCAAGCCGCTTGATTCCATCATACCGGACGGCGTGCATGCAGGAGACCAAATACTTGTGTCCGGCACACCCGGGACCGGCAAGACGCTTTTGGCAATGCAATTCATTTCAGAAGCCGCGAGGGCGGGCGAAACCGGCATATACGCGACTTTCGAATCCAGTACCGGTTACCTTACGGAGCAGGCGGAACGCCTGGGGCTCGGAGTGAGGGAGCTTGCAGCCAATGGCAAATTGGAGATTATCCGACTTGACCCCAGCGACCTGTATGCCGCATTTGACGACTTGAAGGAGCACGTGAAGAAATTGGGCGCCAAAAGGCTTGTTATCGATTCTGTTTCCATAATGACTGTTTACGCCTCATCTTACAGAAACCTTCCGGAGGACATGATTGAGTTCCTTAAAAAAACAACCCACCAGCCGCCGATTGCTATGGGTGATGGGATCAAGAAGCAGATGATCTATTACATGCTTGAGGAAATCCGGAAGCTCGGCTGCACCACCATATTGATTTCCGAGCTGCCTAAGAATTCCGAATGGTATTCGCGCGATACGGTGAGCGAATTCATCTGCGATGGCATAATCCTTCTGGATCAGCAGATACTCGGCGAGGAAAATGTCCTGCGGACCGTTACTGTAGTGAAGCTGAGGGGCGGCGACTATAAGGGCGGCGTTCATGAGTTCATCATCAAGAAAGGAAAGGGAATCGTCGTAAAGAATTCATCCTGATGGAATGTATTATTCCCTTGGAAATGGGGATTCATCCCTTTTTTACAACCTCGAATACGCATTCCTTTGCTTTTCCCATGGCTGCGCAGCTGGTTTCCTTTGCACTGAAACTGCCTCCCTGCCAAACTTCAGCTGCACCGGCAATCATTCCCGCAAGGATGCCGCAAACTGGTTCTTTTGAGAAGCCGATTTCCTTCCTATAGGCTGCAGCAAGGGGGGAGTTTGGGCATTTTGCAATAATGCGGTTTTTTCCCAATTTCATAACGGTAAAATCCCCCCAGCCTGTTGAGCTTAGGGACAATGCCCCGAGTTCAAGCAGGGGCGAGCCGAGGTGCAGCGTTTCAAATGCACGGTTGACTCCCCTCAAGGCGGAAAAGAAAAGCGCGCCCTTGTGCGTCCTCCTCCTGCCCACCTCGAAGAATGCTTTGCCCACTTTTTCCTTCCCGAACGACGCACTTAATTCGGCCTGGATTTCAATTAACATCCTAGCGGGCATGAAGAAGCAGGGCTTCCCGAACACGACGAGCATCCCGTTTTCATCGCGTATCTGCTTCAGGAAAACCATCTTCCGCGCTGAATCTAGGCCCATCAGAATCCCTCTGATAAGGATAACTGGACGCGCCTTAAATAGTTTCCCGTATTTGGCAGCAAGCCGCCGAGCCCAAAAATGCCGGTGCAATTTGTATCGGCACTCGCGCCGGAATGCTCAATCCTCCCATTTGAGCTGGAACGCGTTGGCATTGGAATTGTCCGCCTTTGTTCCGTATGCTGGCACGTAAATGGCCCCCCGCTTATTTTCCGACTTCGTGCCATGATGGCCGTTTTCCGGCACTTGGCTGACCATTATCTGCATCTGCCCCATATTCTTCCTCATATTGTCGCTACACCCCATGCAATCATTTCTCCCATCACCGCAAAGCGGAACTGGTCGAGTATTTTCCTGGAACGTTCGGCGGATGGCGTTTTTAGCATCAGCTTCGCATTCTTGAGTTTCCACGCGGACACAACCGAATATGCCGCAACAAATCCGGCAGAAAGGTGCATTGCGATCCAGGGAATGAAGAAAGTCAGCGGGGCGAACAAGAATGCCGTTGCTGTGATCCGGTATGCCCTTTCCTTGCCAAATATCAGTGGGAAGGTCCTCACGCCGGTTTTTTTGTCGCCTTCGATGTCCTTGAAATCCTTTATCGAAATACAAAGGAACATTGTCAGGTAGACGTATGCCCCGACCAGAAGTGTGTTTTCGGAGAAACCGCCGCCCAGCAATGCGCCCATTATGAACGGGAATCCGATATGGGTGAATCCAAGCAGCGCATAGGAAAACGAGCCCATTCTCTTTGCCCAAAAGCAATAAATCAAGCCGAGGGCAAATTCTGCCAGGAAAAATGCAGCGAACATCGTGCCGAACCCGAGGGTTACCAACATCCCTAGGAATAATACTATTGATGCCATCCCCATCGCCATAATGGGGGAAAGGGCACCCCTTGCAATCGGCCTTTCAGATTCGTTCAGCCTGTCGGCATCCGCGTCCAGGATATCATTCAGGATGGATATTGGCACATATGCGAAAACAAGCGAAACCGCGCCTTGGAGCATGAGCAAAGAAGCATCGCCGGAAAACTGCGTGGCATATCCTATGCCCCCTATAAGCGATGTTATCGCAGTTCCGGTCCTGTTGATCTTGGTCAAGGACATGAAATCCTGGTACAATGAGGGTGCATGGAATTCTTGCCTGCTGAAGGGAAAGGTAAAATCCACTTCGGATACGAGGCTGTCTACAATTCTGGAGCCGTACCAACTCCGCATGCTTGCTGAGCCGTTGGCCATTTATGCCCTCCGTTATATTTATTATATCCTTTTTATAAAAATTATATATCTTTATACACCTATTATGGTTGTATTTATAAATATTACGAATTCTACCCTATCCAAAAGAAGGTCTGAAAGTATGGGTACGCCTGACGCAATTGAGCTTGGAAAAAAGGGCATCTGGATGAAAAAAGTGCTTTACGTTGAGGACAGCCGGGATACGGCCGAGGCAGTCAGGCTCATACTGGGGAATGCGGGCATCGAGACGGATATTGCAAATGATGGGAAAGAGGGGCTGGGCAAGGCTAAGGAAAAGCAATACCATCTTGTGCTATTGGATGTCATGCTTCCCGACATGTCCGGCTGGGATATTTACGATTCCCTCCGCAAAAGCAACTACTCCGCAAAGTTCGCGTTCATAAGCGGCATACCCATCAGCAACGAGCGCTTTGGCGAGTTGAAAAACAAGGGGGTGTGCGACTACATCATGAAGCCCTTCAAGGCCGAGGAATTCGTCTCAAGGATGAAAAAGATAGTTGACTCGGATTAGATCTCATTGTTTAATACCTTAGGCTGAGAAATCCGTCGCTTTCAAACGACGGATGAATCAGCACATTTCTTTTTCTTCAGCGCGAGCGTTATTGATTCGGCGGCGAGGCCCCTTACGGGGCCGTAGCTTCGCCGCCGAGGTTGTCTGTAT
>JBDRLB010000058.1:0-6780 GCA_043813365.1 Microcaldota archaeon | reverse complement strand
TTAGAACCTCAGTTACCTTTTCTTCAGGACTTTCGTCCTTGTCCTCCGCGATGTTTTCCATAATTTACACCTCAAATTTCTGTAAGTAGCTGCCTGATTTGCTTGCAGTGATCAATGACCATTTTCTGCAAACTACTAATTTTCTTTTCTTGAGTCACCAAGTCCTCAAGCATCCTGAGTTCTGCCTTAATCTTACCCTTTATAGAAACTTTTTCCATCTCCTGATCGTTGCCTTCTTTTTTCAACAGCTCAATTAGATTAGGAATTATCGTCAAATCCTCCGCTTCCTTGAATGACCAATCCAAAATCTTCTTTGCCAGGATCTGCCTTTCATTTTTATTCATGTTTTTCACCTTTCTTTTCCAACCCATTCATTCCAGCATTTATCGCTGCACAGCCCCGAAAGCAATTGTTCCCGTTCAATTGGTTTAGCTTTGGGAAATTCATCCTGAACCGCCGCACCGATCAGCTTCCTTTGCAGCACTGGGCGATATTCCTTCTGGCAATTTGGGCAAATAATCATCATTGAACACCTTTTTCCTCACTCAAAACCCCGCGCTCCTGGAGCATCCGTGAGTAGGTTTCCCGGAGCTTCTCAAGCCAAACGGGACGCTTCTCGGTAAGCTGAAGGGGGAGTATATCATCCATCCAGCTGCACCTCCTTAAGAACCGCAAATCGCATGAGAGCCGATCGGGTTATCCCCAACGACTTTGCCCTATCGTCTACTCGCCGAATTACTTCGGGTGATAGAGTCAACGCAACAGCGGGTGATTTTTTGATAATTTGCATATGAGACCCCTCAAAGATAAGTATTTAAACGGTCATCGATATATATTCCTTATAAAAAAATAGTATTCGTAGATAATTACGTTTAATTCGGGAAAACCTTATGGCAAAAAGCGTTACAACATCTGATGAGGAAATATTTTTTCGATTGCTTCTAAAATTTCCTGATAAAATTGGAATAGAGGAGCTCAGCGAATTGTTGGACGTAAAAATGCAATCTCAAAAACATTGGTCGGATCGTCTCAATGATCTCGACCGGAAGGGTATGATTACTATCGACATCGATGAAGAAACTCGAAAAATCGGACGACCTAAGCGAGTATATTTTATAAGTGGGAAAAATCTTGAAAATCTGTATTTACATTATTCTGACGCTTTCCAAAAATTACCATTACCATTTACTCTTCCTTTTCAGGCTCGCCCTCAGCCTATTCCGATTGATCAAATGAAAAAAGCTGTTTCATCGGATTATAATCAAAAGTTTATGGAAAAAATTAATCACCTAGAGGACGAAAATGAGGGGAAGGTTAGGAAGGAAATGCTTCCCTTCATGATTTTCAGCTATCTAACTATCGCACCCCTTATTGAAATGAATCGAAAGGAATTCAAAAGGGATTTAGGCGATCAACTAAAACAACCTCTCGGGGTTTTCGAAAAGGCAATAAAAGAATACCCGGGCGAGTACGCAGAATTTAGGAAGTTATTTTAACGTTAGGAGAGACAAAAATAGGTAATATGGCAGATGCAACACGCGTTGCACGAAAATCAGCACAAAGTCATTTTATGTATGAAAAACAGTGTTTTTTTCACATAATTTGACGTGTCGATGATGACACTGTCCCAGCCTGAGCGCATGCGATGACGAACGAGGTAGCTACTGACAAACTATTTCCTTCTGGCAAATGGTTTGGAACGACGGGACCCTTGGAGGAAAACGGCGGTGGAGAAAAGCCAAATTAGCTAGTTTAAACTTGGGGGGGTTGCGCCAATAAGTTAGTTATGCCATACGAGCGGAAATGGCGCCTACCAATTGGTTGCCAAGCCCTAATAATATATTAGGAAACAATCAAACCACAAACCCGACGGCATCCTCCAGGATTCCGGCGCCCTTGCCGCGGCCTTTTCCGGCTACGGTGAGGTCGATTGCCTCTGCAAAGTATTCAAGGTACTTGAATTGGCCAAGCCCCTTGAACGTGAAGGGATGGGAAGAATAGCTCTTTGCAAAAAGTGAATATTTTTTCCCATATACATGCCAGTGGAGCCCGTCGGGGGTCATTTCTATATTCACGTCGGAAAAATTGTGCGTCTTGTTTTTTCGGTAGTCGAAATAATGGGCATGGGAAAAGAGTTTGAGCTTTCCGGGCAAGATAGGAGGATAAACCGTGAAGAATTCAAATATGCCCCCGTCATTGAGATAGAAACGGCCCCAGTTCCAGGGAATGAAGGGGGATGTGAGGATGACCTTTTGAACATAGCATTTCCCTGAAATAGCCCTGCCCAGCAAGGTGCCCTTGAAATCAAAATACAGGTTTGCAAGGCCCATGCCAATGGTGGGAGAAAATGAATTCAGGATTTCAAAGGGTTTGCCCTTGGGTGATTTTGTAAGTTTAAGATGGATTTGATGTTTGCCCCCCCTATAATCCAGCCCGTATTCGGGGTATTTGCCATGGAAATCAAATTCCGCTTCTCTCGAGGAAAAGCCAAGCGAATTCTGCACGCTGCCTTTTTCCAGCCGGATGTGCTGCCTTGAATTCAGTAGCACCTTCTTTTTGCCATCAAAAACCCAGATCACGGCAGCGCATTCCATCCCAAGTTCATCCACCCTGCCCTTAATCCGGAGCCGATTGATATCCATCTCGGACTGCGCCCTGCCGAATGTCGCAACCATTTGCGTTTTTGACCTGGGGTCGGTGAAATGCAAAAACCAGTATTCCTTCCCAAGAGGGGGAAGGCCCGCAAAATCAAAGAAAAACTCATCAGCCGCGGAATATTTCTCAAATCCCATGTATTTTGAAAGGCGGGAAAAATTCCGCTCAAGAAGGTAAATCGCACGCTTGGATGTGCTCTTCTGGAAGGTATCGATCCTCATCAGCTGTTTTTTGGAATAGGCAACGGACCCATCCATCCTTTTTTTTATTTCCTTGAAAGAGACCGGAAGGAAGCGCATATTTAATTCCCGCCCCAGAACAACTTTGTTGAAATTATTGGAAGGGATAACTGATTTATAATATTGGATGTTTTCAATAGAATTGGCATGGCCTGTTGAGAGCCGCTCCTTTTACGTGAGGTTTGAAAATTATGACAAGCATAACATTGGGGGTATTCGGGGAAGATATTGAAAAGCGCAGGCAAATCGCATCCGGAATTGCAAAAAAGGGAAGCGAGGAGGACATCACGCAATACCAAACGGTGTATTCGGGGAAAATCATCACCGTCATTGAGCCATCGAAATACCCGGAAAAAGTGTTGACATTGGCTTATTGCGCATACCTTAGCGATTATTGCATCATCGTGGGCGAAGAGCTAACGCCAAGGCTTGGGGAAATTATCATAACACTTGATTTGCTTGGAAAAACGCAGGGGTGCTTCGTAACGAACCTGGACCTTACCCCCCTGGTTAAGGGAACGTCACTGGAAAAATTCGCGGTATTCAGCTCATTTGATGATGCAAAGGAAAAAATCCTGGAGGCTAGCAGGGCGCAGAAGGAAACGAATGACGTATTCGCATCGGTCGACCATTCATTCGAGGTCAAGGGGGTTGGCTCGATCCTGCTTGGCTTTTTGCATTCCGGAAAGATCCTGATCCACGACAAATTGGTTGTTCACCCTTCGGGGAAGGAATTGGAGGTGCGCAGCATCCAGATGCACGACCAGGATGTGAAGGAGACAAGCGCCGGCGATAGGTTTGGGCTTGCCATAAAACTACTTACGAGCAAGGATGTCGACAGGGGGGATATGCTGGCAGGCAAGGAAACCGCAATTAAGAATTCAAAGGAGCACGGGATTAAAATTTCAATAAACAAATTCGTCAAGGAACAAGTTAAGGATGGCGAGCAATTGCATGCGATACATTTCCTTGAGGATGCGCCTTTCCGGTGGAACGGCCCGGAAATATCTGGAGGCACCGAATCTACAGGAAAGCTAATTTTCGAGAAGCCATTTTCCATAAGGCCGGATTATCCAGTCCTTATTGTCAGGTTGGATGCAAAGGGCCTTAGGGTAATCGGAAGGGCAAGTGCTATTTGAAGGAATTGGCGTAATGGGCAATATGCCTGGAGCAAACCGTAATTATGATCGGCAATTTTAACCGGGCATCCAAACATAATTCATAATGAATCTGGCATTTGGATAGAAATTGCCCTATTTGACATTAACAAAAGGGCTTAACCATTACCCAAAGCTTATATTTTTGAATAAGCAGAAACGGAGAATGGTTGAAATGAAGCAAAACAAGCCGGACTACCTGTTTATTTCGGGCATCTTCCTTTTAGGCTTACTGATGGGGCTATTGCTTTACCAGAATGCATTTCCCCCAACAATTGTCGAAAGGGTATATTCCGAGGGCGATAATGGCACAATTACCGTTACCAACAGGCCGCTTTCCTTTACAGAAATATACAATTCCAGAATTCCAGTCTTGGCGGTAAAGAGTGATGATAATACCGGAATTGTCAGCTATGCAAATATTGAGATAAGAAGCGGGAAAGGGCGCGTCCTGATAAACACGAATCCCTTCGTGGAACCGGATACGCAATACTCCGCGGAAACCGCCGTGAAGGTCGCCCAGAAGCTTCTCGGGGTCGATCTTAGCGATAGGGACATCATTCTTACGTTTGAAGCAAACACAAGCCTGGTTGGGGGGCCATCTGCCGGAGGGGCAATAACCCTTGCAGCCCTTGCCGCAATACAAAACAAGAAACCGGATGAAAGCGTGGCAATGACCGGGACCATCGAAGAGGATGGCAGCATAGGCCAAGTCGGAGGTGTTTTGGAAAAAGCGCAGGCAGCAGCTGAAAACGGGATCAAAACCTTCTTGGTGCCTAAGGGCTCGGCCAATCTCGTGTATTATGAAAGGCAGGTTAGGGAGAGGCGGTTTGGGGGATTTGTAATACAGGAAGTTAATTACGTGCCCAAAACGCTTGATTTGGCAAAATATTCGATGGATAAATGGGGAATGGAAATCCGAGAGGTTGCAGACATAAGTGAGGCACGGGAATATTTTGGAATCTGATGCTCAAATTAGTTTCTCGCCGGTATCCTTGTTTGTGATGTGGATCACTTTGACGGGGCAGCCGTCAGCTGCCATCTTCATGCTTTCGAAGTCCGCCTCATCGACTTCCTTCGTGTAGAATTCGCCCTTATCGCCCTTGACCGAATCTGCCAGGTCAACCTTCCCATCATCGGCCATTTTCCAATGCTTGGGGCATACTGCTTCGCATACGGCAGCGCCTATGCAGCCGTCGCGATCAAGTTCTATTGTGTATTTTGGCATCTTATTTCACCTGCAATGTGATTGGGTGTTCCATTTATGCAACCACGTTTATTAAGTCTTTCCCCGGAGAGCGGATTATTTTTATACCCGGATGCATTCATTCATGAAGGTATTCTTATGCGACAAATGCTCTTCTTATTGGTCTTTTGCTCATTGATCCTATTTGGGTGCTTAAAAATCGAATCGAAGGGGGATGCGCCTTCGCCTACCCCCGAAGTAATCTACGTCAATGTGACATCCAGCCCCCAGGTCATCGTCACGGTGCAATTAACCTATGTGCCAACCGTTACGGAAAAGATTGTGCGGCCATCAGTGACGAGCGTCCCAATTCTTAAACCAGTTGGAGGGGTTGAGGAATTGGGGGAGAGGAAGGAATATGTGGCGTTCGATATTTCCAAAGCGGCTAATGCCGACTACGGCCATAATCCCTTCCAATTGGGGAATTCCATCGGGGATAGCCTTTATTCCGGCCTTAAGGAAGGGGAATTGATGCTCGATGAGGTGCCCTACAAGATACTGCCGCCCTATTCATCTGGCGGGAAATGGAATGTGATAACGACGGCAAGCGAGGAATTCTTTTCGGCTAATTTCCTGACGGGAAGGGATAGATTTTCGGAAATCAGGCTGCTTTCCATGGGAAGTTTTATTCAGGGGGATAGGAAAACACTCGCTGAAATCTGGGTGAATTATGCAAACGGCGAAATTCAAAAGGAAAGGGCAATTTCCAACGAGAATGTCTGGAATTACGGCGGCGACCCTAATTTCCCAATCCCAACAAGCGTTCCGAAATGGCAAAAGGATCCGGAAGGCCTACAGAAGCTGACTGCAATTGCAATACCCATCCTTCGGCCGCTCGATCCGCTGGGGGGGATAACCATAAGGAAAATCGGGGCCAACGATGAAGGATTCACGATTTTTGCGGCAACGGGCATCAAGAAATTCCAATCAAAACTCATCACGCAAACGCAAACGGAGTTCCAGGAAAGCGAATATGACCGGGAATTTTCAACAACGCTGCCGGAGGGCGCAACGATCAATTATGCCGTTGAATCGGGAAAGCGCGTTTACAGGCCAAAGGGCACATTCACCTCGCCAATGTTCGATGGCGAAACCGAGCTTGTGGATTGGAAGAGGATCGAATGGAATGCGATCATTCCCGCAGGGACGGGCATGAAAGTGCTCGCAAGGACGGGGCCAACAAGCAACGGCCTTTTCTCCGAATGGGTGGAAATTGCAAACGGCGATGACATGCCCAAGGATGAAAGGTTTCTCCAATGGAAGGCCGAATTCGAAACATCGGATTCATCAATAACCCCCATCCTCAAGGAAATGCGGATCCTATTTGAGAACCCCGCCTAATTTTTAGGGGAGCCTAACATAAACCAAACCTATTTATACCGCGAATAGTTATACTGTTTAATAAAATATTTAATATAGGGGATGCAATATGAAAACAATTATGGTCGCGATAGTCGGCGAGGATGGGGATGCACCGGATGTG
>JBDRLB010000057.1:0-2718 GCA_043813365.1 Microcaldota archaeon | reverse complement strand
GAGCTTAAATCCGCCCTCAAGGGAGTTGCCGGCGACCTGGAGAATTTCGAGAAGGCGCTTAAAAAGGAACTCAAATAAGCACCCCTTTCCGAACTAATGATTCATACCAATTCATAGGGCAAATTAGCCTCAGACAAGGCTGCAATCAGATTGCCTCTAACCTGCGCATTCATGCTCTTCTTTTCAATAACCCCTCCAGGGGGAAGGATTCCCCCTACTCGGGTTGCCTCTACCCCTTTCTTAAACTAATTCATAGGGCAAATTAGCCTCAGACAAGGCTGCAATCAGCCTTCCCCTAACCTGCGCATTCATGCTCTTCTTCTCGATCAGGGCAACCTCGATTTTCTCAATGCTTTTCCCCATCGCCTGCCTCAAAATTTCCGGCGTGATCTCCTCCAGATAATGCTTGGAGCACACATACGCAAATTCATATTTTTCCTCCAGCTCCATCTTCCCGAATTTGGAGCAGTAATGCGTCCCTCCAAAGCCCATTGCAACCTTATAGCCCGAATTGGCCTTTTGCCCCTTTTTCCATCCGGAGCAAACCTCTATGATGCAATCCGCAACTATTTCCCCTGCACGCTCATCCGAATACTCCCTTTCCGTGCTCCCGATCTCAACGAATAATACGGGCGCTTTGAGGGCGGTTGGGCCATGGCGGGTTGCCTCCATGAAAAAGGGAAAATTTTCCAATGGGTGGGAAGCAAGGAATTGGGAGGCGATTTTCAAAGCAAAGGCCGATGCATGCGCCAGCTCGAAGGGATTGCCGCCCAGTTTGTTCCCGCCACCGAAATTCCCGCAGGTGTGAGCGGTAACAGCCGGGGAATCCGTAGCGCTTTTATGCGTTGATGCGAAAATCAGCAGGTCGGCATCGTTGAAAACCGGATAATCCTTCAGATAATCTGAAAAAATGTGCAAAGTCGTAAGTTCGATAAGCTTAAGGCCATCCCTTTCCCAACACCTCCATTCGTATTTCCCATCGCCGCTGGAAATTGGCTCTACAGGCAAAAATCCGTGCCTTTCCACCAGCTTCCTTGAAATGGTTTCCCCGGAAGGGTTGCCTTTGCTGAAAACGATAAGTGGCATGCAAGGATTAAAAACGAGAGATTAAAAAATTCGAGGTTTAAATTGAATCATGGGTTCTGATGAGGACGTTCAAGACAGGCAAAAGCGCATCTCCGATTGGCAGCAGGAGGGGATATCAAAATCGAAGATCCTGGTGGTTGGGGCAGGCGCACTTGGCAACGAGGTCCTCAAATCGCTATTGCAGCTAGGGGTCAGCGACGTTTCCATAATGGATTACGACATAATAGTTAAGGCCAATCTCAACAGGTGCATTTTCTTTACCGAGGAGGATGCCGAAAACAAAAGGCTCAAGGCGGAAATCCTCGCGGAAAGGGCCCGCAGGCAGTTCCCAAGCTCCACCGTAACGCCGATAAACGGAAGGGTGGAGGATATCAAGTCCGATTCGCTTGGGGGGTATGATGCGATTTTCTCCTGCCTCGATAATATCAACGCGCGCCTTCACATCAATGCGCAGGCATACGGCGTAGCACCCCTGATAGACGGCGGCACAACAGGTTTCCTGGGAAAGGTCCAGACCGTCAAATCCCCTTCCAGCTGCCTTGAGTGCTCCATGAGCAAGAAAGACTACGAGCTGCTTTGGCAAAGGTACAGCTGCGTTGGCGAGGTGCTGGATTTCCTTGACCCGAAAATGCCCGCGGTTTCAACAACGAATAGCATTGTTGCGGCCCTGCAGGTAAACGAATTCCTCAAATTGAAAATGGCCTCCCTGAAAAATGAGCCGAACCTTGTTGGAAAATATTTATTCATCGACGGCCGGAATGGCACATTCAAGACTTACGAAGTGCAGAAAAGGAAGGAGTGCAACGTGCACCAAGTCTAATAGATTAAACCAGATTTATTTACAAAAACTAATAAATTTCCATGCTTTGCCGCTTTTACTGCCTCGATAAAATCAGAGCGATCCGAAGTATTCCCAAAATATCCCGGGAAATCCTGTTCGTATTGAATCCCGTCCTTCGTGTAAAAAATAATTGCCCATCTCCAGTGCATCCAGTATGACTGCTTTCCAACCTCGATTTTGTCTATATCTTTCCAACTCAGAAATTTCGGTTTGAACGGATTAAAAAATTTAAAGGGGTTTCTGGGAACCCCACCAAATTTGATGCCATTAGAACGAACTTCCAAATTGGCCTGCATCCACAAAGAACGGAATATATACAAATATATTAGGCAAATAATGAAAATAACATAAGGAGCTAGAGCAGTTCTAAATACAGGCTGGAAAAAATAGAGGAAGAATCCGAGAATAAAAAGTAAAAAGAAAACTTCTAATTTGATAATTGCAGAATTATTAGGTCCCAAATCCCATAAGATTTTATCCCGCATTAACTCACCTAGTAGGATATATCCGTTATCTGCTTGAAGGCTTCCTCCACCTTGAAATCGGCCCCTCCGCCGCCAAGCCTTCGGCCGCACCTGACGCATTGGGTATCGCCCGCAATCACCGCCTCGAAGCAATCCTTGTGGTAGGGCGCACCGCAAAAGCAATGGCCGTATTTGGGGTTGTGCTCCTCTTTCTTCACGGAAATGATGAAGCCCGTTTTGCAAAGTTCGCAATTCTCGCCGGGATCGGACGATTCTTCAGTTTTTTTGGCCATCTCGGAAACCGCACGGCTGTAATATGGCTTGGGG
>JBDRLB010000056.1:0-23002 GCA_043813365.1 Microcaldota archaeon | reverse complement strand
CTCGTATTTCCATCGCAGCGCTGGCGATGCAGATTTGGAAACTATTCGGAGCTATGTGCGCGAGGAGAACGACCCGAGGCAGCGCACCCTCACATCTTATTAACGGGGAAATCCTACGCCTTTAGGCGTAGGTAATTTAATTTATGGGGCAGTAAAAATAAGGATCGGTTATGCGGATACTTGAACTGCATTGCGACTTTTTCAGCTACAAGGCGGAAAAGAAGGCGCTGAAGAGCATCGGCGACCTCAAGGAGGAGGAGAAGGGGAAGAGGCTCGAGAACGTGCTAGTGATCCTGACCAGTGTTGAAGAAGGCGACACTGCCGAAGTTGCAAGGAGGGCAGCCGAGGAAGTGAAGAAGAACTTTTTGGAAGTGAAGGCCGCAACCATTATGGTGTACCCCTATGCGCACCTTTCCAGCAATCTCGCGAAACCCGGCGAAGCAGTTTACATCCTGAATGAACTGCATGAGGCTGTAAGGACATTCTGCCCACATGCGGAAAAATCGCCCTTCGGTTATTACAAAAGTTTCGAGCTGAAATGCAAGGGCCATCCGCTTGCCGAACTTAGCAAAACGATCACGAAGGAAACACTTGACCGTGCAGTTGGCAAGCTCGAAAAGGGAGCAGTGAAAGAGGTTGCAGTCGGGAAAGCCGGCGGCGACGAGGTAGTTTCCGAATCCCTAAAGAAGGAGGCGCAGGTGAAGAGCAAATTTTTCATACTATCCCCTGAAGGGGAGCTCATTGAAGCTGAAAAATTCAATTTCGGGAAATATGGCGACCTTGCGGTTTTTTCCGAATACGAAACCCGGAAGGACCGGTGCTATGCGGAAGAGCCGCCGCACATCAAGCTGATGAAGGAGCATGCGCTAGTTGATTACGAGCCTGCAAGCGACGCAGGCAATTTCAGCTGGCGGCCGAAAGGGGAAGTGATGAAGGTGCTAATTGAACGCGCCATCACCGATGTTGTCATTGAATATGGCGGCATGCAGGTGGAGACTCCCATAATGTACGATTATGCGCATCCCGCTTTGAAAAAATACCTCAACCGTTTCCCGGCAAGGCAGTACACGGTGAAATCCGACGAGAAGGATCTCTTCCTGCGCTTCGCAGCATGCTTTGGCCAGTTCCTGCTGGCAAAAACGCTAACGATTTCCTACAAGCAGCTTCCCATGAAAATCTACGAGCTCACGCATTACTCATTCAGGAGGGAGCAATCCGGCGAGCTTGCCGGCCTGAAAAGGCTTAGGGCTTTCACAATGCCCGACATGCACACTTTCTGCTCCAACCTGGAAATGGCGCGCGAAGAGTTCCAGAGGCAGTTCTACAAATGTTTCGACTGGAACACCGAACTGCAGATCCCCTTCGAGACAGCCTTCCGGGCGCAGGAGGATTTCTTCAAGGAAAACAAGGACTGGTATGTTTCGATGGTAAAATCCCTCGGCAAGCCCGTGCTGCTTGAGCTCTACAAGGAAAGGTACGCATATTTCATCACGAAATTCGAGATGAACTTCGTTGACAATGCAAAAAAGGCGTCCGGGCTTTCAACAGTGCAGATCGATGTTGAAAACGGGGAGACATTCGACCTTTCATACACTGATGAGAATGGCAACAAGAAGAGGCCGATCATTTTGCATACTTCCATTTCCGGCGCAGTTGAGCGGGTGATTTATGCGCTTCTGGAGCTGCAGGCGATGCGGATAAAGGAAGGCAAGGTGCCTATTTTCCCAACCTGGCTCTCACCCACGCAAGTCAGGCTTGTTCCATTATCGGACAAGCAGCTACCCTACTGCACCGAATTGCTGAAGGAACTGAAAAAGCACAATGTCCGCGTGGATTTGGATGACCGTGCGGAAACCATGCAGAAGAAAGTGAGGGACAGTGAGAAGGAATGGATTCCCTACACTGCAGTCATAGGTGACAAGGAAGCCCAAAGCGGGATGCTTTCAGTAAGGATGCGGAAGGAGGGCAAAAACGCCAATCTCACTCTTGTCGAGCTTGCCGAACTGGTCAGGAACGAATGCGTTAACAGGCCGTTCGAGAAGCTGCCCCTTCCGGACAAACTGAGCCTGCGGCCTGGATTCTGATGCATGAACGCTTTCCGGCAATTATTCTCCCGCATTTTATTGACCGCAGTGCACCATATTGAAGGATATTTAAACCGCTGTGCAGTTAATTTTTCAGGTGCAGCCGATGAAATTTGCGTGGCTCTTTGCATTTGCCCTCTTCATGCTTTTACTAATCCAGCCCATTTCCGCAGACTGCCTTTACATGAAGAACAAGGACGGCTACCCGCTTGGCATTATCCCCTCTGTTCTGAACATAACCGCTATTTTCGTGCAGCCGGAGCAGCAGAACCAGACGTTCAAGCTCTACATCGAATCCGAGGCAGGCACTTCCACCTCCATCGAATGCCGGGTTGACCTCTCAATTGAAAACGAGTCAAATGCGATGAAAGTCGAGCTTTCGAATTATTCGCTTGAAACCGGTGCCGCTTTCATCGAGCGGCCAATCAAGATCATCCTGACGCCCATAAACCTTGTCAACTTCCCCGAAATGGCCACTACGTACATTAAGATCACGGATGTGGACAACCGCAAGAATTTTGCCCTGCTCCCAATTTACAGCTACTTCAGATTCAAGCGCACAACTCCTACGCCTTCAGCGCAGCCAGTGCCGAGTGTGACAAAATCGCCAAAAAGCTCAATCCAGCCAACGCCAACGAACAGCACAAACATCATCAACAACCTCCTTACCTCGGTTGAAGACAGCTCCTCGAAGTATGTCATTGCGGTTGTTGCGTTCTTCTTCCTGGCTGCACTTCTCTGGATAGGCTTCAATTCCCTGCAAAGGGAGTGACTGGAAGGCATCAAAATGGCCGCCAAATCATTCAGGGACCGCGTTTTCCTTCTTGCAAAGCAGATTCCTGCGGGAAAAGTCGCCACTTACAAATCCCTTGCAATTGCAGCAGGCAATCCGAAGGCCGGAAGGGCAGTAGGCACGATAATGCATTACAACGACCGCAAAAAAACAGGCGTCCCTTGCCACCGCATTGTGAAAAGCAATGGCGATCCCGGAGGTTATTTGCATGGAAGAAAGCGGAAAATTTCGCTCCTTGCGAAGGAAGGCGTGTTTTTTAGGGAGGGCAAAATCGATTTAAGCGGATGCATGCATACTTTCCGTTAGGGAAGGATGTGGGTTGTGGCGAGTTTATGGATTACAACAAGGCAGTTTCATACCTAGAAGCCCTGCCTACGCCGGAAAAATGGGATCTGGCGATCCCCCGCGAGCTTTCCAAACGAGCAGCTATAAAATACGATTACGAGGTCATCCAAGTTGCAGGCACAAACGGGAAAGGCTCGGTTTGCGCATTCCTTTCCAGCATTCTTTCAGCGCAAGGCTATAGCGTTGGACTGTACGCCTCCCCGCACCTACAAAAATACAATGAACGCCTCCAGATCAACGGGAAAGCGATTTCCGATGCGGCTTTCGTTCGGATAATATATGATTTGCGCTCCCACATTGAAAGGCTGCGAAAAGAAGGAAGGTGCCCTTCGTTTTTCGAGGCGCTGACAGTTGCTGCTTTCAAATATTTCGGCAGGATGAAAATTGATTTCCTCATCCTGGAAGCCGGGATGGGCGGGAGGCTTGATGCAACCAACATTGCGCCTTCCAAATTCCAGGCAATCTCCACCATCTCCCGTGATCACATGCGCAATTTGGGGAACTCTTTGGAAAAAATCGCCTCGGAAAAGGCGGGCATCATCAAGCCCGGCTCCTCCGTTTCAACTAGCTGCAAATCCGCTGCTGCTCTTAAGAAAATTGAGGGAAAATGCGATGAAACCGGTTCGGAATTATCCGTTTTGGGGAGGGACTTCAACTGCAAATCAATTCGCGAGAGCATCCGAGGCGGCAAATTCAATTTTATGGGAAGGAACCTGCGACTCGATAATTTGGAAATCCGGCTTTTAGGGGCCCATCAGGTTGAAAATGCATCCGTTGCACTTTCTGTTGTCGAGAATATGCTTGAAAAGGGCATTCCCATCTCAGAAAATGCGATACGGCGGGGGCTTAAAAATGCAAAATGGCCCGGAAGGCTTGAAATCATCTCCAAGCAGCCTACGATCCTTCTCGATGGGGCGCATAACGTTGAAGGGATCCGGTCGTTGAAGCGCTTTTTGGAGGAAATATTCCTCAAATCCGGGGGAAGGAAGCTGATTCTGGTCATGGCCATCATGGCTGACAAGGAATATGCTAAAATGATCGAGGAGGTCGCACCGATTGCGGGCGAATTCATTTTTACAAAGGCTTCCCTGTATAGGTCCGCAACCCCGGAAATGCTTCAAAAGGCCGCCTTAAGCCCGAGAATCAGAAAAAAAATTCCCATCACAACAAAAAATTCCCTTCCCGATGCCATTGAATACGCCAAATCCATCGCCAGCGACAAAGATATTATCTGCATAACCGGATCGCTTTATGCTATTGGAGAAGCACGGGCATATCTTCTCCGCAATAGGCGTTAATGCGCTTGGCGCACGATAAAGCAACCCTTAAAAATGTCCGATTTCAAACAGGTTTGCTGATTTTGATGGCCAGGAACGACCTTATGGGGGGAGTGGTTTCGCTCTTAGCCCGAAGGGGGTTCGTATTCCCGAGCAGCGAAATATATGGCACTTTTGCGGGCTTTTACGATTACGGCCATTACGGCATACAGCTAAAGCGCAACATCGAGCAGAGCTGGTGGGAGCATTTCGTTCTGAAAAGGGAGGATGTGGTTGGAATCGATGGCACAATAATCACCTCGCCAAGCATCTGGAATGCTTCCGGCCACCTGAGGGAATTCACCGATCCACTGATCGAATGCGGAAAGTGCCATTCGCGCTTCCGGGCCGACCAGTTGATAGAGGACGAGCTGAAGCTCTCAGTTGAAGGGATGTCGCTTGATGCGGTAAATGCGCTGATCTCCGAACACAAGCTCAAATGCCAGAAATGCGATGGCAATCTCGAGGTTGCGAAACCGTTCAACCTGATGTTCAAGACGCATGTGGGAGCAAGCGAGGAGGAATCTGCTGCCGCATACCTCCGGCCGGAGACTGCGCAGCACATTTTCACGAATTTCAAGCAGGTGCAGCTTACAACGCGCAAGCAGCTGCCCTTCGGCATCGCACAAATGGGCAAGGCTTTCCGGAACGAAATATCGCCGCGCAACTTCCTCTTCCGGTGCAGGGAATTCTCCCAGATGGAATTGGAATATTTCGTCCACCCAGAAAGGATGGATGCGGGCATGGAATTCGAGGGGGCAGATTTGGGCATGGAGATTTCCGTCCTGACCGCTGCAATGCAGGAAAAGAAGCAGAGCGATGGAAGGGCATATAACTTCGGCGAGCTCATCGAAAAGAAAGTCATCGGCACGAAAGTGCACGCCTACTGGGTGCTGAATTCCTACAAGTGGTTTGCGCGGGTTTTAGGCATCCGCCCCGAGCACCTGCGCATAAGGGAGCATGTCAAAACTGAACTCTCGCACTACTCGAAGGAAACGTGGGACATCGAATACCTTTACCCGTGGGGATGGAAGGAGCTTGCAGGAATAGCGAACCGAGGCGATTATGACCTTCGGCAGCACATGCTCGAAAGCAAGAAGGACCTCACTTATTTCGATGAGGGAAGCAAGAAGAAGGTGCTTCCCTTCGTGATCGAGCCCTCCTTTGGCTTGGAACGCGCTTTCCTTACAGCAATCATTGATGCATACGAGGAAAAAATCGAGAAGAAGGAAGGCGATAAAGCACCGGCTGCAACAGAGACCGCGACCGAAGGCTCCCCAAACGCCAAGCCCGCGCCAATTGAGAAAAAAACCCTCCTTCACCTAAGCGCAAAAATTTCGCCCGTGAAAATAGCGGTTTTCCCGCTCATGAAAAAGGACGGGCTTGCTGAAAAGGCAAGGGAAGTTTATCTTCTATTGAAAGCCCACTTCGCTTCCGAGTATGACGAATCCGGCTCAATTGGCAGGAGATATGCGAGGCAAGATGAAGTCGGCACGCCTTTCTGCGTCACCATCGATTATGATTCGCTTAAGGACGGCACCGTTACACTGAGGGAAAGGGATTCCGCCCAGCAGAAACGCATCAAAATAGACGAACTGGAAAAATCTGTGGAAAAAATATTGGAGGGAGAACGTTTCTAAATTTGCGAAGTGGTCAAGCATGAAATTCAGGAAAATCGGGTTCATCACGAAAAAAACAGAGCACGCCGCCAGGGTCGCAAGGCAGGCCTTGCAGTTCCTGGAAAAGAAGAAGGACGATTACGATTTCGAGTTAATCATTTCGCCCAGCACATCGAAATACCTGGGAATGAAAGAACATATAGATGAGAAGGAATTCCGGAAAAAGGCCGAAGCACACCTCATCGTGGGCGGGGACGGCACCTACTTGCAGAATGAGCTCAATTACCCCGGCGTACCAAAACTCGAGATCAACACCGGCGCAGTAGGGTTCCTGGCAAATTTGGATGAGCATGCGTTCGAGCCGGGGCTGGAGTTATTCCTGCAAGGAAAGTTCAAGCTGGAAGAGCGGATGAAGCTAACTGTCAATTATGACGGCCATACTGCGGATGCGCTGAACGAAGTCTCAGTTCACGCGAAAAACGTCTCGCGCCTTGTGAATTTGCGCGTCACCTCCGATTCCCTGAAGGATATGTTTTCAGCGAACGGCGTGCTTTTCAGCACCCCTACGGGTTCAACCGCATACAACCTTTCAGCCGGAGGGCCCATCATTATGCCCACTATTGAGAGCATCACCATGGCGCCGATCTGCCCCCTCTCGCCGCTCAACCATCCGATTGTTTTCGCTTCAACTGAGCATTTCCTAATAGAGCCGATGGACCGCGAAATAATGATGTCGGTTGATGGCCAGATAGATGAGGTTGTCGAGAACGTGGAGATTTACAAGAGCAAGGTGTCCGCAAGATTCATCCGCGTCTACCATGAGAACGTGTGGGAAAAGGTAAAGAAGAAGTGCGGGCTTTAATCCCCTAACGTATGCTTATTTTCCCTTTCCGACGTGATTCCTGATCAATTCCGGATACGTTTCCTTCACCGCATCCTTTTTGCTTAAGCCAAGCAGCCTCATCCCGCGGTTGATTTCCCTCTCATCCGCCTCCAGCTCGATAAAATGCCCAAGTTCCGGGTAATGCGGAAAATGATCCAGCGTGATTTTGATCTTCCCCAGTTTGTAAAATTCCGTCTTCTTCAGGTACTCCATTTTTTTCTCCAGCCCCATCTCATGCAATGCAATCATCGCCCCTCCCATATCTTTGGTCTCGAATTCCGTCTCCTCCCTCTCCTTCACCACTCCCTTGCGTTTCTTCTTCCCCTTGAAAGTAAGGATCACCGTTTTATCCCCGTCCGGCCAGACCGGCTCAAGCACCCTCAGCCTGAAAAGCTCGCCCCTCCTCATCAGCCTCCCGTCCCGGAAATCGAATATCCCATCGTACTGCCTAGCAGTTTTTGTATGCGCCGCCCCAGCCGCCTCCAGCTTCTTCCTTACAGCTGCTGCATCCTTCACCCGGATTTTTATTTCGGTTTCAACGGGCATAATCCCTCACAGAATAACTACTCCGCGACCATATTTAAACGTTGGATCCCACTTTGTTTGCATGGAAAAGCAGCAGAAGGCAGGATTCCTATTGGATTATTCCATAAACAAGCAATCCCACTTATTCCATGTAAAGGCTGTCAACCGCCCAATTCGGCAGGAGGAAATGCGTTTTTTCATTCCCAGCAATAAAGCGACTGCGGTCCTAAACGGCGAGCCCGAAAGGCAAATAGGCAACGTCCATTTTCTATGCAATCAAAAAAACCGCAATTTTCAGCTCGTATTCTTTCCGTTCGGCCCGGACAATTCGCCCCAAATAAGGAGATTAGGCGGGGAAAAACTTGCGGCTGAGATCGAATTGCTTGCATCCCGGCGTTTGAAGGAAAAAGTTGGGGGGACGATCCTAGATTTGATGCCGGAAACCACCAGAGGCTGGAGATATTTGCGGAAAACAGGCAGGGGATTCATCAGAAGGTTCATATGGGGCGGATTTAAGCAGACAATGCCCCTCTCCATATCAATAGGACATCTTGAAAAATTCATTAGGGAGAAAAAATAAAAGAAAAAAAGGCATTGCTTAGATAGCAATATCCAGTCCAAGCGCCTTCTTCAGCTCGCGGTACCTGTTCCTTATGGTGACTTCCGTCACTCCGGCAACATCCGCAACCTCCTTCTGGGTTCTTCTCTCCCCGGTTGAGACGCTTGCGATGTAAACCGCAGCAGCTGCGACTCCCATCGGGCCCCTTCCGGAAATCAGCCCCTTCTTCAGCGCCTGGTTCAGGATCTCAATTGCCTTCTGCTGTGTTTCGCCGCTCAATCTCAGGGCGGTCACGAACCTGCTTATGTAGAAGCGAGGGTTGGTCAAAGGCACCTTGAGTTCCAGTTCCTGCGTGATCAGCCTATAGGTTCTCCCAATTTCCTTCTTTGGGATTTCTGCAATTACGGCAATTTCATCCAGCGTCCTCGGGATCCCATACTGCCTGCAAATCGCGTATATAACAGCAGAAACAACCGATTCAATTTGCCTTCCGCGAATCAAGCCCTTTTCTACGCACTTCCTGTAAAGCAAGGCGGAGCTTTCCCTGATGGATTCCTCAAGCCCCAGATGCGCTGCCACCCTGTTCATTTCAGTCAATGCGATCGCTAGGTTTCTCTCAATGCTGTTGCTGATGCTCGCCCTCTTGTGCCACTTTCTCATCCTGTATAGCTGTGCCTGCTGTGACGGAAGGATTTTGCCTCCCCTGATGTCCCTGTTGTACTGGTCGATTTCAGTGACCAATCCCTTATTTGGAGACATGTACTTCAACGGCGCGCCAGTCCTTGCCCTGCTTGCTCTCTGCTCCGCATCAAACGCCCTCCATTCGGGGCCTTCATGCATGAGCGATTCCTCAATGACGAGGCCGCAATGAGCGCAAATAAGCTCCCCCCTTCCAGGGTCTTTCCTCAATTTCGTGCTGTGGCATTCCGGACATTCCATATTTTCTCACCTGATTAAGGAACAGTAATGGCAGCTTTCAAAGCTGCAAGCCTATCCCAATGAATATTCGCCTTGCTTTTCTTTGTAAAGAAAAGCGCATGGCGCCGCAAAAGAAACTTTTTCATGCAATTTCTTTTCATATATTCTTATTGTCCAATTCCTTCCCTACCAATCCCTTCCCGTCGCCCTTCGGCTTTGCGAGGTAAAGCGGCGCCTCCACCTTCCCAATCGTATCATAGATTTCAGCAACTTTCTCCCCCTGAAGGAAAACCGGCACTTTGTTCGTGACCGGCCTGTTTTCCGTGCTGGACAGCACTAGGTTGCCATATTCGCTTACAGAAACCACTTTGAATTTCATTTTTTGACCTGAGATGAGACCGTCTATCAGTTCGATAGCCGGCAAACATCAGTTAGATATATAAATTCTCCGATAACTAGTATATATACTTTTCGGTATATTTTACCTCTTAAATACTCCCAATTTACCTAAAAACGGGTAACCTGCCGCCTATATCCGTGAACCAACAGCAACACTTTTTAGGCTGCAGGCCGACTTACTTACCGTGGTGCAGCCCAGGGAATTTGATATTGGAAGAAGGAAAAGCGGTCAGCTAAAGACCGCCTTCATCAGTTTCTACAAGAGGGAGCTCATGGACAATATTGAGGGCCTTTCCGATCCTTCACTCCGGGAAAAACTAAATTTCGATATGATGCCCTTTAATTTGATGGTGCGGCGAATATACGGGCATGGCTACGAGCTAGGGAGGCATCGTTTAACAGGCCGCGTTTTGGAAAGGAGGAAATTCCGCCAGAGAAGAGAAACAGATTCGGGGCACAGGCCGCAAAAGTACGAGGATCTATTGGCCGAAGCACATGCAAAATCGTACTTCAGCCGCCTTCAGGATGCATTGATGAAAAACAGGAAGCCCAAGGCAGCCTATGCAGCTGCTTCCGCCATTCTGCACGATGCGTTATTTGACGGCTACAGGAAGGGCAAGCTCGTATCCCTCTCGATCTCCGGCAAACATGACTCAGCCGGCAGGCGCCTTGTGGAAAAATGAGAAATAAGAAACCTTTTAGTATTCTTGCCGCCTAATTTTCAAAGAGGGATATGGAGACCGGAATAAAGCTCGAGCTTATGCGCTCTCAAATGGAAAAAATGGGGAAAGCAATCATCGCATATTCCGGCGGAGTGGATTCCACGCTCGTGCTGAAAATCGCGAAGGATGTTTTGGGGAAGAACGCGCTAGCAATTACCGCATCCTCGCCCTCCCTCCCTGAAAGCGAATTGGAGGAGGCAAAAAGGATCGCAGCGCTTATCGGAGCAAATCACGAAATAATATTCACGCAGGAAATGGAAAACCCCGATTATTTCAACAATCCGACCAACCGCTGCTATTTCTGCAAGACCGAATTGTATGATGATCTGCGAAAAATTGCTGGCGAACGGAAAATACGCTGCATTCTGGATGGTCTTAACGCAGATGATTCAAGTGATTACAGGCCCGGAATTAAAGCCGCTTCCGAGCACAAAGTGATTTCCCCCCTCAAGGAAGCCGGATTGACGAAAATCGAGGTGCGGCTGATCGCCAAGCAGCTGGATTTGCCAAATTGGAACAAACCTTCAACTCCCTGCCTTTCCTCCCGCTTCCCCTATGGCACGAAAATCACACTCGAAGGGCTCAGGAAAATAGATAAAGCGGAAGCATACCTCCGCACCATCGGAATAACCGGCGATTTGCGCGTCCGTAACCTTCAAAAGGCTGCAAGGGTAGAAGTTGAAAGCGGGGAAATGGGCACAATTGCTTCCAATTCCGAAAAAATCAATAATTATTTCCGCACCCTCGGCTTTGAATTTGTTGAGCTTGATTTAAGGGGCTTCAAGAGCGGAAGGATGAACGAAAAAATCATTGAGAGGGAAAAAGCATGAGGAGGCACAAATACGAGGATCTGGGCTTTTCGAAGGTGGATCACCAGCGGATGCAGCGGAAAGGCTTTCCGGAGGTAATTTTCTGCAAGGGAAAAACGAGGGAGCAGATTGTCCGGATTTTTGTTTCGCTAATGAGGAAAGGGCACAATGTGCTTGCTACCCGCGCATCAAAGGATGCCTATTCTGCTGTAAAAAAAATATGTAAAAAAGCGCAATACAGCGAACATGGAAAGGTGATTTACCTTCTCCAGCAAAAATTCCCCGTAAAGAAGGGCACGATTCTGATTGCTACCGGAGGGACTGCCGACATCCCCGTTGCAGAGGAGGCTGCAATAACAGCAGAAGTGATGGGAAACAAGGTGGAAAGGCTGTTTGACGTAGGGGTGGCTGGTTTGCATAGGCTCCTTTCGAACAGCGACAAGTTGCAATCCGCCAACGTGATTATTGTTGTTGCGGGAATGGAGGGCGCTCTTGCATCCGTTGTTGGCGGCCTTACTGACAGGCCGGTAATTGCGGTTCCCACCTCAGTCGGTTACGGTGCCAACTTTGAAGGCATTGCACCGCTTCTCACAATGCTCAACTCATGCGCTCCCGGAATTGTTGTCGTGAACATCGACAATGGCTTCGGGGCGGGTTATTTTGCAAGCGTGATAAACAAGTGATTTTACCTTTTTGTGATTTTCATGCGGATACTTTTTCTTGACTGCATCTCCGGCATTTCGGGCGACATGTTCCTCGGAGCGATGGTTGGCGCAGGGCTGGATTTTCAGCAGCTCAAATCCGAACTCGGAAAGCTGGGGCTTGACGGATACGACCTGCAGGTGCGCAAAGTAAATAAGAAAGGGCTGCCTGCTACTAAATTGGATGTTGTAATGACTGAGGGCACAAATCAATCGCATTCCCATCGGAAATATTCCGACATCGTGAAAATCATCCAAAGGAGCCCCCTCGGAAGGCAAGTCAAGGACGATTCACTTGGAATTTTCGAACTGATCGGGAAAGCGGAGGCAAAGATACACGCAGTCCCCCTAAATGATGTGGAATTCCACGAGATTGGCGCTATCGATTCGATTGTTGATATTGCGGGTGCAGCAATCGCGGTAAATTCGATGAACATTTCCGAAATTTTCAGCTCTCCCCTGAACATCGGAGGCGGAAAAGCCATTTTCCACGGGAAGGAATTCGATATTCCCTCCCCGGCAGCAAGGGAACTGTTAAAAGGCATCCCGACGTATTCCATGGGAAGTGGGGAAATGGTCACGCCAACAGGTGCGGCCATAGTAAGACATTACTGCAAAAGCTGGCTGAAGCCCGAATTCAACCGCATAGGCGAAGGGTTCGGCGCCGGAAGCAAGGATTTCGAGCAGCCGAATGTGCTGCACGTTCTTATCGGTGAAAAATGATGGAAAAGGACCGTGTTTTGTTGATGGAGGCGAACATAGACGATCTCAACCCCCAGATTTACGAATACCTGCTTGAACGCCTCTTTGAAAACGGCGCCCTCGACGCATATTTGCAGAACATCATCATGAAGAAGGGAAGGCCCTCAATAAAACTGAGCGTGATTTGCAAAAAAAAGAACCGGGACAAACTCGCAAAAATAATTTTCGAGGAGTCGACGACTATCGGCATCCGGTTTATTGGCATGGAAAGGCTAAAATTAAACCGTAAAACCGCGAAGGTAAAAACCAAATTCGGGCAAATTTCAGTCAAAATCAGCGAATCATCCGGCATCCGGACCATTACTCCCGAATACGAGGAATGCAAACGCACTGCCTATGCAAAGAAAGTCCCCCTCAAATCAGTAATCGATGAGGCGAAATTGGCTGCGGGTGCCTTGTAATCCCTTCATTTCCCGCTTGCGTGGTATTAATGGCTGTCAAAATAACAACAAAGGTCGAAGGAGGCAAGCTTCTGCGATTAGAGCTTGAGCTGACGGAAGACCTTGCGAGGGCTAAGTCGGTTAAGCTCTCGGGGGATTTCTTCATCCATCCGGAGGATTCGCTCCAGATCATTGAGAAGGCGCTGCTCACCGCGCCAATTGACCAGCCGATGCTGAGCATTGCCGGCAGAATAGGAAATTTGACGGTTTCACAGGGAATTCAGATGATAGGCATCAACCCGGAGTCAATTGCAAATGCATTCACGGATGCTGTTAGACTGGCCAAAGGGAATGCGGAAATAAAAGAAGGCGGGAAGGAGGCTTCCAACCTGAAGCCGGTATGAAATATAACCTTCTAGGTAATTTTTATGAAATGGCGCATCATCCCCTTTGAAAAGCACGACGCGTTCATGAACATGGCGCTTGACGAGGCATGCTCCGAGGCTATTATGCAGGGCAAGGCGCCTTCCACAATAAGATTTTACGGCTGGGACCCTTCGGCTGTTTCAATAGGCTACCATCAATCCATACTGGATGAGGTGAATTTGGAGGAATGCAAATCGCAGCAGGTTGATGTAGTCAGAAGGAGAACCGGCGGCGGTGCGGTTTACCACGATACGGAGGGCGAAATCACCTATAGCATCATCGCTCCGGAGGCATTTTTCGTGAAAGACATTCTGCTCTCATATAAAGTGATCTGCCAGCCCATCATAGATGCGCTTTCGGAGCTGAAACTGAAGGCGGAATTCAAGCCGATCAATGATATCATCGTTAACGGGAAGAAAATCTCCGGGAATGCACAAACCCGGAGGCAGGGGGTACTGCTGCAGCACGGCACCGTACTGTATGATGTTGACGTGAGGAAAATGTTCTCCCTCCTGAAAGTTTCGCAGGAGAAAATTTCGGATAAGATGATTGCCACAGTTGAGGAGCGGGTCACAAGCGCAAAAAAGCTGGGGCTGACGGACAGGAACGCCCTTTACCAATCGCTTGAGCGCGCATTCGTGAATGGAAGGGAATACGAGCCCGGAAGCTGGACGGAATTCGAGCTGATACGCGGAAAGGAGCTTTCTGAAACCAAATACAAGACGAAAGAGTGGAATTTCCAGAGATGATTTATTCGGATTCAAACACTACTTTATTGAATTCAACTGGTGGTAAATTGAAACCTAGTGGTTTTTTCAAATACAATACGGCCCGCCGCCTTCCAAAATTCACATACACTATATCTGTTAATGCTTGGTTGAATCGGCTAATTTTACTTAAGTGGGGAGCATCATTTTCAAATAATTTTATTGTCGGCTTTTCAACCCAATGAATGCGCATTTGACCTGTTTCATGTGTGTGAATGTATGTTCCGCGTGCCCCGTATGCCACTGCCATTGCTGCGTCCATGTATTTTTGTAGCAATGGTTCCAATCCTTCTGCCATTCTAGTTTTTGCGGCCGATAATTTTTTCTTATTGCTGGCAGAAGGCCAAATCCATCTAAGTGCCAATCTTGAAAGACCCCGCAGTCCCTTGGCTACTGAGCCCCTCTCTTCAACTTTGAATTCCCTTACTAAATCAAGAAGCTGTGGCGAACATAAACTATATGGTACAATCAGCCTCGGATTCTTCCCGCCGATCCACTTTACCTCAGAAGCCATTTCATCAACTAGGATTTACCGGAGGGAGGGTTAAAATTTCTTGCTGTAGAAGTGGATCGCCTTCCCCATCGCGAGCTCAGCAGCCTCCTCGATTGCTTCCGGCAAAGTTGGGTGCGGATGTATTGTAAGCGCAAGGTCATCCAACCTCAAGCCCATCTCAACCGCAAGCGTGATTTCCGAAATCAAATCCGATGCGCCTGTCCCAACAACCGAACCTCCGAGAAGCACGTTTGTTTCAAAATCAGCAATCAGCTTCACGAACCCATCTATGCTATCCATCGTGTGCGCCCTTCCTAATGCCTTGAACGGGAACTTCGACACCTTCACTTTCAGGTTTTTCATTCCTGCGTCCTTCTCCGACATTCCCACATATGCGATTTCAGGGTCGCAGAACACAACTGCCGGAATTGCCTTGTTCTTGAATTCCGTTTCCTTGCCCGCAATAATCTCACCTGCAACCCTTCCCTCCATGAACGCCTTGTGCGCAAGCATTGCCCCTCCTATTACGTCCCCGATGGCATAAATTCTCTGGTCCGTTGTGAGGAACTTCTCATTCACTTTTATGAATCCCTTCTCATCCAGCTCCACTTTAGTGTTATTCAAGGTCAACGATTCCGTATTGGGGTTCCTTCCAACTGCAACCAGCACCTTATCCCCGGCAATTTCCATGTTTTTCCCTGCGCTTTCCGCAATTACAACCGCCTTCCCATTCTGCTCCTTCCATCCTAGAACATTTGTTGAGGTGTAAACCTCAATCCCCAACTCGCGCACCCGCTTTTCCGCCTCATACACCACTTCCTTTTCCAAACCGGGCAAAATTGATGCCTCCCTTTCGATGATTTTCACCTTGCTCCCCAATTTTGCATACATCGTCGCCTCCTCAATATTGATGTAGCCCGAACCAACAACGATGAATTCCTTCGGCACTTCCCTGAGCTGCAGGCATTCCGTTGAGCTGATGATGCGTTTTCCATCAAAAGGCAGCTGCTTCAACTGAACGGGAACGCTTCCTGTTGCAATGACGGCCTGCTGGAACTCTATTGCCGCAACATCATGGTTGCCAGATACTCCCAGCCTCCTAGAACTTTCGAAATGCGCCTCCCCAAAAACAAGCTCAATTCCGTTGCGCTTCACCAAATCTTCCACGCCCTTTCTCAAAGTTGTAACAACTGAAGTTTTCCAATCCTGCAGCTTATTCACATCCACTACGTAGCCCGAGCTTGAGATGCCCAGATTTTCCAGGTGCTTTTCCGCGTCCACCAAGTTGCTCACGTGGATCAACGCCTTTGAAGGGATGCAGCCGTGGTTCAAGCAGATGCCGCCCATCCCTTGCGGATCCTTTTCAACAAGCATCACCTTTTTCCCTTCCTGCGAGAGCCTGATAGCACATACGTATCCTCCGGGCCCGCCTCCTATAACAACAACCTGCTTTTCAATTGCGACTTCACCGACTACCATATGAACACCTTTTTACTTTTTTCCATACATTTCTTGCTGTTTTTCCTGCAATAATTTGTTCAATTGTTTTGTGGCTTCCGGAGGCATGCGCTTGACCCTGACCTTCAGGACGGGTATCCGGATTTGCTGCCCCGAATTCGCATCGGCAACCATCTGAGTCGTCCTATCAATTTCCAGCGTGGGTGCTGTTGTATTGTTTTCCCCTTTTTTCCTGACCTTCAAAGTGGAGAAAACCTCCCTCAGCTCCCTTTCAATTGATGAAAGATGCGTGTCGCCTGCGCCGGGCATTCCGACTCCGATGATTATCCCCGTGTGCTTTAAAACAACGCCTTCATACCTCACCCGCTTCAATGCCTTATCGATGTATTCGATCATTGAAAGCCTTCTCGGGCTGAAATAAGTGAGGCTATTCCTTTTCCCAAGTTCAAGGAGCCTATCCGCGAGTTTCTCTATTGCAGGCATGTGCTTCACTTGATCGTTTCTGGATTTTCAAGCATTTTGATTACATCGTTGACAAACCGTGCGGCCTCCGCGCCGTCAATTATGCGATGGTCGAATGAAAGCGACAAAGGAAGCTTCTTTGCAATCACTGCTTTCCCTTCCTCCACCACGACCTTGTCCCCGATTCTCCCCAAACCCAAAATCGCGACCTCAGGATGGTAAATTATCGGAGTGAAGAATTCGCCTCCGATGCTCCCAATGTTCGTTATTGTGAACGATCCGCCCTTCAAATCATCCAATTTCATTTTCCTCTCGTTTGCCTTCTTTGCTAGCCGCATTATTTCCGCAGCAATCTCGTAAATGCCCTTCTTGTCCGCATCCCTGATGACCGGCACAATCAGCCCCTCCGCCGTATCAACTGCAATCCCAATATGGTAATACTTCTTAAGCACGATTTCATCCTTTGATTCATCGAAAGAAGCATTGAATTTGGGGTGCGTTTTGAGCGCAATCACAGCTGCCTTCACCACATACGCCAAATATGTTAATTTGATTCCCTTCTTTTCCGCCTCCGGCTTCAACTCCTCCCTCAATTTTGCAAGCAGCGTGACATCCGCCTCATCGAAATGCGTTACATGCGCGGCTGTCCTCTTCGACCTTGACATTGTTTCTGCAATTCTCTTCCTTATTCCGGCAATGGCAACCTTTTCCACCTGCCCGAATTGGGAGAAATCAGCATCAAAGGACGGCGCCTGCTTTTGGGCCTCGTTCCCTGACTGCATCTGGGCACTCCCGCCAGTTTGCCCTCCGGCTCCTTGCGCTGTTCCTTGTCCCGAGCCTCCTTGCGCCTGCCCGATTTTCGCGCTCCCAGATTTTGCAGCATTCTCAACATCCTCCTGCAATACCCTTCCGGCTGGGCCGGTGCCGGCTACTTTGCTTAAATCAACTCCCATCTCTTTCGCCTTCTGCCTTACAGCTGGTGTTGCAATAATCCCTGAGGGAGCGGGAGCTTGTGATTGGATTGGAGCGGCAATTTTCGGAGCAGTCTGGGAAGGCGCCTTTTCCGCTGGCATGCTTTTTTGCACATTTGCTATTTGGGGTGCCTGCTTCACTTCATCAACAGGTATCGGCTCCCCTTTTTCCCCAATAGTTATGAGGGTCTGCCCAACCTTGATGGCATCCCCCTCCTTGAAATAAGTTTTCAAAATCACTCCGGCTCTTGGCGAAGGTATCTCAACAACCGCCTTATCGGTCTCCACTTCCGCAATGACAGCATCAACCTTGATTTCCTCTCCCTCCTTCACCCTCCATTTGACCAGTTTTCCCTCATGAATGCCCTCCCCCACATCCGGAAACTTGAAATTCAATGCCATAGTACCACTCTCTAAAAAATTCATGAAATTTCAGAAGCTCATCGCTTTCCTTATCGCTCTCGCTACCTTGAACTCATCCGGCATATAATAATCCTCGAGTTTTGCAAGCGCAACAGGCACATCCGGCGCGGTAACTCTTTGTATTGGGGCCTGCAGGCTCGTGAGTGCCTTCTCCGCTATCAATGCCGCAATCTCTCCCCCATAACCGCCCGTCCTTGGCGCCTCATGCATGATAACTGCGCGGCCGGTTTTCTGCACAGATTTGAGTATTGTTGCTTCATCAAGCGGCGATAGGGTGCGCAAATCAACAACTTCAACTGAAATGTCATTTTTCAGATTCTCAGCTGCATTCAGGCACTGCCTTACCATTGCACCATAGGAGATAACAGTTACATCCTTCCCATCCCTTGCAATCGCCGCCTTATCCAGCTCCTCCACAAACGGGTCCAGCTCCACATCCTCCTTGAATGCGCGGTAGATTTTCTTCGGTTCCAAAAAAAGCACCGGGTCCGGATCCCGAATTGCTGCGGCAAGCAAGCCTTTCGCATCATTTGGGTTGGAAGGGCAAATCACGCGGATTCCGGCAGCATTGATGAATTGTATCTCAATTGGTTCGCAATGCAGTTCCAAAGCGCGTATTCCCCCTCCATAAGGAGCGCGGCAAACAAGCGGGCATGTGAGCCTTCCCCTGGTGCGGTTCCTCATTTTTGCTGCGTGCAGCAGAAGCTGATGGAGAGCAACAAACGCGAACCCGTCAAACTGCATTTCAATTACGGGCCTCATCCCGTAAACAGCCATTCCGACAGCAGTGCCCGCAATGCCGCTCTCAGCCAAAGGAGTATCTATGACCCTCTCCGGCCCGAACTTTGCCTGCAGCCCATCTGTAACCCTGAACACGCCGCCATCAACGCCAACATCCTCGCCCATCACGATTACATTGGGGTCGCGTTCAAGTTCCTGTGACAGAGCAAGGTTTATCGCCTGAACCATATTCAGCTTGTCAGTTGCCATTATTTTTTCACCTACTGTGTTGTCAATTCCATTTCTCCCATTCTTTTAGTAACCTGCCTGCGTCCTTTCTTCAATCATCTGCTTCCATTCCGCGTACTGCTCCCTCAGGGTAAGGGGCATTTCAGCATAAACGTATTTGAACATCTCCTCCAAATCCGGCTTGTTGTCCGCTTCCGCCTCGCCAACAGCTTTTTCAATTGCGGCATCGCTATCCGCCTGCAGTTTCTGCTCCCATTCCGCATTCCAAATCCCCTTCTTCTGCAGGTAAACTCTGAACCTTTCCACCGGATCCTTCTTTTTCCACGCATCGGTTTCCTCCTGCGAGCGGTATTTTTTCGGGTCATCGGAAGTGCTATGCGGCCCCATCCTGTAGGTGAGGCACTCGATCAATGTAGGCCCCTTCCCTGCTCTCGCCCTATCTGCCGCTTCCTTGGTTGCCCTGTAAACAGCCAGCACGTCATTCCCATCCACCTGAATGCAGCTGATTCCAGCAGCAACCGCCTTCTGTGCTAGCGTTTCAGCCGCAGTCTGCTTCGGCCTTGGCGTTGAAATTGCCCAGCCATTATTCTGGCAAAGGAATATTGTTTGCGCCTTGAATACGCCCGCGAAATTCATCGCCTCGTAGAAATCTCCCTGCGAGGTCGCCCCATCCCCGAAGAACGTAAGCGCAATGGTTTTATCCTTCTTCATTTTTGCGGCCCATCCGATTCCCGCAGCATGGAGCATCTGCGTCCCTACAGGAATTGCAACAGGGAAAGCATTCACATCCTTCGGTGCGGAGTTCCCCTTTTCGTTGCCCATCCAATAGTAGCAGAGCGTTTTCAGCGGCATGCCCCTCGCTATGTAAGCTACAGTCTCCCTGAATGCAGGCACGATCCAATCACTCTTCTCCAGCGCAGCGCAACTTCCGATCTGGCACGCTTCCTGCCCTTCAACCGGCAGGTAGGTGAAAAACCTTCCCTGCCTTTGCAAATTCATCGCCTTCCTGTCATATGCCCTTCCCAGCACCATCAGCCTGTACATCTCCTTCAGTTGCTCAACGGTCAGTTTCGGCTCCAAAGCGGCATCGACATTTCCATTCTCATCCAGAATCTGCATGTACTGCACTTCAAACTTAGCTACTGTTTTCAAAACCATATGAAACACCTCAAAAACGTGAATTTGGTCAAATTTTCAATTCTATTGGAGTTGGCTTTTCAATTCCCTTTTCCAGCACCCCTTTCATGAACAGCTCTCCTGCCTTGTAAGAACTCCTCACAAACGGCCCGCCTGCAACATACAGGAAACCGCGCTCCCTAGCCAACCCGTTATACATCTCGAATTTCTCCGGAGTCACATACTCTGAAACCGGTAGTTGCATTATTGAAGGCCTCAAATACTGCCCGAAAGTGACCACATCAACCGCATTCTCCCTCAAATCATCCAGCGCCTTTACAACCTCTCCCTCCAATTCCCCCAATCCCAGCATGATTGAGCTCTTCGTGTAGATGGAGGGATCAATTTCCTTCACTTTCCTCAAAACACCCAAACTTTGATTGTAGCCCGCCCTGTAATCCCTTGCATATTTCTGCAGACGCTCAACGGTTTCAATGTTATGCGCTATTACGTTTGGTTTTGCCTCCACAATGAGTTTCAGCAGCTTTTCATCCCCGCAGAAATCGCCAATTAGCACTTCCGTAAGAATGCCCTCTTTTCTCAATTCCCTGATGCACTCCGCGAAATGGTTTGCCCCCTGATCCGGCAAATCGTCCCTATCGACCGAAGTTACCACGACATATGTCAATCCCCACTCTTTGGCAGCTTTTGCGAGCTTCTTTGGCTCCTTAGCATCCAATGGTGCGCCTCCCTTCGCTTTCCTCACATTGCAAAAACGGCATCCTCTTGTGCAAGTGTCTCCCATCACCATGAAGGTGGCAGTGCCGCCGCTCCAGCATTCGCTTATGTTCGGGCAATGCGCCTCCTCGCATACGGTCACCAGCTTCAACCCCTCGAGGGTAGCCTTCACCTGCTCAAATTTTTTTGTGGAAGGCGGCCGGATTTTCAGCCAATAGGGTTTTTGCTGCTGTTGAAGCATAGCCTCTCTATTAAATCAAAAAGGGTTTAAAAAGGATATTCAACGATGTTGTGTTCGCCGATCAACGTAAGCAGTCATTGAATGACCATACTTTTTCCTATTTTCATTGATTTTCTGCCCTCCTAATCGCTTTTTAAGCCCTTATTCCGTTGATATTTCCGTCTGTTTACAAGTGAGGTGAAGGGTTATGAAGGGAAGATGCATGAAATGCAAGGCAGAAAGGGATATGAAGGATGACACTGAAGTCACGATGAAGAACGGAATGAAGGCCGCGAAAGGCGTTTGCGTGAAATGCGGCACCAAGATGTTCAAGATACTGGGAAAGGCCTAATTTCCCCTTTTTTCTATTTTTTTAGGTTCCAATACTCCGAATTCCCGCTATTTTTCAGCCGGTTTCTTATTCTCGAATTTCAATATTGCTGTTTTAACCACCAATAGCGGCAGCAGGGCGCATTTGAGCCGTGTGGGAGCCAAACGGCTTCCTATCCAATCCTCCACCTCCTCCTTCCCGAGTTTCAGCGCCTCCTCGAGTTGCATCCCCCTCAATTTTTCCGAAAGCATCGACGCGCTTGCCTGCGAAATTGCACAGCCCGTCCCGAAATATTTTGCCTGCGTAATTATGCCCTTCGAATCAATGCGGAGGAAGAACTCCACCTCATCTCCGCAATAGGGGTTCGAATCCTTGTGCCTCGCATTAGGTTTCCTCATATTCCCGAAATTCCTCGGGTTCTTGTAATGATCCAGCACGTTCTCGCGGTAAATGTCCATGGCAACCAATCCGAATGAAAATAATCACTTCTTCAAAACCGATTCCACCATCTTCAGCGCTTCCGTGAACTTTTCCACATCCTGCTTCGTATTGTAAACATAGAAGCTGGCGCGCAAAGTTGCAGGAACGCCGTACCTTTGCATCAGCGGGTGCGCACAGTGGTGCCCCGCCCTCACTGCAATTCCCTGCTGGTCGAGCAACGAAGCGGCATCGTGCGGATGCACACCCTTCAAATTGAATGCAATCACGCCGCCTTTCTTTTCCGCATGAGGGCCGAAAACCCTGATATCGCGGAACCCTCCAAGCTTTTCAAGCGCATATTTTGTCAGTTCAATTTCATGCCTCCTCACATCCTCCATCCCCAATTTCTGGAGGTAATCAACCGAAGCCCCCAAACCTATCGTTTCCGCAATTGCGGGCGTTCCCGCCTCGAATTTCTGCGGCAATTCCGCCCATTCCGACTTTTCCAGCGTTACCGTTTTGATCATTGACCCTCCTGTTATGAAAGGTTCCATTTTTTCCAATATCTCCTCCTTCGCATAAAGCACGCCGATTCCTGTTGGCCCCAACATTTTATGCCCTGAGAAAGCGAAAAAGTCGCAGTCCATCGCCTTCACATCCACTTTCATATGCGGAACGGATTGCGCACCATCTACCAAAACGACGGAACCGTGCTCATGCGCCTTCCCCACCATCTCCTTTACGGGGTTGATTGTCCCCAACACGTTGGACGCATGCGTGAACGCTGTGATTTTAGGCTTCTTTTTCAAATTCGCGTCAAATTCATCCATTTTCAGGAACCCCTCATCATCCACCATTGCAAAATGCAAATTCGCCTTCCTCCTTTTTGCAAGCTGCTGCCAAGGGATGAGGTTGGAATGGTGTTCCATCTGGGTGAGCAGCACCCCATCGCCGGAATTCACATGCACATTGCCGTATGCATATGCGACCGCATTGATTGATTCCGTGGTGTTCCTTGTGAAAATTACCTCCCTCGGCTTCGCATTGATGAATTTAGCAACCTTCTCCCTCGCCTTTTCATACCTATCAGTTGCCATCTCGGAAATCCGGTAAATCCCCCGGTGGACAGTAGCGTTGAAATTCCGGTAATAATCATCCATCGCCTCAATTACCTGCACCGGCCGCTGCGAAGTTGCAGCACTATCCAGGTATATTAAGGGTTTGCCGTTCATCTTCAAAGTCGGGAAATCATCCCTTATTTTCTGAGCATCGAACATATTTCCACCCATCGAATGATTATTTTTGGTTGCGATCCTTTTAATGTTTGTCATTTTCTGTACTTGTAATGGCCTTCGAAAACCTTCTTTCCTGCAATGATTTCCTGCTTATTGCC
>JBDRLB010000055.1:0-11503 GCA_043813365.1 Microcaldota archaeon | reverse complement strand
GGGGGGAAAGCCAGGTCGTTCAATGAGTTGTTTGGAATTTTGAAAAATGAAATGGGGGCGGAAAGGGAAATCGAGTACGTGGACAACCCATATTCCAAATCCTACCAGGAGCATACGGAATGCGACATGTCCCTTGCAAGGAAGGAAATTGGGTTCGCACCCAAATATTCACTCGCGGAAGGGATTGCGGAATATTACCGGTCAGGAAAACTGTAGTGGGCCGGATTCCGCCAATTAACTACTTCAAATTACCAATGTCCTCCAGGAGATTCTCGATCTCCTCCTCGTGCTGCACTTCATCCTCCATTATTTTCCGGATCATGTTGAAAGTGATCGGGTCGTTGCCGAGCTTCACTTTTTCCAGTATTTTATTATAGACTCCAATGGCGCATTGCTCGCCATGTATGTTCTGCTTCAGCAAAGCCACGACATTCGGATCCTTGGGCGCATCGTAGCCGCAGTTTGTATGCTTCTGGAATTCAGCTGGGTCAAGCAGGGGCTGGCCTCCGAGGATGATGATGCGGTCTGCCAGCATGTTCGCATGCTTGAATTCCTCCTCCGCATGTTCCTTGAGTTCTTTCTCGACATCGGGGCGCATGGGCCCGCGGGCGAGCTTCGCGCCAGCCCAGTACTGGTAATAAGCGAGCCATTCGTCAGCAAGCGCCTTGTTGAGCAATGCAATTAGCTCCTTGACATCCATGCCTACAATCCGAGCACCAGTCGATCCCATACCAAAACACCTCAAATTATTGAAATAGAAGTAAAATTATTGCTTCGTTGCTGCAGGCCTTGGTGCGAGTGAAATCGCCTCGGTTGCAAGCCATACCCCGAAAATTGCGCCGGTAATCGCGAAACCGAGCATCAGGTCTGCAACGATATTCGGGCCCAAAAGAAATAGCTCGCCATTCCACCAGTGGTCAACTACGCCAAATACGGTTCCTCCGAGCATAAGCTGCCCCAGCCTGAAGCTTTTTCCGTCGTGTTCCTTATGAAATAGTTTCCTTCCGACGAAAATCGCCAATGCGGTTGCAGTGGGCACTGCGTAACAAACCATCCAAACCACCCCCCATTTGTTTTGCAGCCAATCAATAAAAAGGGATCGAATTAAAATCCATATACAACTAATTCACTCCTTCTGGCCGAAAATGAACAGCTCGTCAATTTTTGTTTTCAGTATTCTCGCAACCTTGTGCGCCAGGTTGAGGGAAGGGCCGTATTTCCCCTGCTCCATGAAGACGATCGTCTCCCTGCGCACCCCGACCTTTATCGCGAGCTCCTCCTGCGTCAGGTCCAATCTTGCCCTGAATTCCTTTATCCGGTTTTTCATCCCACATCTCCCTTGCCATTGTAATATACCCACAGGAATAACAATGAGATCACCATGCCGAGCATTATGATCAATGCCGTATAGTAGGGGGTCAGGGGCTGCAGGCCATAGCGGGTAAGGTCGGTGTCGCTGAAATACATCACAGCCAGGGCAATATAGAGCGTCACCAAATACGCCTTGGCCATCGCCTTGTCCGCTACTCGCCTTGAACGCTCGTCATCAAGCGGGATTTTTTTCTTTATCAGCGGGTAATTTCTCTTGTAGTACCAGTACGCCAAAAGCAGGAGTACGGCACCGATTAAGAGTACCGTCGAGCTCCTCAGCACATCCTTTCCAAAGCCCGCAAATACGGCCCAGAGCACAAATGTCAAAGCAACGGCGCCAAAGAGCATCACGCGAACATTCAGCTTGCCTTCATCACCCATACTGACCACCAGTTATGTATTTCAAACATTTTGTTAGTAATTTCTAACATTATGTTATAAATAGTTAACATTTATATTTCTTTGCATCCGTATCGAATCAGCAAATTGAACCCTTGGCAATTATTTCTTCTTAGTTAGCCATACGCCGATTGCAAGCAAGGCTATTCCAAGGAATGACACTTCCGTAGGCACCTTGTGCCATCCTACGAAATAATCGATTGAATTGAATATCACCAGGAAAAGCCCCAAAACCAATGCGACCTCGCCGCCCGTGCCGCTCCCCTTTTTTGCCATATTACGGATCACCCTTCAAATTCAAGGCAGGATGCCTGATAACTGTAATGCTGGGAATAATAAAAAGGTTGGCAGAGGGATGCACATCGCAATTTAGGGCTTTTCCGGCTTATTCCCCCGCATGCAAAAAACGCGTCCAGAACCATTTCTTTACCTCGCCCTCGGAAAATTCCTCCGCCCCGTAGACGAAGAACTGCATCCCTTCCGAATCGCGCCATTCATCAGCTGAAAGGCCCGCTTTGCGGCACAGGTGGGTTAGGAATTCCTCCTTTTCCGAGAGATCGTCCCATACGACTGGCAAAAAGGTTGCGCTGCAGAAGCCTTTCTTGATGATGAGCCCATCCCGGCCTTTTTTCAGCTTGCTCAGGAGATCCTCGCCGCTCTTCACAAATAGGGGCTTGGGTTTGGAAAGAACGGATATGGAAATAGTCACATTGCCGAGTTCTGATTCCTGCACCGGCGGGAAGCGCGGATCCTGGGTTGCGGAGGCGATGGCATTCGCGGAAATATCCTCCACAAGCGGCCTGAATGCTTGCAGGGAGCCGATGCATCCCCTCAGGCCCGAATTGCCATGCAAAGATACGAAGCATGCACGCTCCTCCAGCAGCGATTTAGGCGCGTCCCCCGTGTCGATCTTCAGCACCTTCCCGAATTTCACATAAAGCTCCATCGATGCCCGGGCAAGTGAGAGCATGTACTTTTTTTCATTTGGGGAATAATCCGCGCTCATTTTCTTTTCAGCCTTCCTTTGCCAAATGCATAACAGCCGTATCCCACGACCTGGCCCTTCGGGCCTGCAGTATCTCCAGAATTGCGGTAATCTAAAAACCTTCCCTTCCAGCGGCTTTGCAGGGCAAGGTGCATCAATGTGAGTATGGGCTTCTTTCCGCACGCGTCCCCGGATTTTTCAAAGTGGGGAATGTCCAGGTTCGGGACGCTCTCATTGGCAATTGCATCCATCCTGATTGCATCATTATAGGAATGGTAGTGGCTCAAATCGGAGCTTGCTATGACGAGGGTGCTCGCATCAATGAGGGGTAAGAGTGCGTTCGCAAGGGCTCCACAATCCACTTCCCCTAAAAGAAGGGGGATGATCCGGAAATCCTTTTTCATCGCAATTTGCAGGAACGGCAGCTGCACTTCCAAGCAATGCTCCGGGATGTGCGCTTCGGGAATGGTCGGAAAAAGGTCGCGGTACTTGCGGTCAACCTTGTCCGCAACGGTTTCCGTTTTGATATTCCCTAGGGGGGTTTCCCATTCATCAAATCCGGATTCGCATGCGCCGTAAAAGCCGGCGTAATGCGAAGGGCCCAACAGGAGGATTTTTTTTATCCCCTTCTTATGCGATTGCAGCAATTTGTAGCCGCAAGCAGCAGTTGGGCCGGAATAAACATAACCAGCATGCGGCTCCACCAAAGCCGCGAGTCTGCCCTCGAATTGCACTTCCCCGGAATCGGAAATGAATTTTTTTATTTGCGCTTCCAGCTCATCCTTCCCTCCCGGATAGAAGGAGTTGGCAACAGCCGCCTTCCTTACGTTCATTCCCATATCCCTTTCAATTTATAATTGCATTTAATGCATTTGCCGGATTTCATTTTGTTTTCAATTATTGAATACCCGTCCCGTACGATCAATGCTTCCTTGCACTTGGGGCAGAAGGTGGTTTCGTATTCGCGTTTGGAACGCACATTCCCGCAGTAAACATGCTTGAGCCCTGCCTTGATCCCAATTTCACGCGCTTTCTCCAAAGTGCCCGTAGGCGTGGGAGGCGCATCTTGGAATTTGTAGTCCGGATGGAATGCAGTGACGTGCCATGGGAGCTCCTCATCAATGGAAGCGAGCCATTTTGCAGCTGCCTTGAGCTCCTGTGCATCATCATTCCAGCCCGGGATCAAGAGCGTCGTCGCCTCCACCCATATGCCGAGCTTTTTCGCATAAGCGATGGAATCCTTGATTCCCTCCCACTTCGGCACCCCGGAAAGCTGCAAATAGAATTTTTCATTGAAAGCCTTCAAGTCGATGTTCACGGCATCAATGCTGCCCTTTATCGCATCCCAGCATTCCCGGCTCTCATAGCCGTTAGTGACATATACGCCTTTCAGCCCTTTCTTTTTCGCGATTTTCATCACATCAATTGCATATTCGGTGAAAATTGCCGGTTCGTTGTAGGTGAATGCAATGGATTTGCAATTGTTTGCGATCGCTTCGGAAACGGCGTCTTCGGGAGGCAAGAACCTGCATTTTGCGACCAGTTTTTCAAAATGCGCCTTCCATTCCCTCTTTTTTTCGATGCGTAGGTGCTGAGGCGCTTGCGAGATGTCCCAGTTCTGGCAGAAGGAGCATGCGAAATTGCATCCGAAAGTGCCAATTGAATAAATCGTGGTCCCGGGAAGGAAATGGTAAAGTGGCTTCTTTTCAACGGGGTCAGCCCAGACGGAGCATGGGCGAGAATGAACCAGGAGTTTGAGCTTGCCGTTTTCGTTTGCCCTCACGCCGCAAAACCCTGCCTCCCCCTCCCGGATTTTGCAATAGCGGCGGCATGCAAGGCATTTGATCTCGCTCGCTACGTCTTTCCTCCAAAGCAATGTGGACGGCATAAGATCAGCAAGGCACACTTGGATTGGGATATTATGGATTTGCCGGTTTTTAAGAGGCGCGTAAATATGCAGGGAACGAACGGCGCTTTTTGCAATCATGCGCGGCCGGAAATTTTATGCAATAAAACCTTGTTCTGGATCATCTGCCTGAAAACGATCGGTGCCACCAAAGTGGTCACGAACGCCATGAAAATAAGTGCGGAAAACACCTCCGCGCTGATGAGCCCCTTCTGGAGCGCAATGGCCGCAACAACCAGCTCCACATCGCCCTTGGCGGTCACGCCCCATCCAACCAGCATCCCTTCCTCCCAGCTGCTTTTGTTGTAGCGCATCGCGATTGCCGTTCCTACAACGGTGCCGAAAATCGCGATGATGGGAAGTGCGATGCTTAGCAGTGGATTCGAGAAAATGCTGTTCAAATCGGCTTGGTATCCCACCCAGATGAAAAATATCGGCACAAGGAAGCCGAATGAGACGGTATGGATCACTTGCGAAATTTCATGCTCCTCCCAGGGCTTGCGGGTTGTTCCAGTAAGGAGGGTATGCCGGATCAGGACGCCTGCTATCAGCGCACCGATAAGCGTGCCCAGCCCAAGCAATTCCGATATGGTTGCCATGGAGAGCGTGAGGATGAGGGACATCATGAAGAGGCTTGCCCTGGAATGCTCCTTCTGGATGACGTTGAGCGCGAAAGGCACGATCATGTACCGTGCGATGAATGCGACGCCTATGAATGCGAACATCCCAACCACGAGCATCTGCAGCTCGCCACCACCGAGGGATACCTGCAGGAATGTCACTATGATCGAGATGAAAATCAGCTCCAGGAAATCATCCACTGCGCCGATTGTCACTATGAGGTTCCCGATTTTCGTCTTGAGGAGGCCGAATTCTTCGAGGAAATCAAGTGAAATTGCAGTCGAGCTTACCGAAAGGCAAATTCCAATGACTATTGCCTCCACAATTGAAAACCCGAAGAGGTGCGCGCATGCAACGCCAAGGGAAAACGGGATTGCGGTGTTCAGTATGGACACCAGGATGGAGCTCTTGAAGTGGCGCTGGAATTCACGCAGGTTAACTTCCAGCCCGGTGAAAAAGAAAAGGAGTATGATCCCAATGTCCGCTAAATTAGTGAACGCGGCCGACGCCTCCCCCACGAGGATCGGGCGGTAGAATACGCCCAGTATAACACCTGCGAAAATCTGGCCAACAACCCGCGGCGCATGGAATCGCTTTGCTATCTCGGAGAACAGGTACGCGAGTATCAGCGCTGCAAGGAGGAGGTTCAGCACGCTCATGCAATGATTACCTTAGGGCGGTTTTTAAGCGTTTTTAACAGCACCCGAAGAAAAAGCACCATGGGAGGAAGTGTTTTTTTTTCGGTTTGCAATGATCCTCGCAAAAAGCCTAGCAAAAGCCTTAAAGAGCCGTTGCGACAAAGTAGAATCATGCGCCGTTCGGAATTCAGGGTTGACAATTGGAGGAACGCAGCAATTGGGGGCGGAAGCAGATCGCCGGCGATTTACATCTTCAGGCATGCGCAGACATTTTATAATAAGAACAAATTTTTCACGGGATGGAAGGACTCGAAACTTACGGATTTTGGGAAGGGGCAGGCGGAAAGGGTTGCGGAAAAAATGAAGGGGAAGAAATTCGAGGTCGCATTTCATACACACTTGTCGCGTTCTGTCGATACGCTCTCCGCCGTGCTTAAATACCATCCGGAGTGCACGCACATTTACTGCGATGATAGGATGATTGAAAGGAGCTATGGTGACCTTTCGGGAAGCTCCCATCGCGCATACGCGGAAAAATACGGGGAGGAAAAGCTGCAGGTGCTCAGGCGCGATTACAACAACAGGCCCCCCAACGGGGAGAATATGCCGATGGTGGAAAAGCGCGTGCTTGAATTCATGGATGAGCTGATCCCGTGGATGAGGAAGAACCGGATCAACGTCGCAATTTCCGCACACGGGAACAGCATGCGCCCCTTCCGGAAGAGGATGGAGCATCTTTCTGTTGCGCAGATGATGAAGCTGGAGAACCCATGGGACGATTATTTCGAGTATAAGGTTTGACTATGGTAAAAAAGCCCGCATCCAAATGGTATAAATTTGCAAAAGCGGTAGGCTGGCCTTTAAGGAAGGCTTTCGAGGCGGTTGTCTGGGCAGTTGGAAAAATAACCCGTAAAATTGTCAGCTTGGGGATTGAAAAAGCGGAGATGGCAAAAAGGCCCAGGAAGGAGGCGGGATACTCCCCATTCGCAATTGAAAAAACGATTTCCGGGGATTTTGGCGCGTTTGAAAAGATGCTACTGTCATCAAAAAGCACTGTGGGAATAATTTTGGGTGCAAGGGGCACGGGAAAGAGCGCACTTGGAATGCGCATACTGGAGAATGTGAAGGCAAGGAGGAACCGCAAAGTTGCGGCAATGGGATTCCAGAAGGAGTCAATGCCCGGCTACATCAAGGCGGTTGGGAACATAGCGGAAATAGAGAACAATTCGTTCGTGCTGGTTGACGAGGGAGGCATACTGTTTTCTGCAAGGGATGCAATGAGGGATGCGAACAAGGTGCTCAGCGAGCTGCTGCTTATTTCAAGGCACAAGGACCTCAGCGTGCTTTTCATCTCGCAGAATTCAGCTAACCTGGACGTGAATGCGATCAGGCAGGCGGATTACCTGCTTTTGAGGAAGAGCTCGCTTTTGCAGAAGGATTTTGAGAGGAAGAAAATCAAGGAAGTGTATGAGGGTGCGCAGGAATATTTCGAGAGGAATGCGGATAAGAAGCAAACTCTTACGTATGTTTATTCCGATGAGTTCCGGGGATTCGTTTCCAATTCGCTGCCTTCATTCTGGGGAGAGAAGGCAAGCAAGGGATTCAGCGGATATAAACCAAGATGATCAATCACCATCATCATAAAACCCGCCACTATAGGATGGGCTATTCTCTTCGGGGCTGCTGGTTGTTTTTTTCCTGCCCCCCGGCTTGTGTACTGGCCCAATTTCGCCTTTGAAAAACATTAGAAGGAATCCGGCTCCGGATAGCATCAAACCATACACCATGTCGCCGGTTACCCCGAATACAAGTAATCCCGCTGCGATCAGGAAAATACAGGTAAGCTCGAAATCGGGTTTTTCCGTATTGATCACCGGCAAACATACTTTAAAACTGGCTATTGCAGGTTATTGTTTTATTGAAGACTAACTCGGTTTCATTGATTAAACAAATAAGGAATTATTTTATCGGAACCAGTATTTCCCCTTTGCCGAACATAATTGCGACCCCTATGAATGCGAGCGCGATACCGAGCATCGTCTCTCCAAGGCCGATTAGTATAACCCCCGCAACAACTAGCAGATCGTCAAGGGTGGAGAAGAAATTTATTAGTTCAAGCATGCGGTCCCTACCTCCGGTAGTTCCTATTGTGTGCGGATGAATGGGAGCCCTGGTGGCGCGACCCGTGCTGGGAACGGCCAGAATGACCCCCTTGCGAAGACCCGCGCCTCTCTCCGCCGCGATGGTACGAAGGCCGCCCTCCGCGGCCCCGGTCGTCGCGGTCCGAAAACCGAGACATGTTTTCAGGGCGCTTGCCAAACCCGCGGTACTCGTACTCCTCCTTCAGCTCAGGCAGGTTCATCCCCTGCGTCAGGAGTTCGTTAATATTGCATTTAAGCGCCCTTGAGAATTGGTCAAGCTGCCTCTTTTCCTCCACATTCGTGACAAAAGTGACGGATTCGCCGGATTTGCCCGCCCTCGCGGTCCTGCCTATGCGGTGTGCATAAACCATGTGGTCCTCTGGCATGTTGTAGTTCACTATTAGTTCGACATCGTCAACGTCTATCCCCCTCGCTGCAATATCTGTCGCGACAAGGATGTTCGCATGCATGTTCCGAAACGAATGCATCGAATGGTCCCTGCGGGATTGGGTGAGGTTGCCGTGCAAGAGCACTGCTTTGAGGTGCCTCCGCTCAAGCCCGTAGAATAGTGAATCGGCGCCTCTTTTGGTTCGCGTGAAAATGATCGCCAGCTTGGGGTTCTTTTCCTTGAGCAGGTGTATCAGCACGGGGAATTTGTGGCGCGGGTCGCACATCGCATAATGCTGCGTAATCTTTTCGACAGTGATCTTGTCCTGTGAGACGTTGACTATTTCGGGGGTTTTCGTGCTTTCCCTTGCAAGGGCGATTATTGTGTCGGGCATCGTCGCGCTGAAGAACATCGTCTGCCTATCCTTCGGCAGCTCCGCCAGGATCCGGCGGATGTCATCAATGAAACCCATGTCCAGCATGCGGTCCGCCTCATCGATCACAAGGATCTTCACGCGGGAGAGGTTGATTGTCCCGCGTTCCATGTGGTCAAAGAGCCTTCCGGGGGTTGCAACGATTATCTGGCCGCCTTTTTCAAGAGCACGGAACTGGCGCCCAATGTCCTCGCCCCCGTAAATAGGAACCGCGGAATGCGGGGAATATTTCCCAAGCTCCCGGAATTCGTTTGCCACCTGCAGCGTGAGTTCCCTTGTGGGCTCCAGCACGAGCGCTTCTACGTGCCTTGCGGGCTTCAGCTGCTCGAGAATTGCAATGGCGAATGCGGCTGTTTTCCCCGAGCCGGTCTGCGCCTGGCCGATGAGGTCTATTCCCTGAAGAAGCAATGGAAGCGACTCCCTCTGGATGTCGGTAGGGGCAGTGAAGCCCAAATCCTTCACTGCCTTCAATATGTTCTCACTCAAGCCTAGTTTTTGAAAACCCATAATTTAATTCCCCGTTTGATGAATAGGAAAATAAGGTATGATTTAAACGGATTATTGTTTATAAAATGACGCATTAAACGATCCTGCGAGGCAGCATTTATAAGCACGCAATTTTTCCCAAATGGCAAAATTGGGCAAAAACGCCTTACACCAATACCGCTTTTTTCCGCTTTCCCGGGAACCTTTCAACCGCATACCTCAACAGCGTCCTGCCCGCATCCTTGTGCTTCAGGAGGAATGCAAACACTTCATCCTCATGCTTTTTCGCAGCCTCCCTAAGAAGCCAGCCTGTGCCCTTCTGAACCATATCATCCTTATCATAAATGTTCCTTTCAGCAATCTCCAGAACTTCCTTAAGGAATTTTCCATGCCTTGCGGGCAAAATCAAAGTTACAGCTGCAGCCCTCCTTTTCCACCTGTTTTCCGAGGAAGTCCATTTTTTAAGCTCATCCAGAAGTGCGGGGTATTTTTCCACGCACGCCGCTACAGCATGATTGCATAAATTGTCGCAGTTCGCCCAGTTGTCAACATGATCATCTACCCAGCCCTCAAAAATGCCAAACGTTTCCTGGGTAAATTCCTTCCGGTGGAAATCCGCAAGGTAGCCCGCAATGATCTGCTCCTCGAACCATCCTCCCTTCTGCAATTCGCTGCATAAATTCAGCAGGGAAACGAGCCCTAAATCCGCGTAATGCTTCCTGTCAAATTCCTTCGCAATTCTCCCTACTTCCGGGAGTTTTGCCCCGATGGGCTTGATTTTCTCCTTGAAATAATAAAACGCGCCCTTCCTCTGCTTCTCAGTAGCATGCCTTCTAAGCTCCCGCCTGATTTCTGAAACGAGTTTTTCATTGCCCATCCGAAACCTCCTCGAATTCCTCCTCAAAAAGCATAATTAAGTTAGGTTGAATGGAATAAAAAACGAGACGAAACGGCTATTGCCAGACGGATCAGATTGCTCATTGTTTGATCCTGCGCACAATTCCTTTAGTTGCATCAACTTCAACCATATCTCCGTCCTTCAGAACTTTTGTCGCAATTTTGGTGCCAATAACGCAGGGGATGTTCAGTTCGCGGGAGACAATTGCCGCATGGCAGGTAACACCGCCCTGATCGGTGATTATCGCAGCTGCCTTTTTCATTGCAGGAACAATGTCGGGATCGGTTGCGTAAGCGACGAGAATGTCGCCAATGTGGAATTTGTGCATATCTTTCGCGCCCTGGATGATTTTCACCCTTCCTTTTGCTTTTCCCAGGCAGGCGCATTGCCCCTTCAGCTCCGAAACCGGGCCATGAACTTCGGTTTCAACAAGCGCCTCCAATTTCTTTGCCTCCTTCCCAATGCAGACGTATTCCTTTCCTTCCTCCACATAAAGGGCGCAGAATTCCGTGCGCTTGAGGATTTCCTCCCTATCCACTTTCCCATCGAGCAGCATTTCCTTAATCTCCTCAGGGAGCATGAACCGCACCTGGTTTGCCTCTATGGAATTCCTTTTCCCGATCTCCCTGAAAACCGGGTCAAGCCGGTACCATGTGAGTATCTGCGCATTCCTGCGGTACCATTTAGTGACCATGAATTCGGAGAAGATGCGGAAAAGGTGCCTATGGTAGGCATCCACCTTCAGCGCTTCGAACAGCCTCTCCTTCTCCAATATTTTCGCCTTGAACTCCTCATCCAGTTTCACGCGCTCCTCCGCTGCATTGCGGTTCTCTTGGAAGAAGTGGGAGAGCTGCTCATAGTATGGAAGCGCATCCATCCTTTCAGTTGTGCCGTGGTACATGAATTTCAGGTGGACGTAGCTTTTCCAATGTTCCTCGATGAGGCGCTTTATCTCCCCCCTCGCGTTTTCCTCCAAATCATTCCCTTTTGAGAATAAGTCCCGGTGGTAATCATCATTCTGTATTTTCATCGCGATCCTAAGGAAGCCCTTGGTCTCATTCATCGCAATTGTTTCCTCCTCGGGTGATGTGAGGGTGACGAAATGGGCGCTGATTTCCTCCTCCGATTTGCATTTGATTTTCAGGTAATCACGCAGCTTCGTCGTGAAGAGCGGGAAGAACATGTCCGTGACATTCGAGAGCCAGCCGTATTCGTATAGCCAGCGGTGGATTTTGTC